>JBJKZY010000019.1:0-46377 GCA_045568995.1 Fidelibacterota bacterium | reverse complement strand
AATCATTTCTATTTATATTCCTTAATATTATTGTAGTTAAAAAAATGACATGCTCTTTGGAGTTCCATATGCGAAAAGTATTTTTCTGCTACTACTTCTTCACTTAAAATAAAAAAAATTTTGATATTGTTTTCTAATTTATAACCTAGGGGAAACTTCTTTATCTCTTTAAATCCTAACCTGCGATACAACGTAATTGCCTTATTATTATCAGAGAACACCCTTAAATAAACTTTTTGGTAACCAAATGAAGTAAACACCCATGTAATAAGATCATATAAAGCTAGAGTAATGATACCATTTTCAAAATTTAATTTGCCTCTAACTATATTATCCATTTCAATAGAGTTAATTATTTTCAAACCATTCGCCAACCCAACATGACCAATCGGAACACCATCAACTGATTTAAGAAAAAAAAGAATTTTAGAATGATTCTTTAAAACATGATCATTCAACCATTTACGAGTTTCTATTATAGTTGTTTTTCTTTGATCTAGATAGGCTCCAACATTGTGGTTCCTCCAATCTTTTAACATTTTTATAATAGAATCATTCTCAATATCAAAAAAAGTAATCGGACTTAAAAAACCAACAATTGATTTATCATTGGTGACTGGAAGACAAAATTGCTTGTCATATTTTAATTTTTGGAGGGATACAGATAGGTAATCACTTAGCATAATTTTTTAGAAATTGATTTATAGTAAAATGAATTTTTTAAACATTTCTTCAGTTAGCCCGTGATGACATGGAAGTAAAACTCCATTTTTCATAACAAAATCTGCATTAGGATAGCCATTCGGATGTACTCTCTTCTTAATATTAGTAAAACCGGGCTGCCTATTTATGTTACCAGTAAAAATTACTCTAGTCTGGATATTCCGGTCCTCAAGATATATTTGAAATTGTTTTCTTGTAAAGGGGATATTATCCTTAAGTAAAATCGGATAAGCTAACCATGCTGTATAACTATTGCTTGTCTGCTTCGGATTGATGAAAAATTCCTTATGTTTTTCAAAGAAATCATACTGCCTCTTAAAATTCTTTTGCCTAATTAAAATATTATCATTCAATTTATCTAATTGAGCTAAGCCAAATGAAGCTCCTATTTCGCTACCTTCTAAATTGTAGCCTATAGTTTCAAAAACAAACTTGGCATCATAATCAATACCATCTAAATTGATATTAAATCTGTTTTTAATATCCTCACTTCTTTCATCAAAAAGAGAGGAACTTCTTCCCCAAGATCTCAATAGTTTTGCTTGCGAAAAAACATTTTTATCATTTAGACAAAGAGCTCCACCATTACCAGCACAATTAATAATATGTGATCCATAAAAACTAGTTATAGACATATCACTATAATGACCTGAGGGTAAACCATTTATGGAACCTCCAAGAGTATCAGCTGAATCTTCAATAATTTTCAAATCATATTTATCTGCTATCAATTTAATTTCTTCCCATCTGCAAATATTTCCTAATAAATTCGGAGCAAGAATAGCAACTGTTTTATCAGTAACCATTTCTTCAATTTTATCAGGATTAATATTGAAGGTATTTTCTTCAACATCAATAAATACAGGTATTAAATTATTTTTAACTAAACAACCAACAGAAGTCGAAAAAGTAAGTGCGGGAGTTATCACTTCACTATTTTTTTTAAAATTAAAAGCCTCTATTCCAATGTACAGAGCAGAAGAGCCTGAGTTAACGTATAAACAATGTTTTTTATCGAAAAGCTTTGCAATCTTTTTTTCAAATTTTTTTGAATACTTACCCATTTGGGTAGATTCATTTAAACATTTTACTACTGCGTTTATTTCTTCCTGACCATAAACCGTTTTAGCATAAGAAATAAATATATCTTTATTTTTATTTTTACTTTTAGTCATTGAAACAAAATTAAATATTTTTTTTAATAATCAGGAAGAAATATAATCGTTAGTCTGTCGGGAAGTAATATCTTTAATATTCTTTTTATAATAAAATCCTTCATACCATTGAATTGTATTATTTAAAGCTTCTTCAAAACTCATTTTTGGTTTTATTCCCAATTTTTTTTTCATCTTTGTATTGTCGAGCTTTAATATATTTGCCTCATGCAATGAATTATCTGTTTGAACTTTTACACTTGATTTACCGCTCCAAAATTTTTGAAACATTTTAACAGTATCTAACACAGATTTTATTTTATTTTGATCAGGACCAAAGTTCCATGGCCCTGAAAATTTATTTGATTCAAAATAAAGTAATTGAATTAGTTTCAAATAACCACATATTGGTTCTAATACATGTTGCCAAGGTCTAATTGCATTAGGAGATCTAATTATAACTGATTCATTTTTTATCCAAGCCTTAATGATATCAGGTATGAGCCTGTCATTCGACCAATCGCCACCTCCAATAACATTTCCTGCTCTTGCAGTAGCTAGCCCAATATTATTAGAGCAAAAATATGATTTATAATAAGCCAAAGATATATGCTCTGCACAAGCTTTTGAACTACTATAGGGGTCATCACCTCCAAGCATACTTGTTTCATTAAAAGATTCTCCAGAACCAGTATTATTATAACATTTATCTGACGTTACAACTAAAATAGCTTTAATAGAATCAAGGTTTCTCACTGCTTCTAAAATATTTACAGTCCCCATTATATTGGTATTATAGGTAAGAATTGGCTTTTGATATGATAATCTTACTAATGGCTGTGCAGCCATATGAATTAATATATCTGGATTAGAATTATTAACGGCTTTTTTACATGTCTTTAAACTTGTTATATCTCCTCTTAAATCAACAAGGGTTTTTTCGAGTCCTAGTAAGTCATATAAACATGGTTTTGATGGTGCCTCCAGCAAAGATAGACCACTTACATTAGCACCTAATTCAATGAGTAATTGAGATATCCATGTCCCCTTAAATCCGGTATGCCCTGTTATCAGAACATTTTTACCTTTCCAAAATTTTTTATTTAACAACTTACCAAATTTTCCATGGTGCATTATCTTCCAGCCACAGTTTTTCTAATAATTCTTTTTCACGAATAACATCCATCGGCTGCCAAAATCCTTGATGCTTATAAGCCATAAGTTGCCCTTCTTTTGATAACGTTTGAAGAGGACTCTCTTCGAACGGAGTATTTAAAGAAGGGATATAATCAATAATTTCCGGTTCTAAAACAAAATACCCACCATTTATCCATCCCTTACCCGCTTGGCTTTTTTCTTTAAAATCGATAACTCTCCCATCATCTATGTTTACATCTCCAAAACGAGAAGGTGGTCTTACAGCGGTCAAAGTCGCTAATTTTCCGTGAGATTTATGGAACTCCAATAGATTTGTGATATTCACATTCGCTAATGCATCCCCATATGTTGCCATAATTCTTTCCCCGCTACAAAAGTTCATTGCCTGTTTTATCCTTCCTCCTGTTTGAGTGTTTTTACCTGTATCTAAAAGATGAATTTTCCAATCTTCCCAATTCTTTTTATTTTGCAAAATTTTTCCTGTTTTTAGATCAATACTTAAATCACCAGAAAATTTTTTAAAGTTTAAAAAATAGTTTTTTACAACCTCTGATTTGTATCCAAGTGTTGCTACAAATTCATTTATACCAAAACAAGAGAATGACTTCATAATATGCCAAAGAATGGGGTAATCCCCAATCTTCACCATTGGCTTTGGCTTTAAATAGGTTTCTTCAGATAATCGAGTACCCTTACCTCCAGCAAGAATAATTAATTTAAGATCTTTTCTGAAACTATTTTTTCTTTTTATACTAGTCATAATTAATTATAAATAAATAAGCACTTCTAATTATAAAGAAAAAAACTGAATTGTATAACCAAATTAGGATTTTTCTTCATTAAGAGTTTATCGCAATATTTATTGCAGATTTAAATTTTGATTCAGATTTTTTACCTTC
The DNA here is from genome assembly GCA_045568995.1 of Fidelibacterota bacterium. Classification (GTDB taxonomy): domain Bacteria; phylum Fidelibacterota; class Marinisomatia; order Marinisomatales; family UBA1611. The sequence goes on along the minus strand of JBJKZY010000019.1, from coordinate 42,443 downwards.
CCATAAATCTATTACTGAACCAGATTTTTTTGAATATATAATTGTGAAAGGAAGACTTCCCGTCCAATTTTGATTTATTCCTATAATAAATGGCTCATCCTTTTCATCCTTTATATATGATTTATTTCCTACTTCATAATTACTTAAAAAGTCAATAACACCTTCTATTTGGTCTTCAAAATCTGCACTAATAAAAACAACCTCTAAATCTTTTATTTCATTATCTAATTTTACTATCATTGGAAATTCTTCTTTACAAGGAATACACCATAGAGCCCAGATATTTAATAAAACGGCTTTTTCTCCCTTAAAACTAGAAATATGCTTGTTTATACTTTCAGCTGTAATTGGAATTAGTTCAAGTCTTTCACAATTAAAAGAACAAAACATAAAGAATGATATAAAGATATATTTCTTCAAGGTCGAATTTGTTTCATTTCATGCTTGGAAAACATCTTTGACTGATCATCATAATGAATAGATTCTTTATTTTTCGTTGCACTTCCATACTGATGAATACTCCAAGCATTAATTTTTTTTTCTGGACTCCATTCAACAGCCTGTATGTAGCAATCTCCAGCAATTGCCTTATATTTTTGCCCAGATTTTTTGTAATACATTGCTCTAAGTGTTCCTGGCCCTCCAGATAATGGCAAATCAGTATCGCCACGTATCAATCTAAAGGACCCTTCCCATTGGGACATCAATCCTTCCAAAATTATTTTCTAGAAACTTGATATTTTCTCTAATTTTTTTTGTTACAGTATCACGATCATATTTTAATTCATCCATTCTAAATGCATTTGGAAGTGAAAGAATTGCGAGTGCTGCGTTTTTATTTAATGAGTCAGCACTTAAATCCCAATTCTTAATTAAACGAACTGCCGCTTCAATATCTTCAGGAATTCCTTTTTCAGTTATTTCAATCAAATAACGTTCCCTAACATTAGCCAGGATAGATTCTCTAGAGTATCTAACATCAAATTTATATTGAAAAAATTCCTCTCTAGATATAGAAGGATCAACTCCAAATGTCTCCAAAGAGCGTAATGCTCTATTTGTTTGATGAGTCTCAATACCAGTCCAATCCGGGAGAGCTTGAGTTACATCTACTTTACTTCCCGTAGCAAGGTATGGACTACTATTACAATTTTGGAAAAAACCTTCGAAAGGGTTAAAAACCTGGGGAAGTTGATCATAAGGGACGTAATCATACCAAAGGGTGCGTTTGCTTTCGCCAGGAAGAATTTTTTTCCAATTGTATCGTGGATCTCTTTTTGGAATTTTAGCATTATAAACATAATAAATGTTACCGTCTCTATCAGCATATCCTGTGTTGAACATAGGTATCGCATGTATTTTCATCGCCTCTTTGAATTCTGAAAAGTTTTGAGCCTTACCCATCCGATACCATTGCTCTAAAAACCGAAGGTCTTTAATTGATGAAATTCTTATCGCATAACTTCCATGATCAAATTCAATAACAGGCCCATGAATAGATTTTTTTACTACTCTTTTGAACTTCCAAGGGATCAGCCCTAGTATTTTTACCTTTATATTAGCTATACGGAGATCCATATCTTTCCAATATCCTTCAAACCAGTATTGATCTTTATTTTTCTCATTGATGGTTAATTTGTAAACATCTATAAGATCTGGTGAGTTCACAGTATGGCTCCAACCTAAATATGGATTGTGGCCGATAAGAGGCACAGGAGACCCTGGGAATAAGCCACCATAAAAATCCCATCCTTCTTCACTTACAAGGTGCGCTTCGTACCACGCAACCGGTCCATCCCAAGGCTGATGGGTATTAATCCAAAGTCGAGTATAGCCATCACTTGAACGTTCTGGGGATATTGCCATAAAATTACTTCCCAACATATCAAAAGGACCTTGCTGACCCTCCTCATCAAATCCAATAATTTCAGGAGGGTTTTTTTGGGAAAGTTTTTTAAGCACACCATCTAGACCAAACATAAATGGCATACGATGAGAAAAACCTACAATTACATCCTCAGCAGTCACACCCTCAAAACCTTTTCTTTTTTTTGAGGGGTTATCCAAAAGAAATTTATTTATACCTGCTGCATATCCTTTACATAATACCTTAACATCTTTAGGAATTTCATTTTCATATCTTTCTTCAATCATTCCCCAGAAATCCATAGAATGTACGTAATAATCATTCACAGCTGCATCTCTACCACTATGCAACATTGATAAATCACCTCTCAATGCATAAATAACATCCTGTATAGTTTCAAAATCATCTTCAGAGTGAGCGTAAGCAAGACCAAACGATGCATCTGCGTCTCTTTTTCCATAAATATGAGGAACACCCCACTGATCTCTGATAATCTCAGCAGTAAAAATTGAGTCTGTGATTAAAACTGTTTCTGAATGATTGCCAGAAGCATATACCAAAGAGGTAATGAATCGAAGATAAAATAAAAGTTTAATTTTCACCATTCCAAAATATGTCCTTTACTATTTTCTTCCCAAGTGTCGAATTTTTTCATAACAGATAAAAACAATGGATGTGCTTTTAGATTTTCAAGCCACTCCAACAGTGATGGAAAATTCTCACTAAACCAACTTAATTCGACATGTGCACCCTGCCGAATAAATGGCATAAGTGCTATATCAACTAAACTTATTTTATGTCCTAAAAAAAAAGACTGGCCTTCTAAAATAAGGTTGTACTGATTAAAGAATTTTTTTATATTTTTTTTGTATTCTTCAAAAGAATTTTCTTCATATCTGATATGATATTTGTATCGGTCTAGCCAATACTTAAATTCGTTATCATTATTTAGTATCATGCTGTCCTGTAAGGAGCATTCATCTTTATACCAATTATTTAAATCATTTTGCTGAATACACCATTTCATTATATCTATACTTTCATCAATTACAGTTCCATCCATTAATTGTAAAACTGGAACCGTACCTTTTTTTGATAATTCATAAAGACTTTTAGGTCTATCCTTAAGAAGAATCTCTCTGTGCTCATAAGATATTTTAGAATAAGCCAAGGCCATTCTTGCTCGCATTGCATATGGACACCTTCTAAACGAATAAAGAATTGGATAACTCAAACTTTCTCTTTGAGCTTAGGTTTTATTCGAGAGTCAAAAAATGTTTTCGAAACTACCTTCTCTGGATCCTTTCGCAATAATTTTTGCTTTTCTAATGGAAGTGAAGCAAAATTCCTACACTCTTCAGAGCAGCACCCTTTCAACATTTTAAAACATTTATTGCACTGAATAAATAGAATATGACAAGCATCATTATTACAGTCAGTGTGATTATCGCAAGGCGATTTACATATATGGCATAAGGAAATAATGTCTTCTGTAACTCTCTCGCCCAACCTTTCATCAAAAACAAAATTTTTACCTATAAATTTAGATTCTAAACCTTTCTCTTTTACTTCATGAGTGTATTGAATGATACCACCTTGCAGCTGATTTACATTTTTAAATCCATTTTGTATAAGAAAAGAACTTGCTTTCTCGCATCGAATGCCGCCTGTACAATAAAGTAATATTTTTTTTTCTTCTTTGCCTTCTAAAAGATTTTTTACTTTGGGAAGCAGCTCTTTTGAGGTTTCTACGTTTGGAATTATCGCTCCTTTAAATCTACCAATTTCGCTCTCATAATAATTACGCATATCCACAATTAGTGTTTCAGGATTATCTAGTGCTTTATTATATTGCTCAGCTGTAAGATGGTTTCCTATTTTTTGCATATTGTAAGAATTTTTGGGAACATTGTATGCTACAAGCTCTTTTTTAACTTTAACTGTGAGCTTATAAAATGATTTTCCATCCTGTAAAGCTTTCTTTAATGAAATATCCTTTAGATCTTTAATTTTTTCTAATTTCTTTATGAATTCATTCCAATTAGACACAGGAACGCTAATTTGAGCATTAATACCCTCTTTTGAAATATATACCCTGCCAAAAATATTTAATCGATCAAATTTTTTATACAGATCATCTCTAAAGCTGCTGGGTGATTGAATTTCAAAATATTTATAAAAAGAGACAGTATCCCTTTGAAAAATTTCATTTAGTAGATTTTTTTTTAATATTTTACGGTTTATCTTATTGAAAAGAGGTTGCTTCTTCATTTATTTTTTTTCAATTAGCCTATGTAAAAAACCGTCTACATTTTCTAACATTCCTTTTGCCTCTTCTAAATTGCACTTGAATTCTTCCATTACAATAGCTGATTTAACTGAGTTTTCTGCAGATAAAAGTCTGTCTTTTGCTCCATCGTAGTCAAGCCCTGTTATTTCTGAAATAATTCTAGTCCCTCTATCAATCAATTTTTTGTTCACAGTTTTAAGGTCTATCATAAGATTACCGTACACTTTACCTAATTTGATCATTGTTGTTGTCGAAATCATATTCAAAATTAATTTGGTGGCCGTACCAGCCTTCATTCTTGTTGATCCAGTAATTATTTCAGGACCCGTATTTGCCTGTATCATCACATCAACTTTAGTATTTTTGAATGGGTTTGGATTAGTAATCAAGTATATGGTCTTAGCATTCAATTCACGAGCATATTCTAATGCAGAAATAACGTACGATGCTGCACCGCTACAAGAAATACCAATAATGGTATCTGATTTATTAATAGAATGAGATTTGAGATCATTAATAGCATTTTTGGTTTGGTCCTCTGCACCCTCAATAGAATTTCTTAATGCATTGTCTCCACCAGCAATAATTCCATTGAAGTATTCAGCTGGAGCTGAAAAGGTTGGTGGGATTTCTGAAGCATCTAAGACGCCTAATCTTCCGCTAGTTCCTGCACCTATATAAAAAACTCTTCCCCCATTTTTTATTGATTTTACCGTAAGCTTTATTGTTTTTTCAATTTGTGGAATTGCTAATTTTACAGCATCTAATATTTTTGAATCTTCTTCATTTATCGTTCTTAGTATATTTTTAACTGACATAGAATCGATAGAAGAAGATGCATCATTCTTTTTTTCAGTATTTAGTTCGCCTAGAGATTTCATACCCTGTAAATTACAAATCTATGGAGTATTGGAAAAATATTACTATCATATTACCTGGGCATGATTTAAAAGTAATAGCAGATCAACTTATAGAACTAAATATTTTATCGGTATCTATTCAGGATTTAAGAGGTACTAAAGAATCTGATTGGTTTCATTTTCATAATAAACCTATAAAAATATGCAGTAAAACCCATAGCATTTCAATATTATATGATGGGAAGATATCATCAAAAGATATCATTCGGGATATCAAAAAGCATCTTAACATCAATGAAATTCATGTAATTAACGAAAAGATTATTCAAGATCAAGACTGGCTATTACAATCACAATCACAATTTCAAGGGATTAAAGTTTCCAATAATTTGCAAATTATACCACCCTGGCATAAAACAAAAAACAGATCTATAACAAATGTTATTATTAATCCAGGAACCGGTTTCGGTACGGGGTCTCATCCAACAACAAAACTATGTTTAAATTGGATTGAAGAAAATAATATAGACAACAAATCATTAATTGACTATGGATCTGGATCGGGTATTTTATCTATTGTTTCAAAATTATATGGAGCAGATTATGTCGTAGGAGCTGAGATTGATAAAAAAGCAATAGATAATGCTATTCAAAATTGTAAAATAAATAATATTCAAATTCCTTTTATTAATTTAAATAAAGCAAGTGTTCATGAAAAGTTTGATATCCTCATCGCAAACATTTTATCAAATACCCTAATTCAATTATCAACAACTTTTAAAACCTTGGCACAAAAAAAATTGATTCTTAGTGGCATATTAGACAAACAAGTTTCCGATGTAATTGATGCATATTCCGATTGGGTAATTTTAAAACAAAAGAAAAATCTAGAAGGGTGGAATTTATTGGAGGGAAAATTATAGCTTAGAAAAGTATAGTTTTGCTTCTGCAATTACTTTTGGCGACAAAAGGATGGTACCCACCATAGTTGGAATAACCATTAGAGCATACGCACTGTCTACAAAATTAATCGCTATGTCTAATGATGCAATAGAAGCAACTACAATCATGGTAACATATATCCAATTATATATATTTTTTGCTTTTGTACCAAAAAGATAACTCACACATTTTCTTCCATAAAATGAATAACCAAACATTGTCGAAAAAGCAAAAGTTAAAACTGCAATTATTAAAAATATTTTTCCTAACATACCAAGCTCATGCTCAAAAGCTAATGCAGTCATAGATACACCGTTTACATTTTGGGTATAAACACCGCTAATTAAAATGATTATTGCTGTTATGGAACAAACAATTATCGTATCAATAAAAGGACCTAACATAGCAACTAAACCTTCTCTTACAGGTTCTTTGGTCTTTGCTGCTCCATGCGCCATAGTTTCCGTGCCTGTACCAGCCTCATTAGAAAAAAGGCCTCTTCTAACTCCAATAATAATCATACTTCCAATGGCACCGCCAGCAACAGATGTACCCGTAAATGCATCTTGAAAAATCATTATAAATACCGAAGGAATTTCCCCTATATTTTTTAGAATAATTATGAAAGCTGCCAATAGATATAAACCAACCATAAGAGGAACTAGTTTACTAGCCACCTTTGCTATCCTTTGAATACCACCAGAAATTACAACTGATACTAAACCTGCAACCAATACACCAGTGAATAAATTTCCAAGGTCAGAATTAATTTGAAAAATACCAAGTGGAGTATAAATAAAATCGCGAATAATTTGAGAAAGTTGATTCGCTTGAAAGAATACTATGGAGCCAAAAAGACCAGAGATACTAAACATAATTCCAAGTGGCTTAAATTTTTCTCCCAACCCTTTCTCGATAAAATACATGACTCCTCCTTGAATTTCACCCTTGTCATCATATCCTCTATACATTACAGCAAGAGTACAAGTAAAAAATTTTGTACTCATTCCTAATATCGCAGTAATCCACATCCAAAAAATAGCGCCTGGACCACCAGTGTGAATAGCTACGGCTACTCCAGCTATATTTCCCATACCAACTGTTCCTGCTAAGGCACTAGATAGTGCTTCAAAATGAGTAATTTGACCTGGATCATCTTCTGAATCATATTTTCCTAATAAAATTTCAATTGCATGTTTGAAGTATAGAATGGGAGCCATGCGACTATAAATAGCAAAATATAATCCTCCACCTAGAAGTAAAATAACTAGCGGAGTACCCCAAAGAGCATTTGCAAGAGAGGAAAATATAGAATCGAGTATTTTATAAATTTGCATTCAATACCATTTTATTATTGCTACATTATAATCAAATTCAATCACTATCTCATAGAATTTAATGTTTAAAAAATTAGACCTCTATATACTTAGCCAATTTTTAGTAATCCTCTTCCTATCAATTATGGGTTTTGTATCTATTTTTTTAATTGTGGATCTGATTGAAAATCTTGATCGATTTATGGATAACAATGTTCCCAAGAACATTGTCTTAGAATATTACGTTTATACCCTTCCCTATTTTTTGAGTATAGGACTTCCAATGTCTGTTCTGATTTCGACAGTTGTTAGTTTGGGTTACCTAGTGAAGCGAAATGAATGGACAGCCATGAAAGCATCTGGAATTAGTATCTACAGGGTCTCTATACCATTAATTTTAAGTGGGTTTTTATTATCTGGTTTCTCTTTTTTACTTGATAATAAATTAGTTTCCTATGGAAATGAGAAACGTTTTGACATTGATAGAGATTATGTGAAAAGAAAATCTAGACATAAAATAAAGAACACTTTAAAGAATCTTATTTTTCAAAAAAACTTAAAGACTCATATATCACTCACAAAGTATTCAGTCCAAAAGAAAAAGGGATTTGATTTGACATTAGTTGACCTTGGAAATGAATTAATAACAAAAAGAATTGATGCAAAACAAATTAACTGGAAAAACAAAGAAGAGAAATGGTCTATTAACAATTATTCAATTAGGTTCTTTGATCAAAAAGGAAAAGAAAAAAAAGTATCTATTGGCAAACAGGATACGCTTATTGATCTAGGTTTTCTTCCTAAAGATATACACCAGCAAGCAAGGAAACCAGACGAGCTTGATTTTTTCGCATTAACTGATATGATAAAAAAATTAAAAAAAAACGGGGTTGAAACGATAAAATGGGAAGTGACTCGATATCTGAAAATATCATTTGCATTTACAAATTTAATAGTCGTTTTGTGTGGTATTCCACTAGTAATCATTAGAGAAAAGGGAGGAATTTCTTTTGGAGCAGGAGCAAGTATTTTTGTTATTTTTGGATATTATGCTTTTATAAAATTTGGACAATCACTGGGATTCAAAGGAATTTTAGCACCATTTATATCAGCATGGATGGGCAATATAATTTTTTTATTCATCAGTATTGGATTATTTTGGAAATCACGAACATAATTGAATTAATTTCTAAATGATGGACCTTTTTAATTTGGTATTGCTACTTTATCTTCCTTACCAACATAAGTAAATCCAAAAGATAAATTTAATCCTTTCATAGTGTGTAGCCACATCCCATTTCGAAATGCAAAGCCAAAATCGAACATCACTACACTCTTTTTCATACCAAAACCAATACCTAATTCTTTCATGTCTCCCCCACCCCATCCAAAACCAATTCTTAATGGTAAAGAGGGCATTCGGGTCCACTCAGTACCGATAGACCATTTCCATTGCTTCCTAGAGTAGTATCTGTTGTCAAATCCCGCAACTAGGTCAGATGCAATTAAAAAATTATCTAACTGCTTTGAGACTCCAGCTCTAAAAGTAGCTGGCATTCTAGTTACAAAATCTTTCGCATTTGATGGTATTTTAAGAAACTTTGTTTCATTTTTAAATAAGGAATCATTAGACATTTTATCCACTCTGATTGTGTCAATAGTAAAAGTGTATTCTATGTATTCGTCTGATGATAACTCATCATCTCCCCATTTGAATGGATAAAAGCTCTTAGTAAGCGGATTTAGACTTGAGCTAGACTCATGACCTCCCTGCTCCCAACGAATAGATCCCATAAGATTAATAATAGATAAACCAAAATTCCATCCATTTAAAGGTCTTGAAGCTACACCAATATCCAACCCAAATCCTGATCCACCAACACCTTGTTTGATTATATATTTACCATTTCCATAGATACCTAAATCATCTGTAAGTAAACTTGAAGAAGAAGAATCCTCATCCACACCCAAAAAGAAAAGTCCCTGCATATATTTTGCTGTAATACCCCAAGACATATATCTAAAAGGTATTCCAAAAGAAAGACCGTATTCATTCATCCCTAAAATTTCATAATTAAACTCAAGATCTAGATTCGCTTTTTTTGCATTTCCATAAAATATAAGTTCTAAAAGGCCAATAGGTAGTTTATAGTTTTGCAATAAAATATTATTAGCAGAAAATGCTAAGTTACCTTTTGAAATATTTATTAAAGGTATTGGCATGTGGGTATCCATAAAAAAAGTCAGTCCGCTCTGCTGTTCTAAAGTATTGAAAAACCTATTAACATCTTTTGTCGATAAAGTATCACCACTATATTTTGCAATATTTTCAATAGAAAAAAAATTGCCAATGATTCCAAAATCTAATTGAAAAGCTTGAATTGTAAGTGGTCGATTTTGCTGTAATCCAATTAAACCAGGGTTGTATCCAACGCTAAAAATTCCATTTGCTATTGTTGTATAACTTCCAGCTAAAGCTACGGCTCTAGGATCTCTTTTCGATTGGGAAAATAGAGGAGTAATCATAATTAATATATATATGATTTTCTTCATCTATTTCTCAAGTTAAATTGTATTCTATTTGATACAATTTTTGTCCTACTTGTAGATCTAGCAGGGCTTATAATTTTTACGTAATGTCCATTAATATCACATGCTGGAGAGGATTTTGACTCTATAATTTTTATCCTAAGATAATTAGTTATTGGAACTCCAGTTAAACTCCATTTGTAAGAACCTGTATTCTCAACTCCTGAAACAATTTCAACCCATCCTTCGGTTACAGTACAATTTCTGGGTAGGTATTTAGTCGAATCAAAAGCAGAATCGGAAACATTACTTGTGGAATACCATAAATCAAGAGTTTCATTTGTATTACCAAAAGAACTCCAAAGAATTTCTAACGAATCGGAATTTGTAAAAGTTTGTCCACCATTAGGATAAGTTATGAAAAGTTCATTGGAAGGACTACCTAGTGCACCATCGCTACTCAATGTAAAAGTTATAAAAGAGCCAATGTCAAGATAATCATGAACGGATAAAAACACTCCTGCATTACCAGTGCCTGGTAAATAAAATCTCGGCATTGTGTAATTATCTCCATAACCCGTGAGTAATTTTATTTTTGAAGTATCTACCGTGCTAAAATATGTTCCAGTTCCAGGTACAACAACCATTCCATCAGCATACTCCACACTGTCTAGATACACATTATTTACAGAGTCATAATTGAAGTAATGATAAATTGTAGTATCGCCTCCGGATAGATAGTATTCTGTTGGATTTGGTAATAAGAATTTAAATAATGTGTCAACATATGAAATGATAGTATCTACCCCGGATCCATTTGTTTTTATTAAATATGGAGTACCATCAATACATTCTGAAAAGTCAGTCATTACATCAAAAATGTAAATACCATTACTACTATCCGGAGAAAGGTTTTTACATCTTCTAATTATATAAAGACTATCAGATGGTAATAAAGCTCCTAACGTAGCAAGAGTATCTCTAAAAAGGCCTAATTGCTCAACAGTACGATCTGCTGGAAACATTGAATCATTACTCATTAAAATTGCAACTTCCGCACCAAATGGTAAAGCATTGGTAATATTCGAAATTAAACTAGTTTCTTTTAAACCTTTTCTAATTTTTGATCTTGTATCATGCTCAAACGCTTCTATTTTTGTGGCTGTTCCTCCCATAAATGTCATTGGTTCTAACTGAAGAGCAAATGGTATTGTTACTCTAAAAGTCGCCGCAATAGCTTTGTTTCCTGATAACTCCCCACGACCATCTACTTTGACCTGAGGATTGATCAGCATTTTGACTGGATTTGAACCCAGAAGGTCAATAATACTTGAGCAGGTATCACAAAGGCCATTTACTCTTTGAAGATCAGGTATATTCCCGGAAGTGTAATTATTCATAGATTCCCAAATTGAAATAGTTGTACCATTTTTATCAAGTTTGATGTTTGTTACGGATGTATCTGTATTCAGGCTAGTACGAGGCATACCGATAGTATCTATATCAATAGGAACGTATGTTAATTCATTAAGAGAATTATAACCTCTAAATTCCATCAACATTTGAATGGGAAGCTTTATCTGATTTTTAAATATTATTTCCATAGAAGCTTCGGTTGGAATTGCACCAGTAAGACCTGGAGGGAATTCTTGCTCCTGAGGATCTGATGGCAGTTCCATATACATAGCCGCTCCAATGGATTCAAACTCTAATTTATCTAATTTCATACCCATTGAAAATCCCCCAAGGGGTGTGCCATCTAAAGGTATCCTCAATGTCTCCTGAGGTATCGAAATATCTAACTGAAGATCAAAATTAGTAAATGCACTGTCTGGCCATCCATCATCATCACAATTATCGATTAACCAATCCTCATATGAAGGACAAGGTACTCCATCAGGGCCATCATTGTCGCCGGATGTACTTTGAAGTCTGTGCCCTTCCATATTAAAAATTTTATTTATAGCAGCGTCACCTTTTCTAAGCGTAGTATCTATTCTCACTCTTTCACCGTTGACTGAAGAAGGAACAAAGTTTTTAAAATCAATAAGAAAATTCATTGGGAATGGAAAGGTACTTTTCAAATCTATTATTTGTAATCTATTGACGCGAACGCTAGGATTATTTGCTACATTATCAGCAAGAACATTTCTATAAATTTCCATACGACTAATTCCAGTTTCTGTCATATCCATCTCTGGTAAAACGATTGGCTCCATATCCAGGCCATCGGATAAAGAAACATTATTGGTTGTAACAGCTATGTCGCTCAGCCCTGCCATTTGAAAAATCATTTCAAAATCAACATATAGGGATCCTGGCTGGATCTGCACAATACTATCTGCTGGAGCTTCTGTCAAAGACATGTCAGTATACATTTTTAAAAAACTCGTTAAACCCTTTCCTGATAAATTTGTAATTTTTTCATATGTTTGCCCTGCACTGATTGTGGAATCAATATTGTGATTCGCTAGACTATCGTTAATTGGATAATCGTTATCCGTAACTATGTAAGAAGCAATATTTCTTAAGTCAGTGGGGATATTATTGTTTTTAAATCTAGTCTTATAAATACTATTTTCTTCACTTTCTGCAATAATTAAAGTATCCACACTTGCTATTATTGCAGGATCACTTGGAAGTGGTATTGAAGAAATTCCTAAATCAATAGTTGTATCAATAGTAGATGAAATAATGCCCATGACCGAATCAAAAATAGCAACAATTAAAGAATTATAATTTGATGCTTTCATATGCCTAACAGAATCGGTGGGAAAAGAAAACAATTTGCCTAGAGTATCTCCAGTGGTTTCATCAACAAAACATACTAAAGAGTCCATTGTAAAAGGTGGGTCTGGAATGGGGACCTGTACAACCTCACACAATTTAGCAGTATCTTGGTAAATCGATGGTCCATATAATACTACATCAATTTTTTGATTAACACCAATAGCTGGTAAATCTATATTAAAACTAAGGCCTGGAATTTCACCTGATGAAATATTTTGATCAAGACCTACAGGGACTGCTGGAAGTGCTGGAAGTTGTGTTGCAGGCATTGTACCTTCTTGAACAATTTTAAAACCCAAAGAGTCATCAGTTGGAAATATTCCTGCCTCAGGATTTGAAATATCCGTCATTTCATACCTTGTTTGCACCAAAGGTATCTTAAGTTCAATGTCCCAAATAGGCATCACAAACTCATCAGGAACATCAAAATCACAGCCATGAAAACTAATTATAGTAATTGCCAAAAGGGAATGTAAAACTCCCCTTTTCCAAAAGGATTTTATATTTCTCGGGTTTACCTTCATGTTACGCCAAATTTATTGGACTTCCGCGCCTAAATTTGTAGAATAATTATGATAGATACAAAAACAAAAAACCCCGCAGTAAATCGCAGGGTTTCTTATTGTTATTACTAGACTTAGGTTAATATCTATAATGATCAGGCTTGTAAGGACCCTCTTTTGGGACGCCAATATATTCTGCTTGATCATCTGTAAGTTCAGTTAATTCAACACCTAAATGATCTAAATGAAGTCGTGCAACTTCCTCATCCAATTCTTTTGGAAGCATATATACACCCACCTCAGGTTTATCTTTCGCTAGAGCAATTTGGGCCATTACCTGATTTGTAAAAGAATTCGACATTACAAAAGCTGGATGACCTGTTGCGCAACCAAGATTTACTAATCTTCCTTCTGCTAATAAGAACACTTGATGCCCATCTGGAAAAGTATAGCGGTCGGTTTGAGGTTTAATAACTTCACGATTTACTTCAGCATCCTCATTCAATGCATTTACTTGAATTTCATTATCAAAGTGGCCAATATTGCATACAATTGCTTGATCTCTCATATGATACATATGATCTTTTGTGATTACATCTTTATTTCCGGTCGTTGTAACAAAAACGTGAGTTTCAGATACAGCCTTTTCAATCGTTGTAACCTCAAACCCTTCCATAGCAGCCTGCAATGCACAAATTGGATCAATTTCTGTGATAAGCACTCTCGCACCATATCCTCGCATTGATTGTGCACATCCCCTTCCTACGTCTCCATACCCACATATAAGAATTGTTTTTCCAGCTACCATCACATCTAGGGCTCTTTTTATACCATCAGCAAGCGACTCTCTACATCCATATACATTGTCAAACTTAGATTTTGTAACAGAATCATTGACATTATAGGCTGGAAATAGTAATTGACCATCTTTTTCCATTTGAACAAGTCTATGCACACCCGTTGTTGTTTCTTCAGAAACACCAATAATTTTTTTCTGTACCTTATGCCAATGATTAGGATCTTTTTTTACAACTTCTCTTATAAGATTTTCAATGATCCTCTCTTCTTCAATTTCAGTTGTGATTTCAGGAGTTGAATGATGTTTTGAATAATATTCTTCCAACTCGTAACCTTTGTGAATCAATAGTGTTGCATCGCCACCATCATCCACGATAAGATCAGGACCACTCCCATCAGGAAATGTTAGTGCTTGAAGAGTACACCACCAATATTCTTCTAGGGTCTCTCCTTTCCATGCAAAGACCGGGACACTTGTCTTTGCAATTGCAGCCGCAGCGTGATCTTGAGTGGAGAATATATTGCAGCTTGCCCAGCGAACATCAGCTCCAAGTTCTACCAATGTTTCTATCAAAACAGCTGTCTCTACTGTCATGTGTAAAGATCCTGTTATTTTTTTACCTTTTAGCGGAAGATCTGGACCATATTTTTTTCTGGTAGCCATTAACCCAGGCATCTCTTTTTCGGCTATTTCTAGTGCTTTCCGGCCATCTTTAGAAAGACCAATATCCTTCACTTTATATGGTAATAGTTCACCATTTTGTTTAGTTAAAATCTCACTCATTTAAGCTCCTATAATTTTAAAAGTAGTTTATCAATCATATCTGTTTTTTCCCAAGTGAATTCTTCCAACTCACGACCAAAATGACCATATGCAGCAGTGTTTCTGTATCTAGGTTTTTTTAAATCTAAATGAGCAACAATTTCACCCGGACGAAGTGGAAATACGTCTCTAGCAATTTTTGTTAATAGTTCATCATCTTTTTTGCCAGTGCCATTACACTTAACATAAAATGAAGTAGGTTCCGCAACTCCTATACCGTAAGACAATTGCACTTCACAATGCTCAGCTAAATCAGCAGCAACTATATTTTTTGCAATATAACGTGCCATATAGGTTGCACTTCTATCTACTTTAGATGGATCCTTTCCTGAAAAGGCACCACCACCATGAGGAGCATATCCACCATATGTATCTACTATGATTTTTCTTCCCGTTAATCCTGTATCGGCCTCCGGTCCACCATAAACAAATCTCCCTGTGCCATTCACAATAAAATTTTCACTGTAAGGATAACCGTAAGAATCAAGTACAGGTTTAATCACATGGTTAATTACTTTATTTTCGACAAATTTTAATTCGTCCTTTTCAGATCCATAATTTTCAATCATATCATCATGTTGAGTTGCAATTACAGTTTTATCAATACTCACAGGCTTACCATTTTCATACGCAACTGACACCTGTGACTTACCATCCGGTCGCAGCCAAGGCAGGGATTCATCTTTTCTAAGTTGAGTTAACTTTTCAGTTAACCTGTGACTAATTTGAATTGGAAGAGGCATTAACTCTGGAGTTTCTTTACACGCATATCCAAACATAAGCCCCTGATCTCCAGCTCCTTGACTTGCTAAATCGTCTGAATCTACTCCTTGAGCAATTTCTGAGCTTTGAGAATGTAATTTGGATAATACTTCAACATCATTAGGATCTACCCCACTATTCTTTTTATTATATCCAATTTCTTTTATGGTATTCTTCACAATCTTTTCTACATCTATACTTGTATCAGTTCGAATTTCTCCTGAAATAACTACTAAACCCTTGGTAGCAAGTGATTCACAAGCAACATGAGCTTCATTATCTTGAGATAAAATCGAATCTAAAATTGCATCTGAAAAAGCATCACATGCTTTATCCGGATGTCCTTCCGTAACGCTTTCAGAGGTAAATAAAAATTTTCCCATTACTATATTTTTCCTTTATTTTGATAAAAATTTGGAGCTGAATTTAATTTTTTTTTAAGTATACTGCTGTGTTTTTATACAAAACTCTCTATATATCTTTGCTAGCTCTTGCAACATTTCCACAGAAGATTGAAAATTATATGACATGATATGCTCAACATTCAAACCTATCGGTACTTTAAGATTTTTTTCACTAATAAAAGCCAGGGTTTCATTCAATACTTCAATAGCAACATCAAGAGATCTTTCGGTCATTGAACCAGGTCTTCCATTTAAGTATTTTTCAGTATCTGTGGGAATTTCAACACCAAGCCATTTTAAAAAATCAATATTTTTCTGAGATGATACTGGAGCAAAACTAAGTAATATCCTCCTTGGGAATGTTCCTCTTTCATTACATCTTTTTTGGTAATTCTCAATCATTTTAATAATATTAAAAGAATCACAAAGAACTTGTGTTGTAAAAAACTCTGCACCACATTCACTCTTTCTTATAAGGTTTTTTGATTCTTTATTTCTACTTGGGATACAAATCCCTCCACAAAAAATATTTTTTCCAGCACCAATTGTTATATTAGATATTTTCTTTAATGATTCATTGACAGTCGGTCCAGGATATTCTTGCTTACTTGATTCTCCACCAACAATGATCAAATTATCTATCTCATATTTAGAATACGTTTCTTCAATCCACTTCATTTGCTCTTTTATAGGCATATGTACTACAACTCGATTTACAATTGCCTCTATGCCAACTATATCTTGTAATAGCATTCCAAATTTACGGGGCTCTCCTCTATCTTGGTTTGACACAGGACGTTCTCCGCGACCAATTTCATCATGAACTTCAGGTATATTAATAGCATCTATATGTGTTTGGGATAATAAAGAACTAATTGTTTCTGCGTATGAATTCAGTGTACCGTCTTTCTCTCTTGGAGGAAGTATTTCATAGGCTACCACTGGCCGTTGAGGCTTTTTTATTTTATCTCTTATTCTCATTTTACATTATTTTTTAGAGCACTAAAATAGCGAGAATCTGGATGTGAAAAATACCACCCACAAACTGAGGAAACCGGGTCCATAGCTCGTGATTCAGTTAAACTAATACCCACATTTTTTTTGACATCTAATAATTTCCAAATTTTGTCCTTCTCTGCATGATCAGGGCAAGAGGGATATCCTGGTGCTGGTCTTATTCCAGTATATTTTTCTTTTATAAGTTCATCATTGTTAAAATTTTCGTCAAAAGCATATCCCCAATCTTCTTTCCTTATTTTTTCATGAAGCCATTCTGTAGATGCCTCTGCCAATCTATCTGCAATTACCTTTACCATTATACTATTATAATCATCTAAATCTTCTTCATATTTGTTTACAATGTTTTTAAGACCGTGTCCAGATGTCACTGCAAAGCAACCTATATTATCATCTCCATTTGGAGAAATAAAATCAGCTAAACAAAAATTAGGACTAGATCCTTTATCCAACAATTGTCTTGGAAAAGAAAATTTCATATTCTCATCAACCAATTCAACTTCCTCATTAAATGATTTAGCTTTAAAAAAACCATAGACAGCCTTGACAGTTAAAGAATTTATTTTCATAATTTCGTTCAACATTCTTTTACCATCATTAAATACTTTTTTTGCTTCAATATTTGTTCCATCATGAATAATGTATGGATACCTGCCTCTTAGTTCCCATGCGTGGAAAAAAGGTGTCCAGTCAATATAACCAACTAAGTCCTTAATTGATAATTCATTAATAATGTGGACACCAAGTTTATCAGGCTTTACCGGATTGTAAGTCAATTCCGGTTTTCTTTTTCTAGCCTCTTCAATAGACAAAAGTTTAAACTGTTTTTGATTTTCATAAAAAGATTCTCTAATAAGTTGATTTCTTTCTTTGGTAGCTTTGATAAATCCTTCTTTTCTTTCTGGGTTTAGTAGAGTTGAAGCTACCCCAACGCATCGACTCGCGTCTTGTACATGAAAAACTGAAGATTTATAACACTCTTCTATCTTAACTGCAGTATGCTTTTTACTTGTTGTAGCACCACCTATAAGTAGGGGAACGGTAAAATTTTGTCTTTCCATTTCCGAAGCGACATGAATCATTTCATCTAAGCTTGGAGTAATCAAACCAGATAGGCCGATAATATCCGCATTTACTTCTTTTGCTTTTTCTAGAATTTTATCAGCGGGAACCATTACACCTAAATCAATAATATTGTAACCATTGCAAGCTAAAACTACTCCTACAATATTTTTCCCAATATCGTGAACATCTCCTTTTACAGTTGCCAAAACAATTGTACCATTGGATACTTCAGCAAGTCCTTTTTTTTGCTTGTTTTCTTCAATGTAAGGGATAAGATACCCTACAGATTTCTTCATAACTCTAGCAGACTTAACGACTTGAGGAAGAAACATTTTACCTGAGCCAAATAAATCGCCAACTATATCCATACCATCCATAAGAGGACCCTCTATCACGTCAACAGGATCTTTGCTCAATGATCTTGCCTCTTCTGTATCTTCAATAATATACTGATCAATTCCCTCAATTAAAGCATGGGATAGCCTTTTATTAATATCTAATTTTCTCCAAGCATTATCTTCTTTCTTTTCTTTTTTAGACCCTATATATTTTTCAGCAAGGTCAACAAGAACATCCGTAGCATTTTCATTTCGATTAAAAATCACATCTTCTATCGCATTTTTTAGTTCTTTATCAATTTTATCGTATACTGTTAATTGACCTGCATTTACAATTCCCATATCCATACCATTTTGAATGGCATGATATAGAAAGCATGAATGCATTGCCTCTCTAACTAAATCATTACCTCTAAAAGAGAAAGAAAGATTACTTACTCCTCCGCTAATATGAACAGCAGGCATATCTTTCTTGATAGTTTTTGCTGCTCTAATGAAATCTGCACCATAATTATTATGTTCTTCTATTCCAGTTGCAACAGCAAAAATATTAGGATCAAAAATAATATCTTCAGGAGGGAGTTTGACTTTTTCCGTTAATAATTTATAAGCTCTTTTTGCTATCGACACTTTTTTATCATAAGTGTCTGCTTGACCTTCCTCGTCAAAGGCCATTACAATAACCGCAGCTCCGTATTTTTTTATTAGCTGTGCCTGCTTAAAAAATTCGTCTTCTCCTTCTTTTAAAGATATCGAATTCACGATGCCTTTCCCTTGAATATTTTTCAGACCTTGCTCAATTACTTGCCATTTAGAAGAATCAATCATAATTGGGACTCGGCATATTTCGGGCTCAGATGAAATTAATCTTAAAAATTTTATCATTGCCTTTTCACTATCAATTAATCCTTCATCCATATTTACATCTATAATTTGTGCTCCATTTTTCACTTGCTCAATAGCAACAGAAAGAGCTTCTTCAT
Source organism: Fidelibacterota bacterium (assembly GCA_045568995.1). Lineage (GTDB taxonomy): Bacteria > Fidelibacterota > Marinisomatia > Marinisomatales > UBA1611. The sequence goes on along the minus strand of JBJKZY010000019.1, from coordinate 23,156 downwards.
ATTTATTTTCCTTGATGAGTCTTTTAAATTTTAATGAACCAGTTATATTTGTTCTTTCTCCAATATTAATAAAATTAGTTTCAGGTCTTATTGTTAATGGTTCAAGTCCACTAAGTCTGGTAATGTTTTCTATTAAAGGTATTTGTCTTGGCTCTTTCTCCTTTGCTATTTTTACAAACTCTGCAATATGATCCGGCTTTGTTCCACAACAACCTCCGATAATATTTACAAAAGCTGAATCAGAGAATTCAGATAAATAGCTTGCCATTTCTTCAGGTGATTGATCGTATTCACCAAATTCATTTGGTAGCCCTGCATTAGGATAAACAAGAACATTTGTATCTGCTATTTTAGAAAGGACCTCAATATAGGGTCTAATTTGCTTTGCTCCCAGGGCACAGTTTAAACCTACAGCGAGCAAATCTACATGCCGAATCGAATTATAAAAAGCATCTACAGTTTGACCAGATAGTAGTCGGCCACTAGCATCTGTAATTGTACCTGAAACTATTACTGGTTTATTTTCTCCTACAAGTTCAAATAAATTTTGAATAGCAAACAAAGCTGCTTTACAATTTAAAGTGTCAAAAACAGTTTCAATTAGAAGGGCATCTACACCACCATCAATTAATCCTCTAGCTTGTTCTTGATATGATTCTACAAGTATATCAAAGGTAATATTTCTGAAATCAGGATTTGAAACATCAGGACTCATTGAAGCAGTTTTATTTGTAGGACCTATGGCTCCACAAACAAATCTTGGTTTTGAAGGATTGATTTTTGTAATAATTTCACATGCTTCCTTTGCAATACGTGCAGAAGCCAGGTTAATATCATATGCTTTATGCTGCATACCATAATCTTCTTGAGATATACTTGTAGCATTAAAAGTATTCGTCTCAATAAGGTCTGCCCCAGCATTCAAATAGCTCATATGTATTTCTTTGATTATATCTGGACGTACCAAAGATAGGATGTCATTATTCCCCTTTAAATCAGATGGGTGATTCTCAAAAATATTTCCTCGAAAATCTTTTTCTTCTAATCTATAGGATTGGACCATGGTACCCATTGCTCCATCCAATATGAGAATTTTATTTTGTAATATTTCTTTAAGGTTCTTCATAAAAAAAACCAGAGCTAGTCTGGTAATAATTATCTCCTTTTTAGCACATTTTTTTAACGTCGTGGCAATATGGTTCAAAGCACGACTTATATATAATAAATTTTACTTAAACAATACTATATCTATCAAATATTTTATTTTGGAATTTTCGGACCAGCATTTAAAATATTATCATCACCTAAATCATATAATTCGTAATTGTTTTGGAACTTATTTACAAGCATTTGTGCACTCGAATGATATTTGTCTAACTCTTTCCAAGAATGTAATGGATTTAAAGTTTTAGAATCTAAACTATCTAAGTCTTTGGGTATTTCAAAACCAAAATACATATCTGTTACAAAATTAGATTTCTCAATAGAACCATTTAGTATGGAACTAAGTATCTTTCTAGTTTTAGGAAGACTGAATCTTTTCGCCCCTGATTGAGCACTTTCTCCAACCCATCCAGTGTTTACTAGGTAAACATTAACACTAAAATTTTTCATCTTTTCTTTTAATAATTTTGCATATTCAAGGGGATGTAATGTTAAAAATGGTCCTCCAAAACAAGGTGAGAAAGTAGCTGTTGGCTCTGTAACACCTCTTTCTGTTCCAGCAACTTTTGCAGTATATCCACTTATAAAGTGATACATCGCTTGTTCAGGATTCAATTTTGCGACAGGAGGCAAAACACCGTAGGCATCGCAGGTCAAAAATATAATTTTTTCTGGGTGACCTGCCATACTTGGCAATCCCCTACCAGCTATAGAATTATTAATATGCTCTATTGGATAAGAAACTCGGGTATTTTCAGTTTTTGATCCATCTGTAAAGTCAATATCTAAAGTCTCTTTATCAAAAACAACATTCTCAAGCAAAGCTTCTTCACGAATTGCATTATAAATATCTGGCTCTTCCTTGGGATTTAGATTAATGACTTTTGCATAACATCCACCTTCAAAATTAAAAATCCCATCATCAGACCATCCATGCTCATCGTCACCAATAAGTGGACGATTGGGATCAGTAGATAGAGTAGTTTTTCCGGTCCCAGACAAACCAAAAAATATTGCTGAGTTTTGCATGTCGTCTTGTACATTTGCTGAACAATGCATCGATAAAACTCCTCTTTGGGGAAGTAAATAATGCAGAACTGAAAAAATACCTTTTTTCATTTCACCACCATATTCTGTTCCACCAATAATCGCAATTTTTTTAGCTAAATGAAAAATGATAAATGTCTCAGAATTCATCTTGAATTTTTCAAAATCAGTATTTTTTTAGCTCAGAAGCATTAATAATAGTAAAACCAGGGTCGAAATCTTCGGGATCAATATTATCTTGATTTATGAACATGTTATGAACAAAATGGGCCTGCCATGCTTTTTTTGCTAAAATTCTTACGTTCAAACTATATTTAGGATCTGCTCCAGCATAACCATCAAAAATATATGTTTCGGAATCTTTTTCATTATTGTAAAAATCAATAATTTGATTGAAAAGAATATCAAAAATATCTTCAGATATTTTTTGGTTTATATCACCCCACCAGACTTTTTTATTTGAGCTAGGTTCATCAACGATATATTTATCTTTGGGAGATCTCCCTGTGTAAATACCAGAGTCAACCATCGCTGCACCTCGCATACCAACTATTCCTTCCTTATTTCTAACGATATCTTCTACTAATTCTTTTGAAGAAAAGTTATAACATACATTATTGAGATTTTTAATGCCTAATTTATCTAAACCTAGTCTTTTACTTTTGACAATCAAAATTTCATACCCTATTTTAACGTTAATTTATTGAGATTTATTCTCATTAACAATGAAACTGATTATTTAGTTGGCGTGAGGGTGAGCCTTTTCATAGACCTGTTTAATTTTCTTTGGGTTTACTTTAGTATATATCTGGGTTGAAGATATACTACTGTGCCCAAGCAATTCTTGAATTGATCGAATATCAGCATCATTATCTAATAAATGAGTCCCAAATGTGTGTCTTAAAACATGTGGACTAGCTCCATTTTTTGTTCCAAGGACTTGTGCTAAATATTTTTTCATTCTTATTTGAACAGTTCGAGCTGAAATACGTTTGTTGTTTCTTACTGAAAACAATGGCGTGTTTTGATTGGAAAGCCAATTCAAACCTCTTTCTTTTAAATAAGTTTCCAAAGTACTCATTGCATTCTTTCCAAATGGAATAATTCTTTCTTTATTTCCTTTTCCCAAAACTTTAACAAGATTCTCATTATGATTTACAGAACCAATATTTAAAGCTACCAGCTCACTTAAACGCATTCCTGTTGCATAAAATAGTTCAAGAATCGCCAAATCTCGTTTACCTATTAGGGTTTTTTTATTTGGGATTTGCATTAAAAAATTTATTTTGTTGTTATGAATAAATTTTGGAATGTTTTTTTCAATCTTTGGTGATTTAACATGACTTGCTGGACTATCTGTAATTAGCTCTATTTGAATAAGATAATTAAAAAAAGATTTTATAGAAGCTAGTCTTCGAGCCACTGTTTTTGAAGATAAACCAGATTCAAATTCAATTCCCATAAACTGACGAATCTGTGATCTGTCAATTAAATTAAAATCACTAAAAGACTCATGGTGAAAATCTTTTATGTAGTTTATGAATTTCTTCAAATCTCTTTCATAAGCTGAAACAGTATGATTAGAAAAATTTCTTTCTTTAGAAATATATAATAAAAAGTCTTGTAAAATTTCTTTAATGCTAAAACCCAGGAAGATTATCTAAATCTTTAATTAAATTAATAAATTCTACTGGAAGTTTTGACTCAAAGTTGACAAGTGATTTAGATCTTGGATGAAAAAACTCCAATTTTTTTGCATGCAAACCATATCTATCAAAGTTAAGCATTAATTTTTGATATGCACTTGAATATTCATTTATAAACCCTTTTGTTTTAGATAAGCCTCCACCATATTTTTCGTCCCCAAATATAGGATGCCCTAAGTGTGCAGAATGAACTCTAATTTGATGAGTGCGACCTGTTTTTGGAAAAAACCTTATTAATGAACAATGTTGAAATTCCTTATATATTTGAAATTGGGTAATTGACTTTTTACCATTTTCGGAAATGCAAAACCTAGTTGGATCTTTTCTATCTCTTTGCAGGGAATCCTCAATTTGACCTTCTTTCTCTTTCCATAAACCCCAAGTTAATGCACAGTATTCTTTTTTGACTTGTCTATTTTTAAATTGCTCAGAAAGCATATTGTGAGCACTATTGCTTTTAGCTATCAGTATTAATCCCGAAGTATCTTTGTCCAATCTATGTACTATACCAGGACGAGTCAATCCATTTACATTCGATAGATGGTTAAAATGATGTACAATCCCATTGGCTAATGTTTTAGATGTATTTCCTTTACCTGGGTGAACGACCATTCCTGAAGGTTTGTTAATAACCGCAATATCTTCGTCTTCATACAATATCTCTAAGTTCATTGGTTCAGGACTTATGGTAGACAACTCCTTTTTTCTTTCTGGATGAAAAATACTAATTGTATCATTTGACTCTAATGCATAGCCTGTTTTACAATTTTTATTGTTCACCAAGATCTTTCCTGATCGAATAAGAAGTTGTATTTGCGATCTTGAGTATTCAGTAAGGTTTTTTGTGAGAAAATGGTCTAAACGGAATCCTATATCCAATTTGGAACTTATTTTAATTCTATCAATATTATTCACTAGTAACAGGCTTTTTTTCACCTATGAAAATTGTATGTAGGATAAACAATATCATACCGGTAGTCACTGCTGAATCAGCAACATTAAAAATATACCAATGAAAATCACCAATCATAATATCTAAAAAGTCAACAACCTTACCATATAGCATTCTATCAATCATATTTCCTATTGCCCCCGCTAAAATAAAGGATAAACCATATCGAATAAAATTATGGCTATTCTTTTCTTTCCAAAGCATCCAAATTATAACTCCAGTAAGAATAAGGGTCACGAAAAGTAATATTTGCTTTCCTCCAGGAAAAGAAAGACCGAAAGCCATGCCGTCATTTGTAACATATGTAAAATGGAAAAAACCTTGAATAATAGGTTCAGAATGATATAAATCGTAGGATGTTTTGATCATCCACTTGGACCATTGATCTAGTGCAACAATCGCAACAATAATCCCAATTAAAAACATCTTTTTTATAAATTAAGTTTTTCTCTTTCTTTAGCTTCTACTCTTTTAGTTGTATTCGGAACCTCGAGCATTCTTTCCTCAGGTATTAACTCTCCACTTATAGAGCAAACTCCAAAGGTACCATCCTCAATTCTCTCGAGTGCTTTGGTCAGAGATTTATGATAATCAGTTTGTCTGTTTAAAAAATGATAGCCCTTCTCTCTTTCATATGAATCTGTACCTGCATCCGCCATATGAACGCTATATACTGATTCCTGAGCGAGGCTTGAAGATCCACCTGTATTAGAATCTAGATTTCCTTTACTGTCATCAAGGTCATTTGTTAAAGCGTCAAGCTTAGTTTGTATATGTTTCTTAAAGAATGCCAACTTTTTTTTAGAATATCTTTTTTGAGCCACAACAATCTCCTATTTATTTCTCTTTAATTTTATTTTGTACATCTTCTTATTGATCTCAACAACTTCTTCATAGTCAAAATCATCCATATTTTCTTCAATATTATTTGTTAATGTTTCTGATTTAAAATAACCCTCAAATTTACCTAACGCCTGTTCAATTTGGCCATCTAATTCCCAAAAAATATTTATTCTATCTTCAACCGCAAATCCAGCTTTCTTCCTCATCGATTGAATGATTCTAACAATATCCCGAACAATACCTTCCAAAATTAATTCTTGAGTTAAATCTAAAGCTAACCCAACAGTTATACCAGAATCGCTTGCTGCTGAAAATCCTTCAGCTGGTATAGTTTCGATAAATACATCTTGTCTTTCTAGCTGATATTCATTGCTATTAAGCATAATTAAGTTTTTTTCCTTCATTTCTTTAACTAATAAATCAACATTAGAATCCTCAAGTATTTTTTTTATATTTGAAAGACCCTTACCATATTTCCGTCCAAGAGTTCGAAGGTTTGGTTTTATTTTATATTCTATTAACTGATCTGCCTCTGTTATTCTTTCAATTGACTTAACATTTAATTCGTCAAGAACAATATCCTGATTATCTAAAATAAATTTAGAGACTTTGTCATCTTCTACAGCAAATAATGCTTTACTTAATGGTTGCCGTATCCTTACGTCTGATGTATTCCTAGCAGACCGCCCTAATTCAACAGATTTTTTTAGCGCATCTACATTCTTTATCAAACCCATATTAATATATTCTTTATTCGATATTGGGAAATCGCATAAATGTACACTTTCTAATGAACTGCTATCTGAATTTCTAATAAGATTTTGATATATAGACTCAGATACAAAAGGCAAAACTGGAGATATAATTTTTATCACATTCTCTAAAACATGGTAAAGAGTAGCATAAGCAGACTTTTTATCCTCATCATCCTCAGACTTCCAAAACCTTCTTCTATTTCTACGAATATACCAGTTAGAAAGATCTTCTAAGTATACTTCAAATTTTTTCATAAAAACATCGGCTCTAAAAGTATCTAGCGACTGATCAGCGTTTTGAATTAAAAGATGGGTTTTAGCAATAACCCACTGATCAAGAACCGAAAGAACCTCCCAATTTAATGGGTTTTTTAATGGATCAAACCCGTCTACAGCAGCATAGGTAGCATAAAAAGAATAAACATTCCAAAGGGTAATAAGTTTTTTACGTACCTCATCTGCTGCTCCATATCCAAACAAAAGGTTTTGTTCAACATTCTGCAAAGAATACATCCAACGCATAACATCAACTCCCATTTTTTCAGCAGCATCATCGAACCAAATTGCATTTCCCCAGCTTTTATGCATCTCTTTTCCATTTTCATCCTTTACCAAAGCATGTCCAAGAAGAGTTTTGAAAGGAGCTTTTCCCTCCATTTCAGCAGACATTGCAAGCAAGGAATAAAACCAATTTCTGAATTGTCCAGGAAAACACTCTACAACAAAATCCCCTGGAAACCATTTCTCCCAGTATTTTCTATCCGTATTATATTTCAAAGTAGAAAATGGGACTATCCCTGCATCCAGCCATGGATTACCGACATCTTTCACTCTTAAGCCAATTAACCCTGTTTTGGGATGCTTAATTTTAACTTTATCAATCCAAGGTCGGTGAGGTGAATGATTACTAAAGTCATCAAATCCTTCCACTGCTAGTTCTTCAAGTTCCTCCTTAGAACCCACAACAAAAAAAGACCCATCTTCAAACACCCAAATTGGTAGTGCAAGTCCCCAAAATCTTTTTTTAGAGATCATCCAATCACCCATCTTCTCTAACCATTCATGTTCGCGACCGCTTCCCCATTCAGGAATCCATTCTATATCATCTACTATATTTTGTATCTTTTTTCTCCAATCCATGTTAATGTACCATTCATCTACAAGACGAAAAACTAGTTCATCACCTGAACGCCAGCAGTGTGGATACACATGAGGATACTGCTCTGCATATATAAGGAAACCTCTGTTTTTAAGGTCTTCGATAATTTTTTCAGTAGTTACTTTATCCGTAGCCACTTGGCCAGAAAGCCATCCAAAATTTTCAATAAACTTTGATTCATCATCTAATGGAGCAATATTTACAAGAGACAGTTTCGTACCTATTTTATGGTCTATATCACCACAACCTGGAGCCATGTGCACAATTCCAGTTCCTTCGCCAGCGACAACAATATCATTCCCTATGTTATCTTTTCCTGGGTCTATTACCTGATGTTGATTAATTGAATTAATTTTCGATTTTTTTAGATCATCATCTGTAAAAGGATATCCACCATATTCTTTCTGAGCCTCGAAATCATCGTAAGGACCATCATATTTCCATCCAACCATCTCAGATCCTTTAATTGTGCCCAGCTCTTTATATCCACCCTTCTCTTTAAATATTTGTGCAATAGTTTTCAACTTAGGAATACCATCTACCCATTGTTTCTTTTCTTTAAATTGCTTTTCTAGCCTCTGAAATTCAAGATTATCTTTAGCAAAATAATAAATTGAATTGTCATCTGTTTTAATTTTCACATAATCAAGATTGGTATTTACTCCTACAACAACATTGGAAGAAAGTGTCCATGGTGTTGTTGTCCAAATCAGTAGGTATTCATTTTTTCTATCTTTAATTGGAAATCTCACAAAAACAGAAGTATGAGCAACTAATTTTCTTCCTTCGATAATTTCCATTTGAGAATAAGACGTTCCTGACCTTCCGCTCCAAGGTACAACATCAGATCCTTTATATATTTTTCCTTCTTCCCACAATTTTTTTAAAAAAGACCAAATAGTATAATTATTTTCATCAGACATCGTGTAGTAAGAGTTCTCCCAATCCATCCAATAACCTAATCTTTTTGATTGTTCTGTTTGAATTTTGGAGTATTTATCCACTCTCTCTTTACACAATGTTACAAATTTTTCTATTCCATACTCTTCAACTTCCCGCTTAGTTTTAAATCCTAGCTCCTTTTCAACTTCAATCTCAACCCATAATCCCTGACAATCAAATCCATTTTGATAACGCAATTCAAACCCTTTCATTGATTTGTACCGATTATATATATCTTTTAGCGTTCTACCCCATGCATGATGTACTCCCATAGGATTATTTGCTGTAATTGGCCCATCAATAAAACTCCAAGTTGGTTTCCCTTTATTTCTCGAACGTCTCTTATCAAAAATTTTATTTTTCTTCCAAAAATCTAAAACTTGGTGCTCTTCTTCGATAAAATTAACTTTATTATTTACTTTATTTATACTCATGAAATGGTTTTATTTATTTTTTTAGCAGAACAAAATTTATTTATTTTTTTTCTAAAAACTTATAGATGTTTTTATATAAAAAAAGCGCTCTAAAGAGCGCTTTTTTTATATTTTTGTTGATGAATCTATTTAAACTTCAACGTAAAAAACCTTGACCCTCCACTTGGTTTTTTCACCAATAAAAGAACGGTCCCTTTTTTTCTAGCTTTTTCAATCAACCTATTAAATTCTTTTACAGTTTTAACTCTTCTAGTACCTACATTTTTAATAACATCGCCCTCTCGAATTCCTTCAGCATAGGCTTCTCCATTTATATCAATTCCGATTACAACTAATACATCATCACCATCTATATCATATTTATCTTTAATCGATTTATTAATCTTTCTTAACTCTAATCCAAAAGACTTTTTACTACTCGTTTTCTTAGTTACAAACTCTTGGGGGCTATCAGGCAATTCTTCTAAAACAACATCCATTACTTTTTCTTTACCATCACGAACGAGCTTAACCTTATTTTTACTGTCTGGCGCTGTTAATGAAACAACGTTTTTTAAGTTAGCAGGATTAGCAATAGTTTTTCCATTAAATGCTACAATCACATCTCCTTCTTGTATGCCTGCATTTTCTGCAGGACTATCTTCAACAACATCAGTAATTAACGCACCATTTCTTGTGTCTATATCAAATGCTTCTGCTATTTCACTATCAATTTCTTGAATGTAAACACCTAACCAGGCCCTTGTAACATACCCCTTATCAATTAAGTCAGACATAATTCTTTCTGTCATATTTGAAGGAATTGCAAATCCTACACCTCTATTACTTTTTTCATATCCACCTGTAGCAATTGCCGTGTTAATACCAATCAACTCACCTTCCATATTAAGCAATGCGCCACCGCTATTCCCCGGATTAATTGCGGCATCAGTCTGGATAAAATCTTCATAACTTTGAGCATTCATAATATTGCTTCTTCCAAGAGCAGATATAATTCCAGTAGTTACTGTATGACTTAAATTTTCAGAGAATGGACTACCTACCGCCATAACCCATTCACCAACTCGAATATCATCTGAATTACCAAGTTTAATATCCTTAAGATCATCAGCATCAATTTGTAGAACCGCAAGGTCTGTTTTGGGATCTGTTCCTATAATAACTGCATCGTACTCCCTCTTATCAATAAGTTTTACGCGAATACCATCCATATCATCTACAACATGGTTATTTGTTAATATATATCCCTTATCTGCATCTACAATTACTCCAGACCCAAGCGCATTAGTTTTGTATTCTCTTTGTTTAGGCATATTTGGCTGAAAAAAGAAATATCCAAAGTCATCAAACTGATTAAGAGAAACAACCTTATCTGTTATAATAGTCACGACAGCTGGTTTTGCTTTTTCAGCAACATCGGCAAACGCCTTACTAAATTGACGAACAACTGAGTTTTGAGCGAGCGATAAACTAAAAATAAAAATAGAGAGAATGATTTTTTGCATTTGTATTACCCTAAATGTTTTAATCTTTATAATGATTAACTAGTTGTAATGTTCCAAAATAATAAAAAAGCCCCGTATTTAACAACGAGGCTTTTTATTTCTTTACTTATCTAATCTTATTTTAGAAACAACATCTTCTTTATGGACTGAAAGTTCTTAGTGTTGATTGAATAAAAATACATTCCAGTTGCAACTTTTGCTCCTACATCATTTGTGCCATTCCAAATTATAGAATGATAACCAGGAGTCATATTTCTCGATGCAAGAGTCTTTACCTTTTGGCCCATCATATTATACACAGAAAGAGTAACGTGATCATTTTCAGGAATATCAAATCTTATCTCTGTTGAAGGGTTGAAAGGGTTAGGGAAATTTTGCTGAAGAGCAAAATTAACTGGTATAGCTTTTACATCAGAAGATTCTGTTCGAGCTAGAGACCTTACAATATTCCCATCCGAACCAGCTATTTTAATATCTTTCAAAGAAACTGTTGAGACTTGATAATCGTCACCACTGAATTGAAGTGGAAGATTTAGATATACATTTTTATCATCTTCAATGAATCCAGAATGTAAATTGGCAACAACAACCTTAAGCTTACCATATTCTATCCTTTTCGAGGTTACCATGACATCGTCCTGCAACTTAGATAAACCAGTTGAAAGAATATCTACCATTTCAGGATCAAATTCTAATTCTAATTCGATTCCTCTAATTGGCCCGCTATATTCAATAGCGATACCCAATTTGGAGTTTTGATAATCTTGAATCAAATCAATATAGGCAATCTCATTCATATCAAATGCCATCGTTCTTGCATTGCCACCATAAATAATATCAACCATCATAATTACATCAGCAATATTGATTTCCTCATCCATATTCACATCTACATTTCGAAACTCATCCTCTGTTGGAAAATCTTCTTCGAGGATAAAGTCTACAACTGCCAATATATCATTAATGTCCGTGTCACTATCAAAATCAGCATCTCCCAAGGCATATGGTACAGCGCAAGCTACATTAGAGTGCCTTGATTCAAGTACTCCGTAATTTTCAGTATTCCAAACAGCTGAAACATTGTAACAATATTCTACGTAATTAGGACTAGCATCAACCGTTGCAAACGTATCAGTAGTAGAAACAACATATGTTTCAGTTCCATCTACACCTACCTGGTAGACCTTGTATTCAACCAAATCGTCTCTATCGAGATTAGATGGGACAGGATTCAAAGGCTGATATATCTGGTTAAGCGTTGTCATATTATCTGGTTGTTCGATCTCCCTTTCAGAAGAATTATTATCATTACTCTGATTAGAGATAATACCTGAATTAGAGGCTGCATCTTCAACAACATCACCAGAAGCAGTCATAGCATAATTTACACCTGGCGCTCCAAGAAATTGAGCAAGTATACCAAAGTCTCCAGTAAGACCTGGATCACCTGCTACAACATCAAAGATAGTTGCCCACGTAACTCCATCAGTAGTAACCCAGTTCCTGTCATAATTTTCAGGACTCTGAGGTTCTAAATCATTAGAAATCCCTAAGAAACCACTTCCCGCCTCGTTAACAACAATATAAATATCACCACTAGCAACCTCTACACCTGCTCCCGAGACATCAAACTGATACTGAACCATTTCGTCTGGAGCAGAAAAATCAGCAGAAGGAACTAAGTTAATTGGATCACCAACTGGCCCGCCAATAGATCCACTTGGATCTAGATATATATCGACAGAACCTGCAACTGCAGTTCCTCCACCTTGAAAAGATAGCACCATTCCTGTTAAAAGAGCCGGATAGTTAGGTGGTGTAAATCGAACAGAAAATGAACATGGTGCACCACAGCCAATTTGTCCTTCAAAATTATCATCGTAGTAAGCCATGTCATATACTGCGGCTCCACCAGGCTCACGCCATTCTAAATGTACTTGCTCATCATGGGGGAATGCATTTAAGCCTACAGGACTTGGCATATCAGGGCTCATTACAAAATCTTGAAGAGTTGGGTCAGCCTGAGCTAACACTTCTACATTAATAGTTGATGTAGAAAAGCCAGAGCGACGAACTTGAACCGCATTGGTTCCAACATCAAGATTCCAAAGGTAGTACACTCCTGTTTCATCTGTAGTATCTGAAGCACTTCCTGAAGTAACAATAACACTATCTAGAGCCATACCATTCGGATCTCTGACTACACCAGTTACATCACCAAAAACATAGACAGGTTGTGCTGTAACATTAACAAGTGCACTTTCATAGTTAGCTTCTCCCGCTGCGCCTTCATAAACAGCAGAAACTCCAAAAACATATTGTAACTCATTATTTAAGTCATATACTGTATAATTAGTTGAGTCAAAGACTTCACTGTTATTTAAAGTTCCGTCCACATAAACATTATATCCCATAAAATCATATTCGTTACGAGAATCTCTTCCAGGAGCGGAAACAGAAAAATTATCAACACGATGCCAATTCAGATCAAAGGAGTTTGCTCCATATGCATGAAATCTGAAAAATAAACTGCCTGATAAACCCATTAAATCATATGAGTAATTTGTAAAGTCAAAACTTTCTCCAGCATTATCAAACACCTCTAACACTGACCAATCTGCATCAGAACCAGATTTATATTCAATGGAAAAAAATTCAGCACCGCTTGGTGACCAGATATTTAATTCATAATCAAAGGAAACAGTAACTGATGTTAAACCACCTAATGGTAATACAGGAGCATAAAGACTTTGAGAATATTCGGTTACTGATGGACTCCAATTAAAAATCATAGATGGTGCGGGATTACCTGTAGCTTCATCATAAAGCCAATTATCACCACCATCAACAAGCCAGAGATCTAACAACCCACCTTCATCAAAAGATTCGGTATATGGAACGCCTAAGTTATTAACATCTGGCGAAGTCCAAAAAAGTGAAACCTCTTCATCCCAGACTTCAGCGTAAACATTTGTTGGTGGAGCCGCTTCCCAACTATTGGGTGTACCACATCCTGTATCTGTAGCTTCAGAAGATCCCTCATCGTAAACTGTTTTAACATAGTAACAATACTCAGTGCCATTTGCAAGTTCACCATGAGTAAAAGATAAACCCGCGGTTGAAGCCAAAAGGGTATTGTCAACAGCATTATATATTTCATAGGTTGCAAAAGTTCCACACTCTTCTGGAATGTCTCTTGAACTGTTTTGGACTGCATACCTAAGAGGATTCATAACAATTTCAGTGTAAGTATCAATTTGATCTTGAGAGAAACCTGTCTCTGCCATTTTTTGTTGCTCAAAAACCCAAGCTGTCTTAACAGAATTTGCAAGTAAGTTACTATTTCTTCCTGCTACATTAACCGTTAATTCATAATCCCCAGTTCCACCACCATAACCATCTACCACTACATAATATTGCCCAGGTTGAAGGGTAACACCATAAAGTTCACTTGGAGTATAGGGCGATCCAGTCTGATCCCAATCTGTACAAATTGATCCATCATCATTGTAATTTCCTGTAGAGGTAGGATTCACGCAATCTTGATCACTTGTGAAAATTTCTAGCTTTGTATCATAATTAGTTACAGGAGAGCACAAAGTAAAATCAAAAGTAGTTGCTTGACCTACGTTGAGTGTGTAGGCTACATCATCTCCTTCAGATCCAGATACTGGCCAATCATTTCCTGCCCCTGCATTGTTACCTTGGTGTGTATAGGGTAATTCGTTTATAGCATAATCGCCACAACCAATATTACCAACTGGTTCTCCCCAGGATACAATATTTTCTTGATCTCCTCCAAAAACATCAATAAATGAAGGTGGACATAATTCTTGAGAAAAAGAATATTGGTTAAAGTAAAAAAGGAGTGTAAAAAATGTTAGCCTTAGTTTCACGATTAATCTCCGGATATTTAATATTAAGAAAAATTTTGTATTAGCCTTGAGTACTATGATTCATGACGCTAATGAATTTATGAAATCTAAGATGTATTTCAATCAATTTTCTAGATACTTCTTTGGAAACTAAAGATCCAATTTTGAAAATTGACTTCAGAACTTCCATTATCATAAATAAAAAAGGGTACATCAATCCTTAAAAATAATTCTTTTTCAAAAACTTCAGTTTTTAATCTAGTCCCAAAACCAACATTAGAAAGCGTTCTATTTAAAGTTTTTGTAGGGTACCAGGTATGATAAGGGCTCTTATCCCAAAAAATCCCAGCATCAACAAAAACAGAAAAAGAAATATTAAGTTTATTTTCGTATAGCGATTTATCTATAACAAGCTCGGTTGAGGATGAAGCCATAGCATCAGCTCCTCGTTGATTAGAGTTAACAAATCCTCTTATATTGCCTTCTCCTGGCAAATGGTAATGATTAAACAAATCAAAACTTCCGTAAAATTGATCTACTAAATAATTCTTTCTTAAGAGATCATTGGAGCTATTTCCCTCAATATTATATCCTTCTTGCCCTGGGATATAATCTTTAGACCATATTTTGCCAGCAATAAAACGATGGAAAGTTTGAATACCATACACTTTTTTTGAGCTGAAAGTACTCAAAGCTGTCAATCGATTAAAATTCCATGTAGAATAACCTCCTAACGTTGAGGCTGCATTAAGATTTAAGTCAAATGCACCTAGACTTGAGCTCCAATCAACATATCCAACAGAAAGTTTTCCATTAGGATCATATCCAATATTAATCGCTCTTAGTGAATCGTATTTAGGCTGAACATAGAAACCTCCTGAAAATGTATGCGTAGGTGTTCTTCCATAGACTCTATTCAATTTTTTTTCGATTTCTATCCCGTATTCTTCTACACCTGGTTTATTAAACCCCCAAAAATAAAATTTTGTCCTGGGAAAATGATGCACAGCCTGCCTCCAACCATTTATATGCCAATATATTTTCTTTGACTTTGAGGAAGGAAAAGAATGAAAATTTGTGTTTTCGTAATGACCATATGATTTATTTATTTTCAATCCAGGTGAAAAATCAGAGGTTTGATGATCATAATAGAAAGCTGGCATCCACCTGTAAACAATTGCATCTCTAGGTTTGTAATTCAATCCTGGCCAATCAAAGATAACCCTTTTGTCCATTTTGGTTGAATTATTTCTATAATCTAAATCCATTAATTGAACATCGGGATCTAGAGTAATTGATTTTGGTTTTTTTTTAGAAGAATATTTTAACGTGTCTTCAAATCTCCACAAATGCCGATCCCACCATTGACGGTTTGTGCTCCCATCCTCATACTCCGTTTCAACTAACAAAGGCATAAACCTCAAACCTTTATTCTTAATCACAAGCTCAATATCCCATGCATTATTTTTTTTAATTTTGTTAAACGATGAAATTCCATAATCAAGATGCCTGGTAGTATGCAACCAGGGGTCAAAAAACCAGTTGAGTTCTTCTCCAACATGCTCTTCAATTGCGTCAATAATCTTACCCTCATCGATATGTTTTAATTTCCACTTTTTATACAAATGCTGTATTGAAGAGTAAAATAAAGAATCTCCTAAAATATATCTCAGCTCATTTAGCATTAGCGACGGCTTCCCATATGCATTCCTACTATAGGATACAGCATTTTTATATAAATGCGAGGGCCTGCTGATATTCTCATCATACCCACTAATCATATATCGAATAGCACTCCATTGATCTGAATGTAAATCGTTTTTTAGAGGCCAATACTTTTTTGGGAAAGTCTCATATCCTTCGTAAAGGTCAATGTCAAAACCATGTTCTCCATATCGGTTCATCATATAATCTCTAGTTTGATTTGTCGTGAAGCCCTCATCAATCCATGCTTCATCAACTTCATTATTGGCTAAAATACCATAAAACCATATGTGCCCATACTCGTGTACTATTAAACTTTCACTATCTCTTCCATTCATCACAAGCATTGGATATTCCATTCCCCCATTTTTCACTCTATCCGTTGTAGTAATTTGTGGGTAAGGATAATCTCCAAATTTTTCTTCCAACCAGGACAATGCATTGATTGATCTTTCCAGTACTACTTTTGTCCAATCATGTCCTCGATTTTTATCATACAATACGTGAACCTTTGTCTCACCATCCAAACTAGTTCCTCCTTCATACAGAAAGTCCCTGGAAGCAACCCAGGCAAAATCATGTACGTTTTCAGCAAAGAAAGAGACTTCTCTTCTCCTCTCTTCGTTCGACTTTGTATATGTTGAATCATAAATATCTAGCCACACGCCATAGTCGATAGAGGTATCCACAGAAACAGATTCCCAACCTGGATCACCCTTTGTTACTACGCCACTTGCTGCAATTATAAAATCAAATGGGAGATCAAAATCAACTTTAAAATCTCCAAATTCACCATAAAACTCTCCCTCCGCATGAAAGACATTAGGGTGCCATCCCTGCTCATCATAAACAACTAATTTAGGATACCACTGTGCCATATTATACTGTCCTTCAAAAAATCCAGCACGCTCAACCATATCCCCTACATGATGTGTCCAATCTAAGTCTATCCTAACAGTCTCTCCTGGACCTATTTTTTTGAAAAACTTAGCTTCAAGAATTGTATCGTCAATTTCAAACACTTCAAGAATGGGTATTTTATGAATCCAAGAAGATCCATTTTTAGGCATTGCAACGGAAAATTCATGAATGTCAATTTTACTTGTAAACCCATCCAAACGATTTTTAAAATAGTTTGCTCGAGACTCTCTACCAGAGTTTCCAATATATTCTCGATACTTTACAGAACCAACTTGAAAAGCATTTGGATATAAATGCATGTATATCTTGTCAAGAGAATCTGGAGAATTGTTAGTGTATTTTATAGTGGATTTACCTGTGATTTGCCTAATCGAGTCATGCAAAACAATATCCATGTCATAGTCAACTTTCTGCTGCCAATAACTATCAATAGGATCCGAAAAAAGCTTAGTTGATAGTAAGCAAAATAGAATTATTTTATGAATACATATAAATGTTTTTATAATTAAAAATGACAAAATTAAAGTAAAACTAGAGAAACTTTT
Source organism: Fidelibacterota bacterium (assembly GCA_045568995.1). GTDB lineage: Bacteria > Fidelibacterota > Marinisomatia > Marinisomatales > UBA1611. The sequence goes on along the minus strand of JBJKZY010000019.1, from coordinate 5,604 downwards.
TCAAGTCATTATAGAATATTGCTTCAGATCTAGGACCAACATATCTTTTTTGGATTACACCTTCCCTATCTATAATGAAAGTAGTTGGAATCCCTGTAATTCTTTTTCCAGTTGCCTGACCATAGAGAGCTGTAACTGTCTGGGTTTCATTTCCTTTAATATCTGTCAATAATTTATAATTAATTCCCCACTTATCAGCAAAGGCTTTAATGTTTTCAGGAGGGCCAGAAGTCAAAGTAATCCCTATAATTTCTAATCCATCTTTATTATGTTTTTTCATTAAATTGATAAAATCAGGTATTTCTTTCCTGCATGGTCCACACCATGTCCCCCAAAAGTTAAGAAGAACAACCTTACCTCTCATTTGATCAAGAGAAATGGTATTGCCTTCAAGATCAGCTAAACTAAAACCTGGAGCAAGTAAATCATTGTTGTTTTCTTGCTTGCTTTTTCCATTTTCAATCGACCTTTTATTATTCTGCTGGGCAGTACTATTATCGCAGCCAGGTAAAATAATTAAAAATACAAGCGTAATAACAAAAAGTATTCTTACTCTGGTGATTTGTTTTAATATCATATTATTTTTCATTGTAATCCCTTGTTGTAAAATTTATTGGCTCCCTTTTCAAGAAACTGAGAGAAACCTTTTGGAATATATCCGCCAGTATCTGCAAGCGTAGACTCATCAAAAGGATCTAAAATTACGTAATAAGGCTGGGTTGCTTGATTATAGCGTTCAAACTGCATTTTAGAATAAATCTCACTCAGTGAATCTTTTTTATCAACATAAAGCCGTGCCAGAATCATTTTGTCCAATTGCTCTTTAACTTCATTTTGAGGAAATACTCTACGCTCCATAACACGACAATTTGCACAATAAACACCCGTAAAATCAATAAATAATGGTTTTTTAGTTTTATATGCTTCTTCTAAGGCCTCATCATACTGATCAACAAACCATCCCTCTTCTCGAGCAATTTCATCTTCCGTTGGTGGCGGCGGAACAAGAGCCTCAATAAACTCATCCATTAACCTTGGCATGCCATCATAATGATAAGTGGGCGGATGAATCGCAGACATAGCTATAGGATACAGAAAAAATAAGGTGAAAGTTATTCCAATGATTCTTCCTTTTCCTAAACGGAAAGGTTTTACATTGCTAGATGAGCCAATGCTAAATAATCCAGCTAAATAACCAATGAGAACTATACCTATTACAATGAAAATGATTAAGACTACATTCCTGGGAAGAAACCCCATACTCCATTCAAGGTCGGGTACCCACAAAAACTTAATGGCTGCTGCTAACTCGATGAAACCAAAACTGACCTTCAAAGTTTCCATCCATGAACCAGAATTTGGAATCTTATCTAATGCTTTTGGAAAGAATGACAAAGCAACAAATGGAGCAGCAAACACTAGACCGTACACAATCATACCATATAAACTCGTAAGCATACCTCCAGCTGTTCCCGTTGCCGCAACAACTAAAAGAGTACCAACTACAGGTACCGTACAACTAAAACTTGTAATTGAAAATGCGACACCGAGTAAAAATGCTCCTAAATATGCACTCTTTGAAGACTGCCCCGCTTGATCGGTTTTATTTACTAATCTACCAGCGACATTAATATTAATGATTCCAAACATCCACAAAGCAAAAAATATGAATAGTATGCCTAATCCTAGGTTTAAGAATGGATCGGTTGCAATAAAATTTCCAATATTTGCATATCTAGATTTTGCAGCAATATCCGTTACCCCCCAAGAAAGAATACTTACTCCTAAACCGATTGCCACAAAAGTACCAGCAATTCCCAGACCATAAAATGAAGCTATTGTAAATCTACTAACATTTTTTTCTTCAGACATTTTACCAAAGAATGAAATAATAATAGGGATCATGGGATAAACACATGGCATAATCCAGCTTATGATAGCACCTCCAAATGCAAGGATAAGAATACCCAACAACGAACTATCAATCTGACTATTATTATCTGGCTGATCATTTAAGGATAAAAAAGAAGTCCTATCTGCACGAGGAGGTCCTTGTTCAACTTCAACATATACAACTCTATTCTTTACTTTAGGAGGGTAACATAATCTCTCATTACAAACCATATAGTAAACTTCAATACCAATCGGGTATTTTCCTGGCTGCAAATCTCTTTTCAGTCGAAAAAATGAGCTAAATTTTGTATCTCCTGCATGATAATAAGTTTCAGAATCAAATCCAGGATCAAATACATACTTGGGCTCAGGCTCGATAATAGGACCGATTGATCCTATAGCCTCTCCTGAGATAGATATTTCAGTTGGTAGTGGTCCTTCTGTAATTTTATGTACGGAATAAATATGCCATTCATCTTCCATAGAAGCTAATATTTCAATATTAACTACTTCTCCTGCTCTGGCAACAGATCCAATATTCGAAAAGAAATTCACAGGATTAGTCTGGGAAAAGAGTACGTTAAAAAATGTAAATGTTAAAAATATTAATCTCATTTTTTTATAATAAGTTTTCTATTATGTATTTTAGAAGATAAGAAATGCCAATGTATCAATGTTCCAAGTTTGAAATCTTTTTCTTAAGACTCTTCGTTAATTCATTCATAATATTTTCAGCAGACTTCCTCCCTTGAATTAATAAATCTTCACAAGCATTAAAGTCTGACCATTCCTTTCCTAAAGTATCTGGTCTAATAACAAAATCCGCTTGAAGAGACAGTAGGCTCTTTAGTCTATTAGAAGTAATAATGTTTGCACGTTTAGTAATGGATTTGGCATTGCTAGAATCTAAACCATTTAACTTATACTGACCAATATCAATCACTATTGTGAAATTGCATATATCTTTTATAACTGTTATCGGAATTGGCATACCTACCCCACCATCTGATATAACTTTGCTCCTTTTAATTATAGGAGAAAAAATACCGGGTATAGAACAACTTTGAACCAATGGACCAATAAGGTCTCCTCTTTCGTAAACTACATCTTCTCCGTTGTTTAAATTGGTGGCGACAACCTTTAGAGGTATTTTTAATTCACTGAAATTATTAATAGGGAGTAGAGTTTTTATCGCTTCTTCTAATTCGAACGTGTCTACTAAGGAATTTTTGTGAAGATTATGTATCGCAGTATAATGGTCTGATATTTTTTTTTTGAAAGATTCTGCAAATGAAATAGATTTATCATTAACTGATGTCATTTTTTTTTTTGAAATAAAATCACTTTTTAACCACAACTTTCTGAATTTATCTTCAATCCAAAAAGGATCTTCTGAAAATGCGAACATAGCTGCAATTACGGAACCTGAACTAACACCAGAAATTAAATCAACTTTAATACCTGCTTCTTTTATTTTTTGAAGTACTCCGATATGTGCAGCACCTCTAGCACCTCCACCACCTAATGCAATTCCAAGCGCTAAATTTTTTTCATTTTTCTCTTTGCTCAATTCTTACGCTCATTTCAACTCTTCGGTTTGGATTATCTCTCGCATCTCTTGGAAGATTAATTATTTGATCTATGATCTCATCTCCTTCAACAACTTGACCGAATACTGTATATTTCCCATTTAAATGCGGTACAGTCGCGGCACAAATAAAGAATTGGCTTCCCCCACTATTAGGATCATTTGAACGGGCCATAGATAATATGCCTCGAGAATGTTTTATGTTATTGAACTCAGCCGGGAGGTTCCATGTTTTTGAATCTTCTTCATTTCCTATACCATAATATTTTGCTGCGTGTCCTCCAGTTCCATAGCTAGCTTTATTTTCACCTTTGGTATTTGGGTCCCCACCTTGAATCATAAATCCAGGAATTACTCTATGAAAAATAGTCCCATTGTAAAAACCATTATTGACATGTTCTTTAAAACTTTCCACATGCTTTGGAGCTGCACCCTCAAAAAACTGTACGGTCATGTCACCATATGATGTAGAAATAATAGCATAATCTTCTTTTGACGAGTTCGATATTGTTTTACTGTCTATACTTTTCTCTGATTTATTTGATTGATTTGTTTTATTCAATGTGTCTTCCTTTTTTGTTTCACTACAACCCGTAAAAAGAAAACTAGATACGAATAATAGATTAATTATATTCTTTTTCATGAATATCTACTCCCTGGTTTTTTGTATTGGAATTGCGTTGAGATCATCAGGAATTTCATCCTCGTGATAACTTTCCGCCTTTAATTTTATGATTGAATATTGATTATTATGTAACCTAGTATCTTCATTGCTACGATCAACAAGAACACCAATTCCTAAAATTTTAGCATTGGCTTTTTCAACTAAATTCATTACTTCTTTTACTGATCCACCAGTAGTTATAACATCTTCAACAACAAGGACCTTTTCATCACGCTCTAAATTAAAACCTCTTCTAATAACCATAGCATCATTTTTCCTTTCAGAAAAAATCGTGCGACAGCCAAGCTGAGTGCCCACTTCGGTTCCTAATACAATACCACCTATTGCGGGCGAGATAACAACATCTGGTTTTTGATCTTCAAATTCGTCAGCAATCATGATTGAAAAAAGCAGTAAGATATTCAGGATATTGTAAAACCTTAGCACACTGAAAATATCTACTACTATGTTTCCCAGAGGTGAGAATAAAATGGCCTTCTAAAAGAGCACCTGTATCTTTAAAGATATTTAAAATATGTTTTTTTTTCACTCATTTATTTTACGGCCTCATGCATTTGTGCTAAAAAATCAGAAGAAGCATTCTTTATTGATTTTGAACTCATATCACCAGCAAAACTAATACTTCTAGATATATTTATAAGGCTAATTTCATCATTATTCCCGATTTTCATACAAGTATTTAGGTCGCCCCCTTGAACACCAACTCCTGGAATTAAAATTGGCATTCCCGGAGAAATTGATCTAATTATTTTTAAATCTTTGGGTGCGGTAGCACCAACCACAAGACCAATATTATTATTATAATTTAAATCCTTTGCCATTTGCACAACCCTCTCATAAATAGGAATACCGTTCTCCTTTATATCCTGAAGGGTAACCGCTGAAGCATTCGATGTTTTTGCTAAAAGGAACACACCTTTTTCTTTATTTTCCAAGAAAGGATCTACACTATCACTACCCATATATGGATTAATTGTGACACAATCAAAGCCAAAGTGTTCAAAAATACTATACGCATATTGTCTAGCAGTGTTTCCAATGTCTCCTCTTTTAGCATCTGCAATTTTGATGCGATCATCTCCAATATATTCTACGGTCTCCTCCAGCCAAGAAAAACCTTTTGCCCCCCACCTTTCAAAAAATGCAAAGTTGGGTTTGTAGGCAACTGCATAATCCTTTGTAGAATCAATAACTTTAAAAGTATGGCTTTTCAAATCATCAAACTTATCGGATCCTAGAGATTCCGGACTAATGTCAAGGCCCACACAAAGCCACGATTTTTGTTTTTGGATCCGGGATTTAAGAATTGAATTAAAAGATTTCACGATGGATGAATTTACTAGAATGAGTAACTATACAACAATTTCAAATGAATAAATATTCATTAATATTTTATATTTCATTTGTTTAAACTTCGTACATGGAAGAAAGTTATTTT
>JBJKZY010000018.1:0-8831 GCA_045568995.1 Fidelibacterota bacterium | reverse complement strand
AGAGTTTCCAACAACACCAACTCAAAACAAAAATAGAAGAATCAATATTAATGGGGTTACTTTAAAAGAAATTATAGAGTCTACTTTATTTGCGGTTAGCCAAGATGAACTTAAACCTGCGCTGACTGGAGTTCTTTTTAAATTTTCAGAAGAACTTTTTACCGCTGTATCTACAGATGGGCATAGGTTGGTCAAATATGAAAGAAAAGATTTATTTAAAGAAATAATAAAAGAAGAAATAATTATACCAAAAAAGTTTCTTTCTTTTCTTTCAACACAATTATCTAATAAAGAAATAAGCCTTGCGATTGGTGAACGTTTTATTGTTGCTCAACTCCAAAAAGACGTAATAATTACAAAAATAATAGATGAAAAATTCCCTGATTATGATAGCGTAATACCCAAAGAAAACAATAAAACATTTTTAATTAATAAACAATCTTTATTGGGAGCAATTAAAAGAGTATCTATTTTTTCTAATAAATCAACCCATCAGGTAGCACTTTCATTAAAAACAGATAAAAGCTTTGTAACAACAGAAGACCCCGAGAAATCTTCTAAGGCAAAAGAACAGATAGTTGGAGATTTCAAAGGAGAAGAAATTGTTATTGGGTATAACTCAGAATATTTAAAAGACATTGTAAGTCATGTGTCTGGAGACTCCGTTGAAATAAAACTAAATAATTCTGTTAGTGCTGCCTTATTTGAAGAAAACCCTAAAAGGGAGAATGTTAAAATTTTAATGTTATTAATGCCAATTAGGCTTAATGATTAAAATAAAATTTTTGTTTTATTTTTGGCTATATCCAAACTTTCACTTTTTTCATTTAGAAACCACGAACAAAAAGAAATTACTTTTTCTGAAGGCGTTACTGTGATTTGGGGGGAAAATGGATCAGGAAAAACATCTCTTTTAGAAGCAATTTATATTTTATCTTTAGGAAAAAGTTTTAAAACACATAAACAAACTTCTATAATTAAAAAAGGCCAAGAAAACTACATAGTAAAAGGTGATTTTTGCTCTGATAGCATTACAAATAGTGTTGCTATTCAAACGAACTTAAAAAACAAAAAAACTATTAAGGTTAACGGTAAAACAATAAAAAACAGAAGAGAGATAATCGGACAAAACAACGTTGTTGTTTTGTCACCTGAAGATCAAGTAATAACAAAAGGTGGCCCTAAAGAAAGAAGGGTTTTTTTTGACAGGTTGTTTTCAATTATAAATAGTGATTATTTAAACATATTACAAGAATTTAACAGGGCATTAAAACAAAGGAATGCACTTCTTCTTAACACTAAACAAACAAAAGAAGAAAGTTTTTTCCCATGGGAAGAAAAACTTTCTTCTTCAGCTATAAAACTTTGGCGAATACGAGAAAATTGTTTTTATGACTATATGAAATCCTTAAATAGTGTAGTTGCTAAATATCAAAAAGATTTAGTTGTAACCGTACTTTACACGGAAAACACATACGATAAAGAAAACTTTAAAAAAAAATTAAAACAAACAAGAGAAAGAGATTCTCTGTTAGGAACAACTACACACGGTCCACATAGAGATAACATTAAGATTCTTTGGGGTAAAAAAAACATAAGAGACTATGGATCTCAAGGGGAACATAAAATAGCTTTAATACTTTTAAAACTAGCTGAAATTAATCTAATTAAACAAGAGACAGGAAAACATCCAACAATATTACTTGATGATGTATTTGCAAAACTAGACTTAAATAGGAGTAAAAAACTAGTCTCTTATCTTAACTCTATCAAAACAGAAGAAAAAAAACCAATTCAAACGATTATAACCACAACAGATATTCTTAACGTGGAACAAAGCGGGTTATTACTTGACAACTTAGATGTTAAAACCCATAAACTGGAGTTAAGTTGGAACACATAGCTGGAGCAATAAAAAAACTCATTAAAAAAAGAGGATTGGAGAAAGGAATAAACCAACAAAAAGCGGTAGAAGTATGGGGAGAGGTCGTTGGACAGAAAATTAAAGAGCACACAGAACCCATAGAAGTTAAATTTGGAGTTTTGACTGTAAAAACAACAAGTCCTGTGTGGAGACAAGAACTTCAATTTCAAAAGAACAAGATAGTTAAATCAATAAATAAAAAATTAATAAAAACAACCATTAAGGATGTTAGGTTTATATGAGTGAAATTTTAAAAGCAGAAGAATATAGCGCTGAAAACATTAAGGTTTTAGAGGGGCTAGAAGCCGTTAGAAAAAGGCCCGCTATGTATATTGGCGATGTTGGTAAAAGAGGACTACACCACCTAATATATGAAGTAGTTGACAACTCAATAGATGAAGCTCTTGCTGGCTATTGCGACAAAGTTATAGTGACCTTCAATAAAGATGGGTCAGTAACGGTTGAAGATAACGGTAGGGGAATACCTGTAGATATACATAAAGAGGAAAAAAAACCCGCCCTTGAAGTTGTAATGACAGTGCTTCATGCCGGAGGAAAATTTGACAAGGGTTCTTATAAGGTTTCTGGTGGGCTTCATGGGGTTGGTGTCTCTGTTGTTAATGCTCTTTCGGAATGGCTGTGGGTTGAAGTCAAAAGAGAAGGAAAAGTTCACAGACAAGATTATAAAATAGGCGAACCTCAAAATAAATTAAAAACAACAGGTGTTGCAAAAAAAACCGGAACAAAAGTTTGTTTTTTTCCAGACAGTACGGTTTTTAAAACAACAGCTTTTGAATACAGTATTATATCTGAAAGACTTAGGGAGCTTGCATATTTAAATAGCGGTTTAGAAATTGTTTTAAAAGACGAGAGAACTGAAAATGGAGAAATGGATTCTTTTAAATTTAAAGGTGGATTAAGTGATTTTGTAAAATATTTGGATGAACAAAACAACCCCCTACATAACAAAGTCATTACAGTAAATAAGGACTCAGGAGAGGTTCCTGTAGATGTTGCTCTTAGGTATAGTAACACATATAATGATAACATTTTAACTTTTGTTAATAATATAAACACAATAGAAGGTGGAACACATTTATCAGGTTTTCGTTCAGCTTTAACTCGGGCAATGAACAACCATGCTTCAAAAAACAATTTAATTAAAACCAAGAAAAATGAAAAAATATCTTTAACAGGAGAAGATTTTCGGGAAGGTTTAACGGCTATAATTAGTGTAAAAGTTTCAGAGCCACAGTTTGAAGGACAAACAAAAACAAAACTTGGAAATGGTGATGTTAAGGGTTTGGTTGATAAGGTTGTTTATGAGGGTATACTTGATTTTTTAGAGCAAAACCCATCTATTGGAAGGAAAGTGATTGAAAAAGCTTTGCTTGCTGCTAGAAGTAGAAGCGCGGCTAGGAAAGCAAGAGAGCTTATCAGGCGAAAAAGTGCATTGGGGGGATCCTCGTTACCTGGAAAACTTGCAGATTGTTCTAATAGAGACCCTGTCTTTTCTGAGCTTTATTTAGTTGAGGGAGACTCTGCTGGTGGTTCAGCTAAACAAGGAAGAGACAGAAGGACTCAAGCAATACTACCACTAAGGGGAAAGGTTATTAACGCAGAAAAAGCCAGAATCGACAAGCTTCTTTCAAATAACGAAGTTCAATCAATGATTACTGCTCTCGGTGCAGGTTTTGGGGGTTCTGAAGATGATTTAGGAGAAAAATCTGCGGGGGATTTTGACCCTGAAAAATTAAGGTACCACAAAATTATTATTATGACAGATGCAGATGTTGATGGATCTCACATTCGGACACTTTTGTTAACTTTTTTCTATAGAAAAATGAAAGAAGTTATAGATGGTGGGTACTTGTTCTTAGCGCTTCCTCCTTTATATAGAGTTTCTCAAGGAAAAAAAGAATCATATGCTTACGATGACAACGAAAGAGATTTAATTATAGAAAGAATGAAAAAGGACAATAAAAACACAAAAGTTTTAATGCAAAGATATAAAGGTTTAGGTGAGATGAACCCAACTCAACTTTGGGAAACCACAATGAACCCCGAAACAAGAACACTTTTACAAGTTTCAGTTGAAAGTGCTGCGGAAGCAGCAGAAACATTTCAAAACTTAATGGGAAGTGATGTAGAAGCTAGAAGAAGCTTTATAGAAAAAAATGCAAAGTTTGTTGTTAATCTAGACGTTTAAAGAAATAGGAAAAAAAATGGTTGATTTTAATAGAGACAATACCCTTCCAAGGGACATTGTAGATGAAATGAAAGAAAGTTATCTAAACTATTCAATGTCGGTCATTGTTTCTCGTGCGCTTCCAGATGTACGAGATGGGTTAAAACCTGTTCATAGGCGAATATTATATGGTATGAGTGAACTTGGTTCTGGATGGAATAGGCCATATAAAAAATCCGCTAGAATAGTAGGGGACGTTTTAGGAAAATATCATCCCCATGGAGATTCTTCAGTGTATGATGCTTTGGTTAGAATGGCCCAAAGTTTTTCTTTACGCTATGAATTGGTAGATGGCCAAGGAAATTTTGGTTCAATTGATGGAGATAATGCGGCGGCGATGCGATACACAGAATCTCGAATGACAAGACTTTCTGGTGAAATGCTAAAAGACCTAGAAAAAGATACGGTGGATTGGGGGTTAAACTTTGATGAAACGTTAAAAGAACCAACGGTTCTTCCTTCTCAGATACCAACATTATTAATTAATGGCTCAGAAGGGATTGCTGTTGGAATGGCAACAAAAATTCCACCACACAACCTAAAAGAAATAATAAGTGCACTAGTTTTATTAATTGAAGACCCTGAAGTAAGCACAGAGGGGCTAATGGAACATGTTAAAGGACCAGACTTTCCAACAGCGGGTTTAGTTATGGGTCTTGATGGTTTGAAGAAAGCCTATGAAACTGGACGAGGAAAAATAAAAATGCGTGCTCGTGCGCATATTGAAAGCGCACAAAACGGAAAAGACAGCATTGTTATTACCGAAGTTACTTACCAAACCAACAAATCTAACCTTGTCGAAAAAATAGCTGATTTAGTAAGAGATAAAAAGGTTGTTGGAATTACAGATTTGAGAGACGAGTCAGACAAAGATGGTATCCGAGTTGTTATAGAAACAAAAAGAGATGCTGTTCCTGAGGTTATTTTAAATCAACTCTATAAACACACCCAACTCCAAGACACCTTTGGTATAATTTTGCTTGCGCTTGTAAATGGTATTCCAAAAATCATGCCTTTAAAAGAAATCCTTAATCATTTTATTGCCTTTCGCCATGAAGTTATTGTTAGGAGAACAACTTTTGAATTAAAAGAAGCTGAAGCCCGCGCACACCTACTTGAAGGTTTAAAAATAGCCCTAGACAACATAGATGAGGTTATTAAGATAATAAGAGGAAGTAAAAACCCAATACAGGCAAAAGAAGGGTTGGTGAATAGTTTTAACTTGTCAGAAATTCAAGCGCAGGCAATATTGGAGATGAGGCTTCAAAAACTTACAGGTCTTGAAGTTGAAAAAGTTGTTTCTGAATACAAAGAAGTAATTAAAATCATTGCACACTTAAAAGGGATCTTGGAAAGTAAAAACCAGAGAATGGATATTATTAAAGAGGAACTTTTAAATATACAAAATCAATATGGAGACGAAAGACTTACGGAAATTGTTCCTGTTGATGCTGATTTTTCCATGGAAGACATGATAGCAGAAGAAGAAGTTGTTCTTACAATAACACATAAAGGCTATATAAAAAGAACAGCAGCAAACACATATAGAACTCAAAGGCGGGGTGGAAGAGGTGTTCAGGGAGCCATGAGCAAAGAAGAAGACTTTGTTGAGCATTTATTTATAGCGAACACCCATAACTATATGTTGTTTTTTACAGATAAAGGAAAATGTTATTGGTTAAAGGTTTATGATATACCTCAAGGGGGGCGAGCTGCCCGTGGGCGCGCAATTGTGAATTTAATTGGTTGTGAACCTAATGAAAAAGTAGAGGCGTTTGTAAGTGTTAAAGAGTTTGATGATGATCATTATATAGTGATGGCTACGGAAAAGGGAATTGTTAAAAAAACCGTTTTGTCTGCATATGGAAAACCTAGAAAAGGTGGTATATATGCGATTGAAATACGAGATGGAGACAAACTAATTGAAGCAAGGATTAGCAATGGTGAACATGATATTTTGTTAGGTACATCAGAAGGTAAATCTATTCGTTTTTCAGAAAACAACATTAGACCAAGTGGTCGCAAAACCATGGGCGTGAAAGGTATTAAGCTTGGATCTGAAAAAGACAGGCTGGTTGGAATGCTGGTTGTAAGAAGAGAAGGAACCATTTTAGTTGCAACTGAAAAAGGGATGGGAAAAAGAACAGACGTAATTCAATACCGAACACAAACTCGAGGTGGAAAAGGTGTTATGACAATGAGGTGCACGGATAAAACAGGAAAAATGGTTAACATTATGGAGGTTGTGGATTCTGATGATTTAATTATAATAACCGATTCAGGGGTTTTAATGAGGCAACCTGTTGCAGCTATAAGAACCATTGGAAGAGTTACTCAAGGAGTAAAGCTTGTAAAGTTAGATGATGGGGCGAGCATTTCTTCTATAACAAGAGTAATTAGCGATGAAGACCCAGTTACAACAACAAAAGAAACTGAAGAAGAATTAAAAGAATCATAAACATAGATCTAAAAGAAAGGCTTAATACCATAACGGAAAAAATTAAGTCAGCTGAAGAAAGAAGTCTCTTTGGTAACAGGGTTAAAATTGTAGCAGTTACGAAAACCAAACCTTTTAAATGTATAGCAGAGGTATATCAATTGGGAATTACATCTATTGGGGAAAACAGAGTTAATGATGCTATTGAAAAGTTTGAGTCTTCAGAAAATATGCCAAAAGTGGAAAAAAGGTTTATAGGGCACCTGCAGTCAAACAAAACAAAAAAATGCGTAAACGCCTTTGATGCAATTGATTCAATACATTCTTTGAAGTTGTTAAAAAAGGTTTCTAGGGAATGTGAAAAATCCCAAAAAAAAATAAAAGTTCTCCTGGAAATCAACACAAGCGGTGAAGTACAAAAAAAAGGTTTTTCTGTTGAAAACACAAAAGAAATACTCCAGTGTTTAGAAGTTCAAAACGTTCAGGTGGTTGGGTTAATGACCATGGCCCCTTTCACTAGAGATAAAAAGAAAATAAGGTCTTGTTTTTCTTTGCTAAGAAACACGAAAGACAAACTAAATAAATCTTTACCACTAAAGCCTTTAAAAGAACTTTCTATGGGAATGAGTAATGACTACGAAATTGCAATTGAGGAAGGGGCAACTCAAATTAGGCTTGGAACAGTCTTGTTTGGAGCAAGGAATTAAGCTAAAGGTTTTTAAATGGGTCTAACCAAGGTATAACATAATCAAAAAGTCTTCGAAATCCGATATTAAACCTCCAGGCACCAACGCGACTTTCCACCTCACCATTTGTTCCAGAAAAACCACCAGAAAGAAACACCGGCTTTAAAAGGCCAAAGTTTATAACTCCATAGTCTGTGTTTTTTAGTAAACCGCCACCAAAAGTAATAATTGTAGATCTTGAATTAGGAGCTTTTAGGCCGTTCCAATAACCAACAGTCGTATGCATAAGACTAGTGTTAAAGTTAAGTGAGGCCTTTAGTTTTTGTATCTCATTAGATATGGCTGTTAAAGAAAGGTCATAAAGTGTAGAAGATTTATATCCATATTTGTTTTCTTTTAAAGGTGTTTGGTATAAAAAAGATCCTCCAACAAAGACAGGATTAAGGTTCCGTTTAAGATAAAACTGGGTTTCAGCGAGAACCTTATAACAGCCGTCGCTCATACTGAAGTGTCGATGGTCTTTTTTTTCATCGTTGTTCTTAAGAAAGAAGGGATCAGAGGTTAAGGTGTTTTTTGATGGAGAAGAGGCCCCAACCCCAACAAAAACTCTTGACCCTGTTTCTTGTCCAGCATTACTAACTAAATATCTAACCATTACTTTACTGTCCCCAAACAGACCGCCATTCGCGTTATAAAAGTTTTTATTAGTTCCTTCTGTTCTGTGGTGAATGCTCTGTTGGTCTCCATCCCAAACCATATGTCTAAATCCAACAATCTGACTTAAAGATACGTTTATATAATTTGAAACCCCAATGGTTAAACTTGGTGTTAAGATACTAGAAACCATTCTTCCTTCATGATCAAAGTTTTCTAGGGAACTTGGTAAAACGTCATGCCACCAGTCTATGTATTCGTTTGAATTATCAACACCAAACATTACTTGTCCGGCCCAAAGACCTACACCCCTATCTGAATTGCCAACTGGCATGGAGGGGTTACTTCACAGAGCTCACTGTCCTCTTAAAGAAACAATTAAAGAAATGATTATAATGAAATATCTCAAAGCTTTTTATAGATTTCCTTACAATGAAACAAGCAATTTATACTATTTATCATCCGCAAATTTACAAATCAAAAACCATTTTATTTGATCATTTTATTTATAAAAAAGAAAACAAAATAATAATTGCACCTATTAAGTTTCATAAAGACAATATAAACCCAGGCAACTTTTTAAAACTGAAAGCACAATATAAAATAAAAAAAATCTTAATTCTTGATCGAACAAAACCAAGTTTTAAAAAAGCTTCTATTGTTGGCCATGTAAATCAATCAGGTTTTAATTTTTTTATTGGATCAAAGAGAATAAAAGAACTACCGATGTTTCCGGACATGTCAAATATTTATATTTCAAGAAAAAGCAAAAAAAAAATAAAGGTACATACGGTGGGACCGAGCCGATTTAAAAAAAACCCCTTATTAGACAAAATCACATCAGAGCATATAGGACTTATTTCTCCATTGTGGCATTATATT
>JBJKZY010000017.1:0-47661 GCA_045568995.1 Fidelibacterota bacterium | reverse complement strand
TCATCTTTTCTCAAAACATTGGCCATGTGAATATGTCGATTTTAGAATCAGCTAATGGTGACATTGTGGTGGGTGGATATGGTTTTATCGATGGGAATAGTGGTGGAACTCCTGCACTGCTGAAAATGTCTTTTTCGAATTAATCGTGAATAGAAAAATGAAAAATATAACAAATAGAAAGCTAAATTTAATTGTTCTTGCTTCATTTTTCTTTTTTTTATGTGAGCAAGAAGAGTCGCCTAATAATTCTTCTCTACCTGAAGATTGCGCAGGAATTCCGGGTGGTACTAATATTTGTGGCTGCACAGATTCCACAGCGTATAATTATAATAATAATGCTACATATGATGATGGCAGTTGTCAATCTTTTTTAGATCAAGGGGATTACTATTTAGGGTTTAATGGATCAAACTCATCAGTAAATGTTGGTGATATAATGCCTCAAGGATCGTATACAAAGGCAGCTTGGGTAAAGAGAAAATATGGTTATCAAGCTAAGCACAATATTTTATCGGGGAATGCAAATCATACTTTTTGGATACCTCAGTCTCAAGGCGCAAAGTTATCTGCGGGTCATCAAGGTGGATATAGCATTGTCCAGGATACTGATTCCATTCCTGAACATGTTTGGACATTTGTATCTGTAACCTATGATGTTGAATCTGAAACGATGACGCTATATAAAAATAATGAGCAAGTGGATCAGGCAGTAAATGTTCCTCCACAGGATGAGAGCACAACTACTTTCATTGGACGATTTGGAAATGGGAATAATTTCTATGGTGACATTGATGAAGTTGCTCTTTGGAATACTGCACTGACCTCTGTTGAGGTAACTGAAATTTCGCAAGAACAAAATGATATGAATGCAACCCTTAATCGTGGGAGCTATGAGTCTTCCAATAGTCTCATTGGCTATTGGAAAATGAATGAAGGGAAGGGCGATCTACTTTCGGATGCGAGTGGAAATGGGAATATTGGAGAAATTACGTTTTCAGAGTGGTCCACGTGTGACGAATGTGGATGTATGGATGAAAGTGCATGTAATTATGATCCATTAGCAACTATTGATAATCGAACATGTGAGTATGTAGATAATCCATGTAAAAGTTGTGAAGATGGTGAAATTATTTTAGATGATTTTGATAATGATGGCATCTGTAATGATAATGATGAAGACGATGATAATGATAATGTTCCCGATATTGAGGATGCTTATCCATTAGATAATACAATGTGTTCGGATGTGGATGGAGATGGATGTGATGATTGTTCTTCTGGAATTTTCAACCCTGAAAATGATGGTCCTGATGAAAACGGGGATGGGATGTGTAATCAATATTTAATTGAAGGACGAACTGTTTACATTGTTGGTGATTCTTACAATGAAGCTGGTGTACAAACTGCATGTTACTGGGTAGATGGAGTACGTTTTGAACTCCCTGGAGGGGCATGGGCCACTGATATTGTGGTTATAGATGGAGATGTCTATACCTGTGGAACAAGCTCAACTTATGATGCTTGTTATTGGATAAATCAGGTTCGGTACGATCTCCCTGGATCAGGTGGTGAGGCAGAGGCAATTGCTGTTCACAATGGAGATGTCTACGTAGCAGGTTGGTTTAATGATGGATCTTGTTATTGGAAAAATGGTCAAAAAATAAATTGTACAGTTGGAAGAGATTCTCAAGCATTTGCAATTGGTGTCCGTAATAACGGAGCGGTATATGTTGGAGGTTACTATATGAACAATCATCATTATATTGTTCCATGCTTTTGGAAAAATGGATCTAATCGCACTAATGTCAATTATCCAAGTGATGGAGACGGAGAAATATATGATTTAGTGCTTGAAGATGGAAACATGCGGTACTTTGCAGGCTATGTGTTAAAAACCTCAGGGTTTGCAGGGTATACTCCAACTGCTTCCTATTGGCGTCATACTGCGAGAACTGACCTTCGGTTTGGTGGATCTAACATGGACATTTACGGAGCACAATCAAATGGAATTACCATGGATAGAGGTGAAGTTTTTTCTGCGGGAAAAACCGATTGGTTCGGTCATTATGATGGTAGTTTTACTGGAGGGTCTTTTCCTCAGTATTGGAAGGGAAAAAAAATATATAATTTAGAAGGCGGTCCTTTGGTGAATTACGGTACAGGAGAGGCTTACGATATAAGAGTTGCAGATGATAATATTTTTGTTGTGGGTGTTGCATCTCGAGATACAAGTTTTTATAGTGAAATGAGTGCTTGTTACTGGCTCAATGGTGAATTGAATTATTTAGTAAAGCAAGGAGACGTTCCGGAAGGAATTGAGGATTGGTATTGGAGTGAGGCAAAAGGAATTCATATAGAATAATTAAATATAATGACTAAGCTTATTGAATGATTAATTTACAAATACAATAAAAAGTAGAATCCGCTATGTATGAAACAAAAAAGCTATTCAAACCTGTTTTCTTCCTTCTTTTAATTTTTTCTCTTTCTGCAAACAATATAACACCTCACTATATATATGATCCTTGGGAAATTTCCCAAATAGGGGAAAAAGAATCATCAACCATCTTTTACATCGATGAATTAGAGTCTATTTTACGCTCTACTCCAAGGGTGAAAGAGCGTACCCCTTCCACAATAGTTATAAATATGCCTCTAAGAAATGGAGAGAAAACAGCATTTCGTTTTTATGAAACATCTGTAATGCATCCTAATCTTGTTGAACGTTATCCGATGATTAAAAGTTATATGGGAGTGGGTGTTTCCAATCCATCTCATCGTGCAAGTATTGTTATAAACAATGGGATGATAATGGGAATGTCTATGACTCAACTAGGTAACTCATTCTTCCAGTCATTTGACCTTGGTAGTGGAAGAGAGTCCCTACAAGTTGGTGATGAGTTGATATCACCAGACCCTGATTATGTCTGTAAGGTTGAAGATGAGTTCATTATAAATTCAAGGGATGTGAATGATGATATTTTTCCTGACTGTGTTGGAATGGACGATCCCTGTATTCCAGTTGGAAGTGAATTGGTAACTCACAGGGTTGCTGTTATCGTTACGGAAGATGTAAATAATGAAGTCGCAGATGGAACTGTTGAAGGAGGTCTTACATGGTTAGTGGGAATTGTAAACCAGATAAATCTTATCTGGGTTAGAGACCTTAGTTTTCGGATGCAAATTGTGGAAAATAATGATCTGATCATTCATACCAATAGCAACCCAGTTCCGGATCAGTTCAAGCAAGAGTGCGCAGAAACAGGAAACCCAAGTAATTGTGAACTACCTGAAGTAGAACCTTATCTTGATGCGGTTATAGGACCAGGAGGTTGGGAAGCAGAAGATGCAATTCGTCAATGGGAGTATGGAGCATGTATTGATTTAGGATATGGTGGAGGTCTTGGCTATTGCCCAGGAGCTACATCTGTAAGTATACCTAGCTATTTAGTTTTTTCTCATGAAGCAATGCATAACGTTGGTTCGAACCATAATTTGACAAAAGAAGGAGGAATTGGATCTTCCATTGGAGGGAGCATTATGTACTGGTCTACCAATAGCGCTCGAGTTCCTGGAAATAACGCTATGGCTTACACCTCTCATAGTTTAGAAATAGGAATGAACTACAAGGCTTCATTGCCTAACTACTATGGAAATTTTTATAGTTATGTAAATGGGTATGAAACCCAGGGAACAGGTAATGTCATTCCAGATGTGATTGTGCCCACTGGTGGCTATGTGATTCCTAAAGAAACACCATTTGTTTTGGAAGGATCGAGCTCACCTATGTATCCTGAATACACTTTTAATTGGGAACAAAATGATGCAACTAGTGAAGTCTTTTGGAATGATACAGAAAGTTCGGAGTTTCCATTTTTTAATCCAGTCATGGGACCATTATTTACAACTGTGGATCCTTCCCAATACGGGTATCGAAGAACTTTTCCTAGTATGAATAGTTTAGTGAATAATGAATATGAGACCTATCATGAAAATTGGGGGAATATATCTTCTCTTGTAGTGGAAAAACTTCCCTTTGCTTCCCGAGAAATAAATATGCGAATGGTTGTAAGAACCAACGATCCATATGCGGGATCTGTAAATCATAAAAATGTACAGTTCTTCGTTGCTGGAACGGCAGGACCGTTTCGGGTTACTTCTCAGTCGGACCCTACAGTTTGGGAGGTGGGTTCTCAACAAACAATCAATTGGAACGTAGCAAATACAAATGATCCAGATAGTGTAAATTGTCAAAACGTTGATTTAGTTTTATCCTTGAATGGGGGAGATAGCTTTGATTTCATTCTATTTGAGAATGTACCGAATAATGGTTCTTATACTTTTACAGTACCTCCAACACCGCCAACTGTATCAGCTCGATTAATGGTAAGAGCATCTGATAATATATTTTTTGACATTAATAATGGAAATATTACCATTCAGAATAATAATCTACCATCCTTGGCGCTTAGCCAAGCATTGATTGATATTGAATTGGGTGAAAATACTATGGAAACATTTTCTGTTGACGTTACAAATGATGGTGAAGAAGGTTCTGTTATTAGTTTTATTACCTATCCTGGAAAGGATTTCATGATTAATGAAAAATTTTCAGAGGGAATTCTACCGACAGGATGGTCGGTATCTACAAATGCTGAGTGTGATAATCCAGGTTGGTTTGTTTCTGAAGATGCATCTAGTTCTTACTTTACCATACCACTTTCTGATGGGTCCTATATTGCTACCAATGATGATGCCTGTGGAAGTAGTAGTGATGGAAGCAGCGATATGTTATATACAAATTCTATAGTTTTGCCAGAGGGGCAGGTTGAATTATCGTTTCACAGATATTTTACTGCAGGGTTTAGTCAGACTTTCCATGTGTATGTTTCCACGGATAGTTGGGCTTCGCAGGATGAAATTTTTACCCTTGATTATGGTGATGGAAATGATGAATGGGTTCAAGAAACGGTGAATCTTTATCAATATTCAGGTGAGACTATTGAAGTTGCTTTCCACTCTAATGATAATGGTAACTGGGCTTCCGGTGTAGCGTTAGATAATATCCAATTAGGACTGACACCATCTTGGATTGCCTCTTCATCCATGGGTATAATAAATTATCAGGAGACAGAGACGTTTGATTTTTCCATTATGACTCAAGGACTTAGTAATGGTGTATATAGCGCTAAAGTCATAATTGAAGATCCGTACCAATCACTATCAGATACGCTAGGAATTAACCTCACGGTTAGTGGAGTTGTGGGCGTGGATGATGATGTTCTTCCTTATGAATTTTCTCTTTATCAGAATTTCCCAAACCCTTTTAATCCATCTACAGATATCAAATTTTCTCTTCCTAATTCTGAGCGAGTTTATTTAGTTGTATATGATTTGTTGGGTAATGTAGTAAGAGAAATGGTAAATGAAGATTTAAATCCTGGGATGTATACATACAAATGGATGGGTGAAAATCAAAGTGGTAGTACGGTAAGTGCGGGAATGTACTTTTATCAAATACAGGCTGGATCTTTTAGTAAAACAAGAAAAATGATTTTATTGAAATAAATATCTGTATAACGAGAAAAGATTTTGTAAAATCGCCGGTTAAAATTTTTAATAAAAAGGAAAGATAATGTCTAAAACAAGCAAACTATATGACGAGTTAAAAGGTCATTTTGACACTTTCGTTGAAGAGCATGAAAAGAACATGGGTGGTAACAAAGCTGCTGGTTCACGTGCAAGAAAAGCGATTGGTGAAGTAAAAAAGTTAGTAACAGACTACCGTAAGGCATCTGTTGCTGGAGAGTAATTCTCAGTAATGAAAAAAAAGCCCCGCTTTTTGGCGGGGTTTTTTTTTGAAAGAAAAAAATATGAGAAAAGATTCTATACGAAATGTTGCAATAATTGCCCATGTAGATCACGGGAAGACTACTCTGGTGGATGGTCTTCTTAAACAGAGTGGAACATTTAAAGCTCATCAGGAAGTTGAAGATCGTGTAATGGATTCTATGGATCTTGAAAAAGAACGTGGGATTACTATTACTGCAAAGAACACAGCAGTCTTCTATAATAATGTGAAGATTAATATTTTGGACACACCAGGGCACGCTGATTTTGGTGGTGAGGTAGAGAGAAGTCTCAATTTAGTGGATGGTGCTCTTTTATTAGTTGATTCCAGTGAGGGACCATTACCACAAACTAGATTTGTTTTAAAAAAAGCACTTGAGAAAAAATTACCAATTATACTAGTAATAAATAAAATTGATAGATCGGATTCAAGAATTGATGAAGTGGTTGATGAGGTATACGATTTATTTATTGATCTTGGAGCCTCGGATCACCAGATTGAATTTCCTATTATTTATACAAATGCTAAGGATGGAATAGCACATAATGAATTGGATAGCGACTCCAATGATTTAACACCTTTATTTAATTCTATACTTGAAAATATTGAGGGCCCACAAGTAACGGATGAAGATAAATCACAATTTTTAATTACAAGTCTAGATTATGATTCTTATGTTGGGCAGATTGCTGTAGGGAGGCTGAATAATGGTACCCTTACTATGAACGATTCTTATTCATTATGTAAAGCTGAAGAGTATCATAGAAATCAAAAATTCTCAGCCTTGTATACTTTCCAAGGACTTAAAAAAATCCAAGTTGAAAAAGTAACTGCAGGAGATATTATTGCTTTTGCGGGTATTGAAAATATATCTATTGGTGATACAATAGCTGATAATGAAAACCCAGATCCTTTACCGAGAATTGAAGTGGACGAACCGACAGTCTCTATGTTGTTTTATGTTAATAATAGTCCATTTGCAGGTCAGGATGGTAAGTTTTTAACTACAAGACATATATCCGAAAGGTTAGTTAAGGAGACATACAGCAATGTTTCTCTTCAAGTTCACCCAACGGATAGAACAGATGTATTTGAAGTTAGAGGAAGAGGCGAGTTGCAAATGGCGATATTAATTGAAACTATGAGAAGAGAAGGATATGAATTCATGGTATCAAAGCCTCAAGTTATTACTAAGGAGGAAGGTGGAAAAACTCAAGAGCCTATGGAAAAAGTTTTTTTGGACATTCCAGAAGAAAAAGTGGGAATAATTACGGAAAAGTTATCTGAAAGAAAAGGTAGAATGACGAATTTACAGAATCATGGTACAGGAAGAGTAAATCTTGAATTTTCTATACCCTCAAGAGGATTAATTGGTTTTCGATCTCAATTTTTAACAGACACTCAAGGTGCAGGCATAATGAATAAGTTGTTCGATGGTTATGCGCCTTGGTTTGGCCCTATACCCCAAAGAAAATCTGGAGCATTGGTTTCGGATCGTAATGGTAAGGTTACAACATATGCATGTATTGGTATGGTAGACAGAGGTGAGTTGTTTATTAGTGTTGGGACCGATGTATATGATGGTATGGTTATTGGAGAAAGAAATAGGGATGGAGATTTGAATGTGAACATTACCAGAGAAAAAAAATTAACTAATATGCGTGCATCCGGATCCGATAATACTGTTACGCTAAGGCCACCTAAGCAATTATCGTTAGACCAATATATTGAATTTATTGCTGAAGATGAATTGGTAGAGATTACTCCTGAAAATCTTAGGTTAAGGAAAATGGAACTTGACCAGAATAAACGGGCATCACAAAAAAAGAAAGAAAAATATGCAAATCAATAATGAGTAATCATATTACAATCGAACTTCCATTAGATAATCTAATTAGAAAATTAGAAAATCAGAAATCTCCTTCTAAAAGTATTTTTTTTCTGCATGGTTTTGGGAGTAACATGCAGGATCTTTTTGGCCTTTCTCCGGTTTTCGATAAAGATTGGACTTGTATTAGTTTACAGGCATCTATACCTGTACAATATAATGGATGGGCATGGGCAGAATTAGACTTTGAAAACATAGGCAAACTCCCTAAACCTGAACAAATGGAAAACCATCAACAACAAGTAATGGATTCAATTAATAAATGTGTAGAGGATCTACATTTAGACCCAGAGAGAGTAAATTTGCTAGGTTTTAGTCAAGGGGCATCACTTTCAATTTATTCAGGACTTCTTAATCCAGATAGATTTAATTCTGTGGTTGCCTTGTCTGGTTTTTTTCCAGTTGAAAGACTTGATGATATAAATAATAAAGGGCTAGAAAAATTAGATCTTTTTATGGGGCATGGGAAGTTAGATCCTGTTGTACCATTTGATCTTGGACAACATACACGAGATGGACTTGTTAAGTTAGGAATGGAGCCATCTTTTCATGAGTATGATTCAGAACATACTATTCCAAACGAGTGTTTGAGAGATTTAATGAAATGGTTAAAAGAAAGGAATTAGTATTAAATAATTTTTTTAACTGGTTTTACCAGTCGTCGTCACCCCAATCATCTCCGCCTTCATCATCATCGCTTTCTTCTTCAAGGTACTCTGCTTGTTCTGCAAGCCAAGCTACATAATCTTCTTCTTCATGAATGGTTAAATATCCTTTCATTCGATAATGCCCTAACCCACATAATTGAGCACAAGCTATTTCTAAACTTTTGCCTTCTCTTTTTGTCCCAACAGCCGTCTTAAGAAATTCTTCAGAAGTGCTAGTCGCAGTGAAATGCACAGGTATGTTCATTCCAGGGATAGCATCTTGAGAAACTCTGAGTTCGGGTAATTTAAAATTATGAATAACATCTTTTGAGCTTAAATCAACACGGATTTTCTTGTTAACAGGAATATGAAGCTGATTGATAGTGTAAAAATCATCTGCACCAAATTCACTTGATCTGTCTAATCCTATTGGATTATTTTGTTCATCTACTAAATCCACTCTTGTGTCTCCAAAGACACCATCTGCTCCTGGATAATGGATATTCCATGCATATTGTTGAGCAACTACTCTTAAATGCTCTGCGTCTCTTGGATCTGGAACGTCATTTACTCGTTCAGCCCAGATCGGAAAAGCAAAACCAAAGAGTATAACAATTTCAATTACTGCTACTGCTCCTTCGAGAATACTAGAATAATGAGACTCAACGCCGTTATAATTCGCTTTGTTGTTTTTTGAGGCGCGGAATTTTATCAAACTGTAGATAAAGAAAGTACCCCAACCGACAAACAAGACAAGCATTAAATAATGAACAATCACAATAATTTCATCAATGCGTCCACTAACGGTCGAAATACCTACTGGAAGTCCAAAATATCTTAAAAGTTCAATCATTATTTAAAGTACGGTGGTTAATTTTTTTTGATTTAAGCCCGATAGATATTATTCCCGCAGCTATTGCAATTAATAAAGGAGTTATAACACCTAGAAGGGTAATAATAGCCATGTCCATACCTTTACCAGCATTACTATTTGGATCTCCATAACAAGTGGAACAGGCATAGGAG
The DNA here is from genome assembly GCA_045568995.1 of Fidelibacterota bacterium. Classification (GTDB taxonomy): domain Bacteria; phylum Fidelibacterota; class Marinisomatia; order Marinisomatales; family UBA1611. The sequence goes on along the minus strand of JBJKZY010000017.1, from coordinate 38,249 downwards.
AGTTCAAAAAGAAATAGAAATAAAAATGCTGTAATCTTCGTGGTAAAGTACTTCACTATAATGTTTTAAATTTTTTAATTATTGATAGTAGGTAATAACATAAACCTATAGTGGCAATTATTCCTCCAATAGAAAAAACGAAAGAATAGGATTGCTCCACACTATTCAGCATGAAATATGAGAAGAATCCTGTTAGCAGAATTGACATCACAATAATTACGGTATGTGTTATTTTCAAACTCATACTAATACAATCCCGTGGAGTCGGTTACAGATATTAAAGGAATAAACATTAATATAATAAAAGCAACAGTGGTTGCTACTAATATCCATATAATTGTAGCTTTTTCAGAAATTAGATGCATGAAAAATCCCAGAACTAAACTTCCTTTAATGGTAGCAATAGTAATAGCTAGGAAAAATGCCTCTATGAAAGACACCTCAAGGTAGCTTACAGCAACTGTAATTACAGTTAAAAAGCCAAGAGCTATAAAAACTCGAATATAGGTTTGGATGTGATGTTCTATAGAGTGATCTGAATCGTTAGACATTTTAAGAACCTATAATAAATAAAGGATTGGAAATAAGAAGATCCAAACTAAATCAACAAAATGCCAGTATAAGCCAGTTACTTCTACTCTATTGGCAAGTAGATCTGGATTTTCTGCCCACATTTTATCTGCTTGACTTGTCCATAAATATATTAGGACAACCAGCCCACCAATAATATGAAGAACATGTAGACCTGTTAAAGTAAAATAGATTCCCATAAAAGTACTGGAAGATGGATAAATACCGTGATGAAATTTCCCTGTATACTCAAAGTATTTCACGCAAAGAAATCCAATAGCACAAAGAATTGTTATTCCTAAATATATTTTATATTTATCAAATTGTTTTAGTTTTAAAGATGCCCAGCTCATAACCATAGTTACACTTGAGGTAATGAGCATCATCGTATTAAAAGTTGCCATAGGGACATTTAGCTTAGCACCCCAATAGTCGAAATCTCCTTCAGGTGCAGCAAGTCGCAAGAAAACATATGCTGAAAATAGCCCTCCAAAGAGCATTACCTCTGATGCTAAAAATATCCATACACCTAACTTAGAGTTATTTAAGCCTGTATCAGGACGTTCTTCTATAATATAGGGAATATTACTCATGGCGAAGTTTGAGGGTAGTAATCTTCTTCCCTTTCCGGTACACTATATTCATATGGACCTCTATGTACCTCAACTGCGGATTCAAAATTTACATGTGGGAGTGGTGGAGAAGGGGCAGACCATTCAATTGTAGTAGACTTCCAAGGGTTTCTGTCTTTTGATTTTTTTGTACTTAGGGTAATGAAAATATTTAAAATAAACGGGATTTGAGCAAGTCCAAGTATAAAGGCCGAAATAGTCATAAACTCATTCCAATGCGTTATATCAGATGCATGAGCATATTGTTGTCCACCATCATACATTCTTCTAGACAACCCAGCAAGTCCTTGGATAAACATTGGCATAAAAATTCCATTCATGGCTAAAAATGAGGGAAAAAAGTGTAGCTTTCCCATGCCTTCGTGTAATCGTCTTCCTGTAATCTTGGGAAACCAGTAGTAGATACCCGCAAAAAGTGCAAACAAGGTTCCTGGGGCTACAACGTAATGAAAATGGCCTATAACATAATAGGTATCATGAAGGTAAATATCTGAAGCTGCAACACCTAGAGGAAGTCCTGTTAATCCCCCAATTCCAAACATAGGCAGAAAAGATAATGCAAATAGCATGGGGGTATTGAATCGTATTGAACCTCCCCATAGAGAAAGAAAAAAAGCAGTTAAAACAACAACAGACGGTATTGAAATGATCATGGTTGTCAGCTGGAAGAAAGCACTCATCGATTGTCCCATTCCAGTTAAAAACATATGATGAGCCCATACAATAAAAGACATGAACCCTAGAAAGGAGATTGCATACACAAGTGATTTATAACCCCAGAGAGGTTTTCTAGTATTATTAGCTAAAATTTCTCCAACTATACCTATAGCAGGTAGAATGAGTACATATACTTCAGGATGCGCTAGGAACCAAAAAAGGTGTTGCCATAGAAGAGGAGAACCATTTCCATAGGCTGCTACAGCTTCCCCAGCATATACAAGTCCACTGGGTAAGAAAAAACTAGTTCCTGCTATTCTATCCATGAGCTGCAACACTGCGGCAGCTTCTAAAGGTGGAAATGCCAAAACTAAAAGAAATGAGGTCACCAGCTGAGTCCAGATAAAAAAAGGAAGTTTAAACCACGTTAATCCTGGAGCACGTAATTGTACAATAGTGACAATAATATTCATTGACCCTAACAAGGATGAAGTGATTAGAAATACCATAGAAAGTAGCCACATGGTTTGCCCAGACTCAAAAATGGAAAGAGGAGGGTAAGATGTCCATCCTGACCTCGCTGCACCTTCAGGAGTAAAAAAGCTGGTCATCATTACAACCCCACCAACAAAATAAGTCCAGTAGCTAGCTGCATTTAATCTAGGGAACGCCATGTCTGGAGCACCAATCTGTAACGGCACAAGATAATTTCCAAATGCCCCAACAGCAAGCGGAACTACTCCTAAAAAAATCATAATAGTACCATGCATTGCGCCAAAAGTATTATAGTTCTCTGGGAGCATAATGCCGCCACTCTCTGAGAAAAGCCATTGCCCTATAATTGGGATCACAGTCTCAGGATATGCTAATTGATACCTCATGACTGCCATTAAACCAAAACCAAATAGTAAAAATAGAAGGGAAGTCACTCCATATTGTATTCCGATTACTTTATGGTCGACGGACCAGATGTACTTCTGGAAAAAATTCTCTTCGTGATGATGATTATAGCTCATAATTATTTAGAAATAAAATTAGTCAATTTCCATGGTATAATTTTCTTCAAAAGTTTCTGTCCCTAACATTCGGATTGCATCCCATGTCATTTTGGTACAAACGCGAGCACAAACTTGACAACCTGTACATTCGTTATGACGAACTTGGACAGGCGGAATAATAGGGAATTCATACTTGTCGCTTGAAACTGGCTCAATACAGTCTACTGGACAAAAGGGAACACAGGCTTGACAACCAGTGCAATTATCTTCATCAACTATAGCGATAAGCTTAGGACGCTTTTGCTTCTCTCTTGCGTATTCCGGTAGATCTGGAATGCCTTTAAAATAATTATATGCCATGTTTTAAGTTATGTATTGTTAAATATAGAGTAAAATTTAACTAAATATTTTTTAAAAAAAGAGTATAATTCACATTACAAAATATATTTTTCAATAATCCATCCCGAACCAAAACATATAATTCCTGCAAGTAATAGCTTTGGTTCCATTAGTCTAGGATACTTAATAATAAAACCGACTGCGATAATAAACATTCCAAGGAATTCAAGACCTTTCGCTGCATAGTACAAGGTTAGGCCTTCTCTGTTTCAGGTTCTAATTCGGAAATAATAGACAATTGCTCTATAAATGCATTGTTTTTGATTTTTAGGGACCAAACATGATGCAAATAAGCTAAGAAAAAGATAGGCCAGTGTAACCATTTTGTGGGCATATTGTTTTCTACCGCTCCGATATGTATGAACCATCCACCTACTAAAAAGATAGTTAGCATTAATTGAGGGAAAAGAATCATTTTTAATTTACGTTCTCTACTCCATAATGTATCTTTACCTAATCCTGCTTCAATAGCAGATTTTATGGCTTTGCCAGTAGAGATGAAGAAATACATTACAACTGTTTCCGTGATAGTAAAAATTAAAATCATAAACAATGCAAATCTCGTATGGCTAGCTCCAAATATTGTAAAACTCCAATATCCACTAGATCCAACTAGCGTAAGATTAATAAAATTGATTAACATTAAGAAATAGCAGATAATCATGAAAAGGTACATAGTAATAAAATCTTTATCTATTAAGCAGTAGAAGTTAAATCATTATTGAACCTATTTTAAAAAAGGAAAAAAATAATTTGTTTTATAAACTACAATATTTTTTTGGTAATTTTAAGCAATTACTAAAACATTTATGGAGATGTTATGATAAAGAAAATTTTTCTTTCACTTAGTTTTTTATTAGTTTTCGCAGATGCTGGAACTTTGAAGGGTAAAGTCACATATGAGGGTAGGCAATTTAAAATGAAGCCCATGAGAATGGGTGCAGACCCTGTTTGTGGCGCTTCACACTCTGGCAAGGTTCGCTATGATGGCTTTAAAATGTCAGATGATGGTTCCATGGAAGAGGCTCTTGTTTGGCTAAAAAATGTAGAGTATTCTGGTTCTGTCCCATCTGAGCCTGTTGTTTTAGATCAAAAAGGTTGTGTATACACGCCCCATGTTATCGGCGTTATGGCAGGACAAGAACTGCTTATAAAAAATAGCGACGCTACTCTTCACAACATTCACTCTATGCCGAAGATTAACAAAGAATTTAATTTTGCAATGCCTAAGGTCGTTAAAGAGAAGAAGGCATCTTTTCCGAAATCAGAGCCCGCTCCTTTCTTTATAAAATGTGATGTCCATCCATGGATGAAATCTTGGGTATTAGTTTCTGATCATCCTTACTACGCAATTACAGATAAAGATGGAAATTATGAGATTCCAAATGTTCCTCCAGGAACTTACGAAGTGTTGTGTTGGCAGGAGCAATTTGTAAAAAAAGATAGGTTCAAGAAAACGCTCGACAAGGTAACAATTGGGGCAGGAGAGACTACTAAGGACTTTGTGCTTAAAGGTCCTCCAAAAAAGTAAAAGTTACTTTTAACAATTTAAAAGGCGGAATTTTTTCCGCCTTTTTTTTGGTACTCTTTTATTAAATGAAGCTGTCTTTATTTCTGATAATCATCTTAGCAATTTCCTGTGATCGTGCTACTGAAATCTATGAAGTAGCAGGAACTGTACATTCTGTAAATCTAAATACACAGAAGGCAGTTATTTCTCATGATACCATTCCAAACTTAATGATGCCTATGGTAATGCCCTTTTTTATTCAAGATGAAAAAGATCTAATAAAAATTCAAATAGGTGACAGTGTGCATTTCGAGCTAGTATGGGATGATATAAAACCTTACTCTCGAAATTTTACAATAGTAGGGAAAGGATTTATTCCTCAGGTCGATGAATTTTTTAGTGATGAATTCTCTGAAAAGAATATCGGATCGATATTAGATGATGTCTCGCTTTTGAATTTGGATAGCTCAAAAATTAGCTTATCACAAACAGATGGGACCTACCGATTTATCTCGTATGTTTTTTCACGTTGTCCAATGCCAAACTTATGCCCAGCAATTGTATTGAAAAATGCTGCGTTGGTGAATAAATTTCCTGAAATTAATTTTATTATGATTAGTTTTGACTATAAGCATGACACTCCGACAGTTCTTAATAAATCTTATGGTCCTTCAGTAAATAGTTATAGTAATTGGGATGCTTGGTCTAGTACTGGTAACATAGAAGATGTGTATAAATTAGTTAGGCAGTCTGGAGGAAATTTTTGGGGAATAGAGCAAGAAAAAATTGGGCATACATTAAGTTCAGTGCTAATTGGAAAAGATAGGGAGGTTCTAGGTGTTTGGAAGGGTGAAGGTTGGAAGGTAGATAAAATTAGTAATGCTATAAAATTACTTACTAAATAAATAAAGAAGAATTATTTCCAGTCGTCCTCTTCTTCCTCATCACCCCAATCATCTCCATCTTCATCATCGTATTCTTCATCATCGTATTCTTCATCAGAACTAGTATTATCAAAATCATAGCCATTTTCTAGGAAGTAATTTTTAATCAAAGCATCAATGTTTACATCACCTTTAATATTCCACAAATAATCTCGCAGACCATTTAACATTTTAGTAGTGTCGCCATCCAATGCCACGAGTGCTTGGCCCCAGTCAGTTTCAGCTCCTTCCATAGATAATATTTCACTGTCAGGAACATAAGGCGCGGGCATTTTTGTTCCAGGCATAATTGCTGATGGATTCTTAAACCATTCCGTAACCCATTCTGGATTTAGACGTTCTTTTGATAACGCTAAATTAGGAGCCCAAGTAGGGGCATCACCAGTTGGGTAAACTTTACCATAAAAATGACAGCTATTACATTGTCCAAGCTCATGAATTTTCTCTCCTGCTTCAAATTCAGTACTTGTGATATCATAAGAATGGTTTGAGCGGTAGTTAATAGTTTCACCATCAGCGTGTTTAAAATATGCTATGATTGCATCCCATTCTTTATCTGAGATTTGGTGGAAGCTTGGCATTTTTACCTGCAAATTTGGTCTAATAATAGAAGGATTATTAAAGAAAGAAAGTAACCAGTCTGGATTGGCTTTACGCCCTTCAGAGTTTAAATTGGGTGGAGCATATTCAGGCTGACCCATTTGTTCGACAAGTTGCCCGCCTCTATTCTCAATTAAATGACATCCTTGGCAATTATACTGCTTCACAAGCCTGTGGCCTTCTTTATAAACGTTGGGATCTTTATTGCTAGCGATAAGTTTTTCACCAACCTTATTGGAATTAAAGGCTAGTACCGCTGTTGTGATAGCTTCAATTTCTTCTTCTGAAAAATAGAAGTTAGGCATTTTCAGTAGATCAAGGTGCTGACTTTCCTTCCCTCTATCATAGATCCGAGGTGTTCTAAGCTTATTTTCAATCCATGCGGGAACGGAATGTTCAATGTCATGATATAACCCAAAATCAAATTTGTTAACAGGTTTTGATCCCTCTTCGGTAATCTCTACACCAATTGGCTTTGCATCATCAAATCCATCAATGCTATGGCATCCAAAACATCCGTAGTGACGTATGCTTTTTTCTCCAATAAAATTTAATTTTTCATCTGTACTCATTTTCTCTGCTTTTGCTAAAGCAAATGATTCTGGATTTGATTTTTTTAACCAATTTACGGTTAGTTTTTCAAGAACACTGTCCTTGTATGCATGTGCCGGTATAGCTTCAAATTCTTCATTTTTATCCTGCAGTAAATAGGCAGTAATATCCTTTGCCTGATCTGGATTTAAGCGAAGGTTAGGCATTTTGGTTTCTGGGTTGTAGGCTAAAGGATCCATAAGCCATTCATATAACCATTCTGCAGATACTTTAGAACCAAGACCAACTAAATTTGGGCCTTGAACTTTAGTTAAATTTTTGTAATTGTTGATGTGAGGAGCTTCGCCAGGATTACTTTCAGAGATATGACATCCCATGCAACCAACTGCACTAAAAAGTTTTTCACCACTTGCTGGATCACCTATATATCTTTTACTTTCATTGCCAGTATCTTTTTTCTTACCATCAAATAAATATTTTGTAATGCCAGCAATCTCTACATCATTATAGTCTGATACTTCTGGACTTTCTTGATTTGGTTGTTCAAAAATAGCAGGCATTCTAGTATTGTAACGAAAATGACGAGGGTTCTTAACCCATTTCGCGACCCAATCTTCAGTTAATTTGTTGTTGATATGCTTCAGGTTTGGGCCTGCTTTTTCTAAGCTGGGCCAATTCTCATTATGATGGCACCCATTGCAACCTGCTTTGTCAACAAGTGATAAGCCAAGATTAATCTTTTCTCCTCCAACAAGATCACTAGTATTGGAATGACAGTTGAAACAACTTGCTTCGGTATAACGAGTAGGGAGCATAGGAGTGAGCCAATGGTGATTAACTTTCCAATCATGCTCTTCGATCCAACGTTCTTTGTCTTCAGGATTATTTGGTGTATGAGAAGATGAAACAAAGGAAGTTCCTCTACTTCTGCCAGAGTGACAACTAGTACATCCAAAATTATTTACAGGGTGAGGAGAACTAGAGGTTAAATATAAATCAAGATTTGGATGCGTAGTGTAAGGTTGTGGTGCATCAACGTAGTCTGGATTATCGATCCCAAGGTGACAACTGGTACATCTATCCACTACAGGAACAGAAGCAAAGTTGACATCGTATTTCACATCTGCAACTACGACTTGATGCACTTTGTAATAAGGGTCTAAAAAGTCTAAAATGGGGAGGTCTCGAACAAAATCACCAAGTTTATTGGCAAGAGTCATTTGGTCCCGATCAAGCTTTTTTAATTTATTTTCTGCTAAGTTGAAATTCTTAGTGAATCTATTAAGATCATCTTTTTTTTGTTTCACTTTAAGTTTAATAGACTTTATCTCATTTTCTGTAGCCGCAATCTCAATTTCACTAGATTCTTTAATGAGCCGAAGTTCATCAAGCTTTTCTAAGGCAGCGTAATAATCATCTCTGTAATTTGGTCCGCCACCACTAATATTATCTGATTCTACTAGGAATTTTAAAGCTTCTACTTCAGCTTTATGACTTTGGAAGACCATATTTTGGTCGTAGTGTAAATCTTGAATTTCCCTAAGTTTTTCTTCTAAGTTTGAGAGTTCATCTTTTCTAGTTTCGAATTCAGCCTGGGCTTCGGAAAGGGAATTTTCGTAACTTGATTTATCATTTTCAATTTCTGACGCTCTCTCGACCAGTTTTTTCTTAGCAATTTCGACTTCCATCTTTCGAAATTCTCTCTGATAGTCCTTGAACTCATCATCGTTATCATCAATGAAGACCCAAACGGTGACTGCAAGAAAAATAATAGATGATATTGCAAACCATTTATTAAGAAGGTTTATATCCCAGTATCTTTCGTCGTTATTAAACATCTTTATATTTTAAATGTTAAAGAAATATTCTGGGATTGCTATAAAGTACTTTAGGCCAAAAATCCACCGGCAATACATTTTAAGGGGCAGAGACAACATGATTAGGCCGAAGGTCATTAGTGCTCCGAAACGAGTGATTCCATAACCGTCAAGCATATCTTTTAACCATGTTTTAGCCAAGACAACGGGTAGAACCAGTAAATAGGCACCAACAACTATGAAACCAACAAATTCTCTAAGAAGGATATTGTCAGGTAATCCAGTACCAAGGAGTTTTACCCAGAAATATTCTGATAAATTTACATTATTCAGTGCTACAATTTTGTGAGCATCCCAATACTCAAACGGACCATAAAAGTTCCAGTTAGGTCCACGAAAAAATGTACCTAGAACGATTAAAAATAGCCACAAAACAATCCAACCATACATGAAGACAAAAATACCGACTCTTCTTTCTTTAAATGAGTAATATCCATCTCCTTTTTTATTGATGTCCATGTAAGGTATCGCCATTAATCCCACAACGCACATGGCAGGCAGGAGAATACCAGCAATCCAAGGATCATAATATACAAGCATTTCCTGCAGTCCTAAAAAATACCATGGAGCTTTTGATGGATTTGGGGTCGCTGCTGGATTAGCTGGCTCCTCCAATGGTGCAGCAACAATGAGGGACCAGACAGTAAGAAAGACCGTAAACAGGATAAGAGCAATAAATTCTATGTAAACTAAATCTGGCCAGACAAGTACTTTATCATCTGGGTCGTTATATTCAGAAGGTTTTAGACCTTTTTCTAATCTTTCATCATTTACATATGCCTTGTGCATGCCAAGCCAAGTAAAAAAATAGATAGTATAAAACATCAATACTATGGGAAAATTATCTCCCTTCATTAAAATAACACTAAAATTCTCATCCAGATATCCAATTGCAAAAAATGCAGTAATTACAAGCATGGCAATTGCAAGTCCAGTATGGGTCCAGAGCAGATGAAAGCCTAGTTTTCTATTTAATTTGTCAAACCAATCCGTCGGAGGAAAAACTAACGGGGTTAAGACTGTCAAAATAGAAAAGCTAATCGTAGGAGAAGATAAATAATCAACGGTATGTTTAAATGTATCTAGCATCTTATAATTCCTCTACAGCGGTCCTGATATACCGCCATCTTTTCGTATCCGCCAAAAGTGGACGGCCATAAAAATCATCATAATGAATGGGACGGCAATACAGTGAATTACATAAAATCTGAGTAATGTAGCTTCACCAACAAACCTTCCACCGATAAGTGCAAATCGAACATCTGATCCAATATGCACAAGGTTTATGTCCCCAATCGCTAGAAGACTTGCTCCAGGTCCTTCATGACCAATGAATGGGTGAGCTCTAGCCATATTAGACCCAACCGTAACAGCCCAAATCGCTAATTGATCCCATGGAAGTAAATATCCAGTAAACGACATAAACATAGTCAAGGTCATAAGTAGAACTCCAACCCCCCAATTAAATTCTCGAGGTGGTTTGTAAGAACCTGTCATAAAAACTCGTAACATGTGTAACCAGACAACTAATACCATAGCGTGCGCAGCCCACCTGTGTAATTCTCTCATTATTCCTAATGGAACTTGCTCTGTAAGATCGATGATATCGGTATACGCATATTCTACGGTAGGTCGGTAGTAAAACATTAATAAAATGCCTGTGATGGTAAGGTTTACAAATAAAAAGAAAGACAAACCACCCATACACCAAGTGTAGCCAACTTTCACCGCATGCTTTGGTAACCTAGCAGGGTGGAGGTGTAAAAATACACTTCCAAGAACAGCGTGCATTCTCTGCCTTCTAGTCTTGGGCACGCCAGATCTGATAATTGATTTCCAGACTTGGGATTCACCAAGAGTTTCTAAAATAGATTTTTTGTTTTGTTTTCCAGCCATTGTTCTTACGTTAGTTTAAGTAAAATTTTGTTATACTTTCAAAAAGGATTCGGGATTTTCCCATTCACCTTTTTCCCACTTATAGCTTTTTGTTTTATCAACTAGAATTTGCCCATCATTTGCCAAGCTTATTTTAAATCTCTCTAGAGGCCTAGGAGCAGGACCTTCAAAGTGAATCCCTGTCATCCTAAAACCACTTCCATGACAAGGGCACTTAAATTTCGATTCTACTGGCAACCAATTGGGAGTGCAGCCTAAATGTGTACAAACGGTTGAAAGAGCGAAGATAGATTCATCATCTCTTACAACCCAAGCATTGAACTGTTTTTTGAATTTAATATCAACCGCATTTTTTGAGAAGTCATCAGGATAACCAATTTTGAAAGTTTGAGGAGGTTCAAATAAAACATTTGGGAATAAAAAGCGGACAATCATAGTAAAAAATCCACCAGTGACTCCTAAGTAAGCAACCCAACCTAGAGATAACCAACTTAAAAAGTTACGCCTGGTAGCTTCTGGTTTTTTGAAGGCAGTTTCTTTGGAAGAGCCTACAGATGCGTTTGGGACAAATTTTTCTTCGGCCATTTTAAATTACCTGATCGTATGTTTTTTCTAAAGTTTTCATTGCGGCATTCCGTATTTTTAAATTTTCGTCTGTTTTGGAAATATCCTTCAATTTTGATTCAAAAACGGGGTCTTTAAAATTAGAACTAGCTTCTATTGCGACCATCATAACCTGATTTATTTTATCAAAATTTAATTCAGGAAATGTCATGAGATATTTCCTATCCAATAAGTTGCTAAGCACAGGGATACATGATTCACTACCCATTTTAGCAAGCCCGACTGCCGCATCCCAACGAATATTTGGCTCATTGTCACTAAGAAGATCCGTAAGCACAGGTATTGAATTTGAATCGCCAATAAACCCCAAGGACATAGTCGCCGCAAGTCTTTCATCTTGATAATCAGAGTTTTTGATTATTTTTTCAAGTTTAGATAGAGATTTATTTGATCCAACCATTCCAATTGCCTGAATAGCGGCAAGCCGAGATTCTCTATTTTCATCGCCTAACCCTTTGAGTAACTCATTTTCGTAGAAGACATCTCTGCTAACGCCCATAGCAATAGCTAAATATGATCGAACAAGAGGGTCATCATTTATTGAATGCTGATATGCTGAAATCATTTGATTTTTAAAGCTTAAATCTTCAGGGACACGAGCGGGATCATTCAATACTTTTGATAATTCAAACGCTGACTGCCATCTTTTTGTTGCAGATCCTATTTTAACTTGATTGAGAAGTTCTGAGGGATCTTTAGTTTCGTATGTGATGAAATTAAATAGCAGAAAGAAAACACCTCCAAAAATTGCAATCATGAAAGGTATGAGAAAAAAAGAATAGTAGAGAGAATATATTCTACTAGACTCGTTTTGTTGAGTATCTGTGTTTGTTTCGTTATCCATAAGGCCAAATTAATGGAAGTGAATTTATTTAAATATGCTTTCAGTTAGCAAAACTATTTAATAAAAAATACAAATTAATTTTTAGTTTATTTTTTTTGACTTTTTAATTTATTCTTCAAATTATTTATTTGTTTTGTAAGAAATCTAATTTGCCGTTTCAGTTTCATTAGTTCACTGAGCATGATCATGGATATAGTTATGACCAGTATTGATATGTATGGTAGAACATCCAATTATTTCAAATCTTGATTATCGGCTTTTTTTTTCAGATCATACCCGAGAAAAACAGGAAAAAGAAAAAGTATTACACAACCCACTGCTAATAATCCAACAGCCCATTCTAAGTTTCTCATTAACCATTCGAGGGTAAGCCAGTCCATATTCTTCTAATTTAAAATACCCAGGTAACTAAAGTAATGTATATAAGAAGCAGAACAGTACATGCAACCATAGATATCACTTGTGTTTTTGTTACAATATTTTTTGGTGACTCATCCATTTAATTGGCTTTCCTTTTTTCTTTAACTATTGCTGCTTTAATTTTACCTCTAACGACTTTATCTTCAAGAGAATTAATCTCCTCTAGATCGTCCTGCATACCTTTAGCAACTAATCTCTTGATTAGATCCTCAACTGATTCGTTGCTTTTAGACTCATTTTGATTTGAGGATTGAGTACTAGAAATATCAGGCATAGGCGGTCTTTCAACGGAACCTCGATTGATTTTCACAATCATAGCTTTTGCTTTGGCTCGAATCACTTTATTATCAGTGTTGTTCACGCTATCCATATCTCCGTCCAAGCCTTTATTGACAAGATATGCGACTTGTTCATCCTTGCTAAGGCTTTCAAATCCTCCAGATGAAGCAGCAGCAGGAGTACCCGCACTGCTAATGTTGGGCATAGGCGGTCTTTCAACGGAACCTCGATTGATTTTCACAATCATAGCTTTTACTTTACCTCGAATGACTTTGCTTTGGTGAGAGTTGACACTATCCATATCACCATCTAAACCTTTATTAACAAGGTAGGCAACTTGTTCATTTTGAGATAATGCATTCAAGCCTCCTAATTGCTTAGGGTCTTCGGTAAGGTTTGTATTATCCTCAATAAGTTGTTCAACTTTGGGTATAATACTATCAAGTTTAAGAAGTATTTTAGATTTCTGTTCCCAATTAAAATGACTTAGCAGAGAGAAAATACCCTCTGAGTTTCTAGAGCACTTAACCCAAACTCCATTTTCAGATTTACGTAATGAAAAATGAACATATTCTTCTACAAATGGATTCGTAGAAAAAGAGAAGCCAAACTCTTTTTTCTTTTCTATCGTCATTATTCTAGATTTAAAATACGGCGCTAGAGACTTAGGTCTTGTTTTGAAATATTTTCCTGGTGCCAATTCAAAGTGTTCAAAAGAATATTTGTGCACATACCTATTCACTTCATTTACGGGCAATGATCGCTGTATTCCAAAAAACCATATATTGTACATCTCCAGCGATGTAAGCATTTTCCACATAATATCAGCAGATGTATCAAAATGATGTTCCACTACACTTTCATGTTGGAATGGAAACCAATCGCTCCAAGATTCTCCTTTACCATCCTTTGGAACGGAGGGGCTTTTAAAGGTTGCCTCAACCTGAGATATTCCATCAATCTCTAATTGTTTTGTAGTGAAATGCGAAATTCTGCCATCAGGGAATTCAAGCTCAAATTTAGTAGGGTAAAAATATATCTGTTTAAGTATACCTTTTTCTCCCGTACTAAGGACTTTACATTGAGTTCCTGGTTCTAGTCTATTTAAGATCATTATCTAAAAGTTGTTATTTTATAAAACTATTTGCTTAAGAAATTAAACATTTGTTCCCTTATCAATAGTATAAAATCTTACTTCGGGTGCATTCTTATGTTTTTAAGTTTAGTACCTAATTATGAAGCTATTTCGAACATTTTCGTATCTTTCTACAGGTCTTACTTATTTATTGATCTTCGTTGGAGGCATGGTTCGTGTCTCTGGTGCAGGAATGGGTTGTCCAGATTGGCCTAAATGTTTTGATAGATGGATTCCTCCCACTAATGTAAGTCAGTTACCTGATTATATAGATCCAGCTAAATTTAATATTGTTTTAGCTTGGATAGAATATAGCAATCGTTTGTTTGGTGCTCTTGTCGGACTTACCATAACAATAGCACTTATTTTGGCGATTAAATATTTTTCCCATAGACCAACTATAAAGTGGCCTCTTGTAATCGCATTTGTCTTAACTTTGGTAGAAGGATGGTTAGGTTCTGTGCTTGTGCATACCATTTTAAATCCTATCACGATTACTCTACACCTACTATTGGCATTAATTATTGTTATGTTATTACTGTATGCTGCTCAAGAGTCATACTATATTCAAAATCCTGATTCAGAAAAAAATAGTAAATATCCATCAAACATTAAATGGGCTTTTTTCCTTTTAGGATTTTCACTTTTAATCGAAATAATTATTGGAACTGAGATAAGAGGTGGATTGCAAATATTAAGGAAGGAGAACCCTTTGTTAGATTCTAATTTTTTGCTGTATATGTTGGGACCCTTTAAATACATGCATACTATTCTTGGTATTGTTATATTAATTTTATCCATATTTTTATGGATCAAATTAGTTAAAAAAGCAGAAAACCCTTCTGAACTAGTAATACAATCGTCATCGCTTATTTTGTTTTTAATCTTTTTACAGATTGTATCTGGTGAAGTGCTAGTTTTTGTAAAAGTAAAGCCGATTATTCAACTATTCCATCTTTGGTTTGCTGCTATAATCATGGGCTTGATAAGCATACAGTATTGTGCTTGGAAAAAATCACAAAGTAATTATGAATAAATTATATATATATGTTTTGGTTCTTATGATTTTTATGGGCGTAGGTGCTAGTTGGGTGATTGAAAAAGCGAACGCTTCCCATGAGATCCCAATTATCAAAAAAGTTCCAAATTTTAATTTTACAAATCAAAATGGTGAAACCTTTTCCCAGAATCAACTTAAAAACAAGATCACTGTACTTGACTTTTTTTTTACTAATTGCCCAGGTCCATGTCCCATTATGACTTATAATATGAAGAGCCTATATGATGATTTCTCAAACAGTGATGATGTTCAATTTGTATCGATTACAGTTGATCCTGAAAATGATAATACTATAGTATTAAAAAATTACGCTGAGATAAATGGAATAAATGATCAAAGATGGCATTTACTTACTTCTGAACTAAGTGCTATAAAATCTTTAAAAAGAGATGGCTTTATGCTATTTGCAGATGAACTTCCACAAGGACATGCAATAAAATTTATTTTGATAGATGAGCATGGTAATATCAGAAAATACTTTGATGGTACTGATGAAGCGAGTTTAGCTATACTTAAAAAAGATATCTCTCATCTTGTAAAAAATATACAAAGCACATGAGAAGAGAACCAAAAAAAGCAAGTTCAATCAAAGAAGCTTATTATGAGCTTACAAAGCCCAGTATCACATTTATGATTTTAGTATCAACTGCCTTAGGATATTTCATGGGTGGGAATGGTATTAGAGATTATCAGCATTTCATTCTAACATTGATTGGTTCCTGTTTAATCTCATCAGGATCAGGAGCTTTAAATCATTTTGCAGAAGCAGAATCCGATAAGATTATGTATCGTACAAATTTACGTCCAATTCCTTCTGGAATGATATCATCGGAAAATGCTATGATTTTCGGTGTAGCCTTAATTCTTCTTGGAAGTGGTCTATTGTACTTTTTCATTAATTCTCTGACATGTGTTTTGGCATTGATTACTTCATTGATGTATTTATTTATTTACACACCTCTAAAAAAACTTACATGGTTAAATACTCCAATTGGAGCAATCCCAGGATCTATCCCACCCATCGGTGGTTGGGTGGCTGCTACTGGTACATTAGACCCAGAAGCTTGGATATTGTTTGCAATACTTTTTCTTTGGCAGCATCCTCATTTTTATGCAATTGCACTTATGTTTAAAGATGATTATAAAAAAGCAGGATTGAAAATGCTTCCAGTTGTTGAACCCGATGGTTCAAGAACAAATCGACAAATTATCTGGCATGCTTTATTATTAATTCCTGTATCTCTGATGCCAGTCTATGTCAACCTCTTAGGTGTAATTTATTTTTGGGCAGCTTTGGTTTTAGGTATTGGGTATCTAATCTCAGGTTTTATTCTTGCAAAACAATACAGTGTTAACAATGCAAGACTAGTTTTAAAAGTATCTGTTTTTTATCTTCCGATCTTATTTTTAACAATCATGGTTGATAAACTAGTATGAAAAATGACATTTTTTGGACGCGGATTATATATGTTGTATCCATAGCTATTAGTTTAGTCGTCGCATTTTTAATCCTTGGTCCTAGGCCTCAAGGTATTGAAGGGGCACTTGATGTATCAGTTTTACCTTTAGTGAATGCTACTATAAACAGTATCACGACTATATTACTTCTTTACGGATATTACTTAATTATAAATAAGAAAATTGATGCTCACAAAAATGTAATGCTTACATGCTTTGGAACTTCAACTCTTTTTCTGGTTAGTTATGTTGTATATCATTGGTTTAAGAGTGGTCCAAAAATGTATGAAGGTGATTTTAAAACAATTTATTATATAATTTTATTAAGCCATATTGTTTTGGCTGCAATTATTATTCCTCTTGCACTTTTTACGCTCTATAGGGGCTGGAACAATCAACTTGAGAGGCACAGAAATATTGCAAAAATAACTCTACCAATATGGCTTTATGTATCTGTTACTGGAGTTGTTATTTATTTGATGTTATATTAAAAACGGGTTTTAGAGCTTTCTGACCATCCCGCCGTATTTTTTATCTATTTTAAATCCATATTTTGAAAAAAATTTCTCAGCATAAAAACCAACGGTAATGATATGAATATTTTTATGCTCCATTCGTTTAAATAAATCATTCATTAACAGTTTACTTAATCCAATTTTTTGATATTTTTTGCGAATTGCTACCCATTCTAAATATATACTTTTTTCTCCAGTGTTTTTCCAAAACAAACCACCAACTAAACGATTTCGATTGTTAAATGCAAACAAAAACTCATGATCACTAGTAAAGGTTACCGTTAATAATGATTTTGTTAATAGAGAGTGAAAACTCGTGATTTCTTTTGGAAAAAAAGCTGGTCGTAATTGATATAATTTTTCATCTTTACATTCAACCTGATACACTAAGTTTAAAAGAGATCTATCTCCTTTTGAGGTGGTTATAAGTTCAACATAATCAGCTGAATCAATATGAGGGAACAACATTCTTGCCAAGAAAAATTTTTCATCTTTATTAAGGGATATCCTTTCTTGGATTTCTAAAATTCGTTCTTGAATATCCCAAGGGTTCAATTTTTGTGTTCTAAGATCTTTAATAATTAATAGAAATTCTTCATTCAGTTGAACGTTATTATCTTTAAAACACGTCATCATAAAAAAACGAACCCTTGTCTCTGGGTATTCATCTAATAGATTATCTAATCCATAGTCTTTATAGAGTTCAGTTAAAATAGAGGCCTTGGCATTTAATGTCGCTTCAGAATTTAGATCAAGCCATCTTTCATATCTAAGGGACGCAAATACAACAGGCTTGGTAAGTACGCCATAGGCATTTATATCATTTATAAATCGATCAATTCGTTCAAAAGTTAATCCTACTATTTCACATTTTTTGTTTAAAGGACTTTGGTTTAACTCATTTTTTAATTTATTTATAATGCTTACCCCTTCTTTGACTTTTAAAGCTTGCAAAGTTGCGGTAAAAATAACTTCCCAGTCAGACATGTGTTGTAAGCCTGGATATTTTTGTTCTGTTTTTATGATGAACTCTGTATATAAAGAAAGAAAATGATCTGTTATTGAATTAGTATTTTTCCTTTCTGATATTGAAATAATATTTGTACCAAGTTTATAATCATGCTTGGGTATTACTAAATTATTAGGAG
Source organism: Fidelibacterota bacterium (assembly GCA_045568995.1). Classification (GTDB taxonomy): domain Bacteria; phylum Fidelibacterota; class Marinisomatia; order Marinisomatales; family UBA1611. The sequence goes on along the minus strand of JBJKZY010000017.1, from coordinate 20,131 downwards.
ATGGAGGTTGTATAGAAAGTTTATAATTTGTTCGAAACCAAAATTCTTGATAGGCTTGAATTCCGCTCCAAATAAAATGAAGCCACCTCATTTGCCAACGATCAATTTTGCTTTTATCATTTATATCTTTTTTATTTCGATCAAGATAAGTTTTTAAAGTTTCTTCTTGGATATATTCTTCTGAAAAGAGATTGTACTCTGGCCAATAACCACCAAAATTTTCAACTAAAGGTTTAGTATTCATACCAGAACTCATTATAATAAGCCATTTTGTTTCTTCATCAATGAATTCTCGTTCCCAGCCTTCATTAATATTCACCACCAAATTATGTATGCCAAATGTTCTTGTTTTAACTAATAATCTAAATACACTTTTGCTTTTATTATTACCTAAGCATGTAACCCAGATACCTTTCCGAGGGATATCATTTAGATTTATAAGATAGTTTTTTGAAAACAGAAAAATGGATTCCCTAATAAGGGATGTTTTACTTATTGCTTCTATTAATATTTTTTTATGTTTTAAACGAACATTTTCATCAAAAGTTATTACATCTTTCCAACTATACTCTATTCCAGTTTCTGGATCCACAGTCAAAAGTGTTGTCTTCCCAATCCAAGAACGAAATCCTTTTATAAGATTATAGTAAGTTTTTTGAGATGTAGAAAAAATAGATTTTGTGGTTTTATATAATTGCCAATTAATTAATTCAGATCTTGACCAAACAAAACGAGTTGGATGAGCTGTTCCAAATTCAGCAATAATTAATAATAGAATTTTTATAAATTCATTTTTATTGTTATCGCTTTTATCAAAATTTTCCTTAGCATGTTTTAAGTATTTTATCAGTGATTCATAGTGTTCATCATTAGCACGATTAATATTAAAATGAAATCCTTTTTCTGGAGATACTTTTCTTTGAACAAAAAACACTTCTTCAAGTATTTTTATAAATAATTCACCCGATAAGAGAGGGGCTAGAGCTTCTAGTAACTTTACTTGAAAAAATGATTTTGAGCTATTTTTAAAAACTATAAAAGAATTAATTAGAGTATTAGACCAATTTCCGAGCCCCTTATCAATTGTGGATATAATTATATCAAATGCAGATATGTCTTTTATTAAAAAAAGATAGACAGATTTGTGAAGACTTTGAAGAATTGTGTCTTCATCTTTCTCAATGGGGTTTTGCACCAAAGGAAATGCTAAATTAGCTTTTAATAAATCTAAAGAAGAATATTCTTTTGGTTCATTTAATCTAAATATAGAATTTCCCACAAAATTTGAAAAATTAAAATTTCCAAGCCATAATTGTGGACATTGAATGAATAATTCAAAATCAAGCAAAGATGATTTAGTTTTATAAATGAAATCACCAATTTGAATATTATTATCAATCCAATTTAAACTCATATTTTTTGATTGATCTTTAATAGTTAAAATTTTTCCGTCCCAAGAAATATTGTTTTTCACAGTTCCAATTTCTCTTGTGAGCCAGTTAGGAATTCTAATTTCTTTTGAATTATTATAAAGGGATACATAGTTTTTTTCATATAAGGTATCAATTATGTTTTTAAAATTTTTTAAAACTTGATTTCTTATAAATGTACCTTTGTGAGTCAATTCTCCTTTTTCTTTTGAAAAATCCCTGTTTATAATTACATAGTTCACTATCCTTTCAAAGGGTGAGAGAAAGCTATTCACAGAGAGGATCATTGAACTAAAAAAATCACGAATGTTTTTATCGCTTTCTAAATTTAAATCAATAGGAGAATTTTGATGATCAGGATAAATAAGTAAAGTATTAAATTCTTTTCCGTCACCAATTAAAAATATAGATTTTATAGCATCGAAGTCTTGAAAAAGATTTTCAATTTTTTGAGGAGCAATTGTTTGACCTCGGCTATTCTTATATATATCTTTTTTACGATCGATAATAAAATAATGGCCATTTTTTTCTTCAAAAATATCTTCGGTATAAAACCAGCCATCTTTAAATACTTTATCTTTTTTTTCTTTGTAATAGCTCTTGGTTACGTAAGGCCCCTTCAAACAGAGCTCGCCATCCTCTTCAAGCTTTAATGTAATTCCTGGTAGAATTTTCCCAACTGAGTTATTGACATAATCATTTGGAGGAGTCATTGTTATTCCACCAGTAGCCTCTGTCATTCCATATCCACTTAAAAGATTAATTCCGTTTGATTGGAAAAATAAAAAAGTATCTGGGTCTAAAAATCCAGCTGCGGAAAGTCCCCACTTTAGATTTCCTCCAGTAATTTCTTGTAATCTTTTTTTAATGATTTTTTCACTATCAGAATCTAAATCTAGTTCACTTTGTAGCATTTCATATATTTGTAACCAACGTTTTGGAATGCTAATAAAAATTGTTGGCTTTACAATTTTAAAATCATTCAAAAGTGAGTTGAATGCTGGGGATTCGGCAAAGCAATAACTAGAACCCCAAAAAATACTTCCTAACATTTCAAAATATCTTCCAAAGGTATGGAAAAGTGGTAAATATGCTAAGAAAATGTCTTTAGAATCTAAATTTGGTAGTGCTAATGCTCTAGCAAATCTCTTGCTCATAATGTTTATTTGATCGAAAATTATACCTTTTGGGTTAGCGGTTGTTCCCGATGTATACATTATGGTTTGAATGGCTTCCATATCTATATTGCTAAGGTGTTCATTAACATCAAAATCTTGAACTTTATCGCTACTAGACAAGAATGAATCCCAATTCATTGAATAATTGGTAAATCGATTGGCTTCATTCATATTGATAGTAATTATTTCATGTGAGTCTTTAATCTCATTCCAAATTTTGTTTCCATTTTTTCCACCAATAAAAAGGTGGGTAATCTCAGAGTGGTTAATTATATAAGAAGCATGCTCAGTCGTAGAGTTAAGGGGGATGGGAACGACTCTAAATCCGAAAGAAAGACAAGCTAAATCTACTAAAGCACCATTAAGTTGATTATGGGTAAGTAATCCTATGGTTGGCTTATCATCCCTATGATTAAATAAAGATAATCCTTTTCCGATCTCAATAACTTTTTTCCATAAAAAAGAATATGATATATCAGATAGTCTCCCCTTTCTTATAATATAAAAGGCAATTTTAGTTCTATATTTTTCTGCTCTTTGTTTTAATAAATACCCTACACTAAACCTTGATAATTGTATAATTTCTAATAAATAATTAAACCATATATCTACTTGTTTAGTTTTATGGACATAGTGTGAAACATTGTTAAGATGAGCGATGTCTAAAAGCTGATGAAGTAATTCCTTATCAGCATTTTGAGAAATACAATCTTTAGCTAATCTTAAAAGTTCTCCACTTTGGAAATTGTTTTTTGTTGCAGATTCTCTTATTTGAGAAATACGTGATTGTAATTCTATGGACACCTCATAAATTACTTATGTTATACATATCGATACCTATTCTAATTGTTAGTAGGGTATTATAAGGAGTACATTTTATTAATGAAAATACTGTATGAAAGATGGATGCTTTAAATAGAATAAAGTTTCTTGAAGATCGATTACATAGGTTAAGTGAAATCGGTATGGCTTTATCAACCGAAAAAAACACTGATCGTCTTTTCGAAATGATTTTAGAAGAAGCTAAAAACATTACACAAGCTGATGGTAGGACACTTTATTCTATAAACAAGGATGGAGACTTAGATTTTGAAATTTTGCGAAATGATTCTATGAATACTATCATGGGTGGGACTTCTGGTGTTGAAATTCCTTATTATCCTGTTCATCTTTGGCTTGATGATAAAATACCTAATCAGAAAAATGTTTCTGCATATGTAGCACTAACAGGAAAAACTGTAAATATTAAAGATGCATATCAAGAAGAAGGCTTTGATTTTGAAGGGACAAAAAATTTTGATAAAAAATCGGGGTATCGTTCAAAGTCATTTTTAACAGTTCCTTTAAAAAATCATGAAAGTGAAATTATTGGTGTTATGCAACTTATTAATGCAAGGAATGATAAAGGTGAAGTAATTTCATTTAATCATGAAATGGAAGAACAAGTTGAATCTCTCGCTTCACAGGGAGCAGTAGCATTAACAAATAAACGTCTCGTTGAAGAATTAAAAACTCTTTTTGAAGCATTTATTAAATTAATCGCTACGGCTATTGACAAAAAATCGGAGTATACTGGTGGACATTGCGAGCGTGTACCTGTAATAACTATGATGTTAGCTGATGCAGTCGCAAAAATTGGAAAAGGCAAATATAAAAATTTTTCTATGACTGAAGAAGAACGATACGAATTATATATCGCTGCCTGGTTGCATGATTGTGGAAAAGTTGCAACTCCTCCTCACGTTGTTGATAAGGGAACAAAGCTTGAGACGATATTCGATCGTATTGAACTTATAAAAACTAGAATGGAGCTACTAAAACGAGATGCTGAAATTGCTTTTTTAAAGAGGCAGTTAAATGGAGATACCAAAAAAGAATTCGATGATGAATATTTTGAAGAGATAGAGAAGATTAACGATGATATGAAATTCATCGAGCAATGTAATGTAGGAGGTGAGTATATGGCAGAGGACTTACAAGAGAGGATTAAATCGATTGGTGCAACCAAATTAATTTTAAACAACAAAAATCAAAATCTTTTAACAGATGAAGAAGTCAGTAATCTTAATATTCCTAAAGGAACCCTTTTACCTGAAGAAAGAGAAATTATTAATGATCATATTGTGATTACTATTGAAATGCTTGAACAGCTTCCATATCCAAAAAATTTAAGGAATGTTCCAGAGTTTGCAGGAGGACACCATGAAAAAATGGATGGGACAGGTTATCCTAAGGGACTAAATGAGTCTCAAATGTCAACCCAGGCCAAAATTATGGCAATAGCAGATATTTATGAAGCACTAACAGCTGCCGATAGACCTTATAAAGATGGTAAGAAGTTATCCCAAGCTATGCGTATAATGGGATTTATGAAAAATGATTATCATATTGATGAGGATTTATTTGAAATTTTTGTTACTTCTGGGGTTTATAAAAAATATGCTGAAAAACATATCGCAAAAAATCAAATTGATGAAGTCGATGAATTATCAGTTATTGCTAAAAAATGAAAATAGATATAAATAATAAAAATCATGTAAAAAATAAAATTTTTTCTTTGATGGATGAAGTACATATAATTTTAGGAGGTGGTCTAAGCGTTGATGATTTTCTTGATCAGACCAATTTATTCAATGATTGGGAGAAAATAATTCCTGAAAAAGAATACCCTATTTTTATTATGGCAGTATTGAATAATATTAGAAAGGAATCAATTATAAATACGATTATAGCTTCTTTATCATATAAGAATGTTGAAAAAAATCAAGTTAGTAGTTATTCTTCAAAAAAAAATAAACTCATATCACATATGGGTGAGCTTCCTTTCAATTAAATGAGTATTATTATTTTAAGTTTAATAAACATTCTTTATTGTACGTAATGACCCCAGACATTATTTTTGTACTTTGTGTTATATCTTTGGGATTTCTTATGTTCATTTTTGAATTATTTTCAATAGATGTAACCGCGATGGTTCTTTTAACTATATTTTTTGCGTTAGGTTATTTAACACCTCAAGAAGCTCTATCTGGATTCTCTAATCCGGCAGTAATTACAATCGCATTTTTATTTATTATTAGTCATGCATTGCAAAAAACTAGGATTCTTGAATATTTAATTGTTAGGGTTCGAAGACTAGCAGATAGATCTATCCTCTTAGGTCGAGCAGTTTATTTATTCACTATTGGAATTGCGTCTGCAGTAGTTAATAACACAGCTATAGTTGCTATTTTTATGCCAGTTAGTATTAGGCTATCTCAAAAATATAAAATGAGTCCATCCAAAATGTTGATTCCATTAAGTTATGCCGCAATTTTAGGTGGAACTCTTACTTTAGTAGGGACATCAACTAATTTACTTGTTAATTCTATTTATATTCTAGAACCTGGAATAGAACCCATGGGTATGTTCGAGTTTACAAAATATGGCATTATACTTATGGTAATAGGGTTAACCTATATCTTATTTATCGCACCAATGCTTCTTCCATCTCGTACTTCTACATCAAGTCTAACCAAAAGCTATCATTTAGGTGGGTATCTAACTGAGATGAAAGTGACTGAAGAATCACCATTAAATGGGACGACATGTATGGATAGGGGAATTAATAAAAATTATGATGTAACAGTATTGGATATTCTTAGAGATGGTAAAATGATAACAAATAGTATTCGTCTTACTCGATTAAAATTAGATGATATTTTATTTGTACGCGGAACATTGGAAAATTTTTTAAGGATGAAAGAAGTTGAAAAAGTGACAATGCTGACTGATGAGAAGTTGACGCAAGAAGAATTAGAGAAGGAAGACAATATATTAGTAGAGACAATTGTAACTGATAAGGCTCAGTTTGTTGGGAAGAGTCTAATGAAAAGTGATTTCCGAAGACGTTTTGGACTTTTTATTTTAGCAATTAGAAGAGAAGGTTCAATTTTAAGAGAAAAAATTGCCCATGTTGTTTTGAATGCATATGATACATTATTAGTCTACGGACCAGAAAAGAAGGTAAGAGACTTAACAAAAAATGGAGAGTTTCTTGTTCTTGGTGAAGTAGATGCTGAGCTAAGAAAACAAAGGCTATGGTGGATGACTATTGTTGTAATCATTGGAGTCATTAGTTTAGCTGCTTTAGGTATTATGCCTATTGTTAAAAGCGCAATGTTAGGTGTTGTATTATTATTAGCACTTGGTGTCATTACACCTCAAGAGAGTTATCAGTCAATAAATTGGCAAGTAATTATTCTAATTTCAGCTTTAATACCAGTAGGAATAGTTATACAAAAAACGGGTACTGCTGATTGGATTGGAGGTCTTATTGCCTCTGTTGCTCAGTCAGTACCTAAAGAGATGCAAGTAAAAGTGCTTCTTGGTCTTATATATTTAATAACTGTTATTTTAACAGAAGTTTCCTCAAATGCTGCGACGGCAATTATAATGACTCCTATTGCACTAGCTGTAACTGACCAAATGGGGTTTGATCCACGTGCTTTTGTTTTTGCGGTAGCTTTTGCTGCTTCAGCTTCATTTATTACTCCAGTTGGTTATCAAACTAACCTAATGGTATATGGCCCTGGAGGATACAAGTTTAGCGACTATATTCGAGTGGGTTTCCCTTTAGCATTAATATTTTGGATAACAGCTATTTTTGTTTTACCTATTTTATGGCCTATTTATTAAATAATTTGGAATAAAAATGGACTATGGAATTCAAAAAACAACAGATTTAACTTTTGAAAGAGTTGATGAAATTCTTCGTAATGCCTTGATTTATGTAGGTTTTGGAATCATCACAGAAGTAAACATTCAAAAAACATTCAAGGAAAAATTAGGGATTGAATGTGAGCGTTTCCAAATATTAGGTGCCTGTAATCCTCAACTTGCCTATCGAGCTTTGTGCATTGAGCGTGAAGTAGCAATGTTTCTTCCTTGCAATGTTATTTTTTGGGAAAACAAGGATTTCTCTGTGACTATTTCAGCTATAGACGCTCAAAAACAATTAAGTTTTACAAACAACGAAGAACTTTCCGATCTTGGTAGAGAGGTAAATGAGTTGCTTAATAAAGCAATAGAAATGATTTGATTGGCTTTTCCAGACAGATTTTATTTCTATAGTTAAAACTTACACTTTACACATGAATAAAAAAAAAGAACCTGAGTCAAGGGTACATTCTTTCCTAAAAAATCCTAAAAAGTCTTTATGGACTTTAGCAATTCCAATTATGTTTGGAATAGGAATACAAACTTTTTATAATTTGATCGATTTACTTTTTATAGGAAAAATCAGTGGAGAGGCTATCGCCGGAGTTGCTTTTAATATGCCTATTTTTTTCCTAATGCTTGGTTTAACTATGGGGCTAGGATCGGGAGTAACTTCCTCTATTGCAAGATTTATTGGGAAGGATGATAAAGCTAGTGCAGATAATAGTGCAGAGCATGCTTTAGCATTGGCTGGATTTATATCTTTTATATCTACTTTTACGGGCATCGTTTACGGCAAAGAGATTTTGATGTTTCTTGGAGCAGAAAACATTATACTCGAACTCGCATGGGAATACTTATCAATGATAGTCCTTGGACTTCCATTTATGGTTTTTTCTGGGTTTTTTAGATCTATTTTGGCAGGAGAAGGTGATATGAAATTCCCTATGATGATTGCAGGATTAGGTACCATTTTAAATATAATTTTAGATCCAATATTTATTTTTAAATTGGAGCAATTTGGGAATATAGGCTTAGGTCTTGGAGTGATGGGAGCTGCGTTAGCTACCGTAGTATCACAATTAATCGTATTCATAATATTTGTGTATATGTTATTTGTTAAAAAACATGCATATATTACTTTCAACCTTAAAGATTTTGTTCCATCGAGAAAAATTTTGTGGGATATAGTAAAAGTAGGCATGCCTGCATCTCTATCGATGATTATAATGGCTATGGGACAAGGTGTTTTTAACAAAATTTTAATTAATTATTCATCTGAAACTGTTGCAGCATATCAAGTGGCTGGAAGAATTGATATGCTCATATTCTTACCAATATTTGCAATAGCTGGTGGAATGACGACTTTAGTCGGTATGTTCTACGGAGCTAAAGAAATAGATGCCCTCAATCAAATTATTAATTATGGAATAAAAAGTGCCTTTTTGATAACCGTGGTCTCCTCTGTTTTTGTTTATTTTTTTGCAGAAATTTTTTCATCCATGTTTACAAAAGACCAAGAAATAATTAACGTTTCAGTAGGTTTTTTACATTTACTTTGTTTAGTATATCCTCTTGTTTCAATAGCGATTATATCAGGTAGAGTTATGCAAGGGCTAGGAAAAGGACTTCCAGTACTTATAATTACAATTGTAAGAGTTTTAGGAATTAGCGCTCCGCTTGCAGTTTATTTTAGTTCTTATTTGTATAAACCAGTTGAGTGGAATTGGTATGCTATGATGATTGGAGCGGTTACATCATTTTTGATAGCTATAAGCTGGATGCGAATTGAAATTAAAAAAGTAAATGATTCTAAGGAGATTATAATTGAGCCTATTATCGAACATTGAAGTCAATAAACAATTAAAAGTATTAAATGGTTGGAGTTTGGAGAAGAATACAATTAAAAAAGAATATATTTTTGATTCATATATGGACAGCATCCATTTTATAAACCTATTGGCAAAAAAAGCAGAAAAAAACAATCATCACCCAGATATGAAAGTAGGTTGGTGTAAAATTATTCTATTTTTTACATCCCATGATCTTGGAGGAGTGACAGTATTATGTTTACGAATGGCAGAAGAAGCCGAAAAAATTTTTTTAGGAAAAGATTTTTCGTGAGCCTTGAATGATCGAAGCACAGATAAATGATTTAATTAAATCTCCAATTAAAAAAGGATAAAGCCCTAAAGATAGACCTTTGCTGATATCTTGAGCTAAAATCGCAAGGTAAAGTGCACCAATAATTAAGATAATGGTTGTAGAAATAAAACAAGCTAGAAAGCACAGAAATGGATTTTGCAAAAACCTTTTTTCTTTAAACGTTCCCATAATAAAAGCAGCGATTACAAATCCCCAGAGATAGCCAGCAGTTGGTCCGATTAGTATATGTGGCCCTGCACTCATGTTTGCAAATACTGGCAAGCCTAAACTTCCTTCTAAAAGATATAGGATCACAGATATCGCACCTCTTCTTGGCCCTAATAAACTACCAACTAAAATAACGCCAATAGTTTGACCTGTTATTGGAACAGGACTAAATGGAATTGGTATGGAAGCCTGAGCAAGGATACCAATTGATAATGACCCAATAAGGATCATAAAAACATTTAATATGCTTTTATCAACCAGAGGTATATTAAAGGAATTAAATAAAATAGTTTTGTTTCTCATACTATAAATTATTCATTTTTTAATTAAATGGCTTTGAAAACATTTTTTTTATAAACCAATTATAAAACCACATTGGTGTAAAATTAAAAAGCCAAATTAAAATATAATAATATTTTGGATATACAAAATTATTTTTTCCTTTATCAATAGCATGGATGAATTTTTTTGCAGCATGATCAGCTTTTTGTAGTGGAAAGTTTCTCGCAGGACCCTTTACCATTGGTGTATCAATAAAACCAGGGCAAATAGATACTAAATTAAGGTTGTGCTTTTGAAGTGATGGCCTCCAAGAGTCAAATATTCTTCTAATTGCAATTTTTGAACTTGCATATCCACCATGGAATGGTATTGGCATATAACTAGCCACGGAACTAACGGAAACTAAAGTTCCGTGATTTTGCGATTTCATTATTGGGATAAATGGCATGATTACATTGGTGACACCTCTAATATTTGTATTTAGGATATTGTTTATATCTTTACTTGATCCTGAAAAAAGGTTGTCGTCTCCTCCTATTCCAGCATTGGCGATTACGCAATCAATACTACCAGCAGTTTTTAAAAATTCGCTGATTACCTCTTCACATTTTTCTCTATCTTGGACGTCCAATTGATAAACAAAAGTTTTTGATCCAAGATCAGTACAATCTTTTGCAATATCATTCAAAAGTTCATTCCTTCTTGCGGATATTCCGATAATGCATTTTTGCTTTGCATATTCAAGTGCAAGTTCTTTTCCTATGCCAGAGGATACACCCGTTATAAAAATTCTTTTCATAGCGTTAGTATTAATCCCTCTTTGGCAACATTAAATCTTTTTGATCTAATAATATTTGATGTTGAGCCTGTATGATTAATTGCAGGGTTAGAGTGATTAAAGTGAATAAAATAGATTTTTTTTCTGTTATTACTATTCATATTATTTAATAAATCCATTGTCTCAATAATAAAGGGGTGGGGGATCTCAGACATGTCTCTATGGGGTATCTCATTAGGTGAATAAAAAGTTCCATCTAGCAATGCATAATCAGTATGCAATACTACTTTGAATATATCTTGATCCCATTTACCCCATTTATCGATATCTGGTATATAGACTAATGATCTATTATGACTAACTACCCTATACCCAACTGTTTCAGAAAATTCGTCTCGGTGAGGAACCAAGAAAGGCTCAATATATATATCACGAGTTAATTTTATTTCTTTACTATCTTTTAGGTTAAGTATCTTAATATTACCAAACGATACTAATTGATTCCAGGGACTATTGTTTTTAAGAAAGGCTCTCATCTTTGGCATAGCGTAAACAGGCATGTTTTTTGCGCCCATAACTTCTCTGCCTAGCTGTAAGAGACCTATATAGTGGCCTATATGAGCATGAGTTAAAAAGATACCAGATAGTTTTGTGTTATGAACATTTTCAAGAATATTTAGTTGGCTAGCAAAATCCGGCGTTGCATCAATAAGCCAACTTTGACCAGTTTTTGGGTCAATTATTCCAATGGAGGATACTTTTTCATTTTCACCTGTGCTCCATGATTTTTTACAACACTTTTGTACGCAACCAGCATGAGGTAATCCTCCATCTTGAGCTATACCTAGGACAACAACATAAGGCGAATTTTCTGATTTAAGGTAACCAAATAATAGCAGCGCGGAAATAAGCGTCTTCATAGCTTGATTTGAATATTTTTTCGGTACATCCAGTACAAAATCAGCCAAAAACCTATTACATGAGTAATCGCAAATAAAAGAGATCCATTAATATCACCTGCAAAGGGAACAAATATAGTTTTATATAGATAATTATAAGCACTCGTCATTTCGCCATTTAGTTCTCTTTTTATATTAATTATTGTCTTGACCCACAAACCAGATAAAATAAAAATAAATATTGAATTAGTACCGAAAACCTCAAATATCCAAAATGGTTTTTTAAAATGCTTGATATCGATTAAATATGTAAGTGTTGAAAGAAAAATAGTTGCTATCCCTCCTGTGAATAAAACATAAGAGCTTGTCCATAATGCCTTGTTTATTGGAAACATGAATCCCCACAAATAACCAGTTAATGCCAATCCGAACCCAAAAATAAACATTCTTTTAACACAATCATTATAGTTTTTGGTTGTGTGTAACATCCCCCCCATTAAATAGCCAATAATAACAGTTCCAACTGAAGATATAGTGCTCAGAATTCCTTCGGGGTCAAATGGTATCCCAAAGCCACGGTAAAGATGACTCTCACCTAAAATTAAGATGTCAAAGATTCGTGCAAAGTTGCTCTCAATTTCAAATGGACCTTGTTTTGAGCCGAACCATAATAATGCCCAATAAAACAAGAGAATTCCAGTAAGAATTTGTAACATTTGTTTAAAATCAAATCTTATAATCAGAAGAGCACTTAACCCATATGCAAGTGAGATTCGTTGTAGGACACCCATAACCCTGAAATCAGACCAATCCCATCCTTGACGAATAAACGGGAATGCATTCAAAACTATACCAGCTAAGAAGATAGAAAACGATCTCCAAAATATGTGTTCATAAAACTTTTTTGAAGGAAAGTAATGCCACTTTACGAAAGCAAATCTCATTGAGGATCCAACCAAAAAGAGAAAAAAAGGAAATACTAAATCAGTAGGTGTACACCCATGCCACTTGGCATGAAGTAGCGGTGAGTAGACATGGCCCCAGCTTCCAGGTGTATTAACAATTATCATTAAAGCAATTGTCATACCTCTAAAAATATCAATGGAATAGATACGTCTGGGGCTAGACATGATTATTAGAGTTTAGATATGCTTCTATTCCAAATAATAAAAGCACCAATAAAAGCACACCCAAGAAGCAGTATAGAGTTACCATATTGCATAAAAATAAGGTTACCAATACCAAATGTAAATCCATAAATCATCATTACACCAGCTATCCACTGTACTAAAATTCCTTCACTCACAGGTTGTAAAGTATGGTTAAAATTAGTAGTAATTGGTCCCCACCATCCGCCTGGCTGAACTTTTTCATAAAATTTTCGAAGGTGTTCAGTAGGTTCAGGCTTTGTAACAAATGTAGCTATTAGCCACGATAATATGGCAATAGGAACAATAATTATTAATTTATGATGAACTTGTATTTGTACACCAAAAAGAACAGGTTCAGTACCAAAAAGAGAGTAAGCACCTTCTTTTTCCGATACCTGCCACCATGCTAGAGATTCCAACAATATGGTAATAACAATGGAAGTAGAAAGAGCAGTGATTTCGCTCCATGCGTTTATTCTCCACCAAAACCAGCGTAGAATTAAAACTAGACCTATTCCTGCACCCATTGAAAAGATAAATGCCCAGGCTTTAGAGATACTTTGCATTTTTAAAGCTGTGAAAGCGGCCAGAATCATAAGGATAACAGTGATTACTTTGCTAACGATAACATAATGCCTTTCGGATTCATTAGGCTTAAAAAATCTTTTATAAATATCATTTATTATATATGACGCACCCCAATTTAAATGAGTATCTATTGTTGACATAAAAGCAGCTAAAAAAGAAACTATTAAAATTCCTTTCATACCAGGCCCTAATAGCATATTCATAACAAGAGGATAACCTGCCTTCGTGCCTAATTCTGAATAAGAATCGGGTATTACTGGAAACATGACTATGGAGACAACACCCCACAATAATCCATGGCCATACTCTTACAGCGTAGTGTGCTAGATTGAACCATAATGTTGCTAATAATGCATGTTTCTCATTTTTTGCCGAAGACATTCTCTGAATAATATATCCTCCTCCGTCTGTACCATGATGGCTCCACCACATAACAGTGATAAAAATGAGAAATTTAGAAAAAGGAGATTCCCAAAATGACAAAGATCCTATGCTGTTATCAGGTATGGGTGGAATAAATTTCAATGTATTTTCATGAATAATATCAGTATCTAGTAGGGAAGAGAGCTTTTGCAATAATGTATCCATTCCACCCACGTGGTTTAGAGCAATAATGGCAAGAGCTATGGATCCAAACATCGCAATAAAAAATTGAACGATATCGGTAATAACAACTCCCCAAAAACCTGATAAAATTGCATAAACAACGGCAATAGTTACGCAAAGCCACACTGCAGTCCATTTATCCATATTCAGCATTACAGATACGACAGAAGCCATTGCATTTATAACCCAGCCCATTACTATAAAATTATATAATATTGCAAAATACCCTGCCTTGAACGCTCTAAGAAAAGCTGCTGGTTTACCACTATATCTTATTTCAAGTAATTCATTATCGGTAAGGACTTCTGCTCTACGCCAAAGTCTTGAAAAAAGAAAAACACTTAAGAGACCACCCATCAAAAGATTCCACCAAAACCAATTTTGCCAAATTCCTTGACCGCGAACAAATTCTGTAATCGCTAAAGGTGTGTCTGCTGCGAAAGTTGTTGCCACCATTGATGTCCCTACAAGCCACCAAGGTAGAGAGCGACCAGAAAGAAAATATTCTTCCGTACTCGAGGCTGCCCTTTTGGAGAAATAAATTCCAACTCCCAAGGAAAATAGAATGTAGGCTACAATAATTGTCCAATCTATCCAGTGTAATGAAATAGTATCAGTCATACATTTTTTTTATTTTTGTTGATGGGAAATAATGAGATAAAATCTCTGCTGAAGTTTTATTAGATAACGCCATACCAAGAGCTCCAATCTGACAAAGTCCAACTCCATGTCCCCATCCTGCACCTTGTAGAGTTATAGATTTAATAATTTGATTATCATCTGAATCTAAAATAATTATAAAGGCTGAGCTATATAAAAATTCTGGATGTAATGCATCTCTAATTTCATATTCACTATTTAGTTGCACATTTTGGCATTGCTCATTTTCTATCCCAGAAATTTCTAATTTTGTTATTCTTCCTGAAACACCTCGTTTTAGGGGTTTCAAGGATGTAACTGTCTCAAAAGAGGTGTTACACTTTTGATTTATTATTCTTGTGATTTCTGCTTGAGTAAAACGAAATGACCATCGAAAATAAGCTCCTCTTTTGTCTACTTTACCAATATACTTTTTGAGACTTTTTTCATCGACGTATTTATAACCGCAGTAACAGTTTGGAGGGTTTTTAATCCAAGCTTGTAGTTTTTGATTGTTTTTTAGGTCAGGAATGGTTTTGGATGAACCATCAAAAATTGCTCTAAGGTAGGGCTTCGGTGGCTCGTCCCATACATTTTCATTATTTTCAGAAATCCCACCACAAGATTTTGAATAACGAGTATCACATATCTGATTGTCATGAACAAGGAAATGGCCAAAAGTTTTCTGTGAAGCTTGTTTAGAATTAGTCGTAATGTTTGTAATTCCCTGGTATCGCTGGCAGCAATCATCATTGCACGCATCAATATCAATTTTTGAATGTTTTTGTTCAGCAGCTGCAATAATCCAAGATCGTGCGACAATCGTTTGAGCTTCTAGCAATGCTGGAGGGCATGCACTGCCCATTTCTGAGGTAGTAACAGAAGCCAAATATTGTTCAAGCTTTATTTGATTAATAACGAAGATATAACCATTGGAAATCTTGATTCGTAAATCTCCAGCAACTTTTACATCGATGGTTTTTTCCCAATGAAACCCTCTACCAGCGGGTACGGAGTGTATAATGAAAAAATCATCTATGTTAGATCCTCTTAAAACTATTTCCTTTTTTTTGGAATTTTTATAGATGAGGGATTCCGATACAGCTTCAATTTTTATTTTCTTTTTTTGCCTAGGAATTGTAACTATTAATCGCTTTCTTAAATCTGTTGGAAGAATCATACCAATGGATAAAGTAGGTTCTTGGCTTGGTTTATCTCCTCTTTTCAACATGACTTTTTCCATGCAGCGCCAAGCGCAGCAATTTCTCTTTGAAATGAGAATTCTACTGGAGCAATGTGATCTTTCTGAAAAAGATTTTTTATATTTTTTGGTTGTTCATTAAGAAATTGTCCGAGCCTCTGACCAATCACAATTTTTTCTATCTTTTGTTTATACCTATGAAAAAAATCTAAACGATCCTTTATTAAATAATCAAAAGCTATAATTACGTTTTCTAAAGTTTCTTTAAAATACTCTGACTCTGAAAGTTCAGATAGGGAAGTTATATTAGTTTTAAATTTCAAATTGTGGTTCTTTAAAATCCCCCCTGGAGAAAGCAATGACTCTACAGTAGGGCCATGGGGGAGTGCTAATTCCCAAGATTTTTTAGGATTTTCATCTATGTTTAAATTAATTATTTTCCCATTCAAGAGAATGCCGTCAGCAATGCCTGTTCCACCTCCAATATAAATTCCATTCTGGACATCATTCATTTTTCCAATATTAGATACCAATTCGCCAGTAATACAGCAGTCAGAATCATTATATAAAGTGTTTATATTATTTAATCTTTTAAGCAATTTTGGGATTCTAGGTCCATTGGCTAAAATAGTTACACCATTTGTATCTTTGATACCAGGAAAACAGATTCCTATTTCACAATCTGAATTACTAGCAACTACATTTCGGAGCAATTCAACAATAACATTTCCTTGTTTTTTTTCAGCTTCTCCAATTAGGATAGACTTGCTGTTATTTTCTTTAATTTGAACATCAAGTGGTGTAGGTTGATAATTAGGATCCCAATCGGGGTGGGAAGAATACAAATACTCTTTATAATACTTCCCTTTTGAAATTGTTGTTCGTTTGGGATTGATCTTAGCTGATTGTAAAAGAACTTTAGAGGCACCACAATCAATGCCAATTAGAGAATCACTTCTTTCCGATTCCATAGTTTGACTTTAATAATTTTATTTTATCGATAGATTGTTCTATCCTTGTCCTTTTTATTTTACCTGATGCAATTAAACTACAAACCGAGTCAATCGCATTTGGAATATAGTCAGGGTCATATATTAAGTTGTTTCCTAAACAAAATAGATCAATCCCAGCATCGAGCATGAGTTTAAAAGTCTCTTCTAGGTTGTAGTGATCAGATATTGCACGCATGCTTGGATCATCGCAAATTACAACTCCTTCAAAACCTAAATCATTTCGCAGCATTTTAGTGATGATATTTTGAGAAAGCGAAGAGGGGTAGTTAGGATCTAATTTTTTATCAAAAGCATGAGACACCATTACTGTATCTAAATCGTTATTTTGTATCAATTTATCAAAGGGTATCATATCCTTAACTGTCCAAGTATCGGTTATGTCTGTTAAGCCCTCATGAGTATCTCCAGATGCAGAACCAAGTCCAGGAAAATGTTTTGCACATGTTATTATGTTTTTTTGTTTGTGAGCGTTTATAAATATTCTAGCATGTTTAATGATATTGTCAGGATCACTTGAAAAAGCTCTTTCTTGAGCACTTATAATTGTTCCTTCTCCATAATCTAGATCTAAGACAGGAGCAAAATTTAAATTGATTCCAGATTTAAAAAGAGTAATGGCCATGGATTCAGAAAATTGTTTGGTTAGAATGGGACTATTTAAATTACCAATATGTGCCCAAGAGGTATCTTCTTTAAATCCGTAAATTGACTTAAGTCTTGAGGAGTCCCCACCTTCTTGATCAATCGAAATTAATAAAGTATCCTTAGAGATGTTTTGAAGTTGTGATGTCAATGATTTTACTTGAGAAGGGGATTCAATATTTCTTGTACCAGGAATTAATTTTTCTCCACCAATTTCAAGATCAATATCATATAAAATAACACCTGCAAGATTATAGGTCTTGATATATTTTGCAATCGAGGAGCCTTCTTCAGCAGTTTTCCCTCGAAACCCTGCAATGATAATTTGACCAACTAATTGTTCTAAAGAGTCTGGCATCCTCAAAAGCTAGTTTGAAAATTTTAAATGTCTAATAGTAAAGAATAAAATTGTTTTACTTTAAAAAAATGACAGTAAACTGAGTTCTTCTTTTTATGACGCAATTAATAAAAATATTCAATCAAATAAAATAATAAACATCCTTAATTTTGCTTTTAAAATTTATTTACTTTGAATTACAAAAAGTCTATTAAAATTTTTTTTATTTCTATTTTTGTTTTGCTCTTTAGTTGTAATCCTTCTTACATCAAAACAGGAGGATGGGCAGAGGAAACATTAAATAATTTATCATTAAGAGAAAAAATTGCTCAAATGATGATTTATCGTATGAATCTTAGATTTAAAGATATTCCAAAAGAAAAATGGGAAAGTATCATTGAATTAATTGAAAAAGATGGAATTGGAGGGATCCATTTTTGGTATGGAGAGGCAAGTAGCAGTTTGACTTTTCTTAATGAAATGCAAATTCGGTCAGAGGTTCCTATTTTGATTGATGCCGATATTGAGTATGGATTAAATCAACGTTTTAATGAAGGTACTGAGCTAATGCCTTTTATGGCAATTGCAGCTACTCACAAACCTAGCAATGCTTACGATGTAGGAAAAATTACTGCAAGTGAGTCAAGAGCGCTAGGCGTACATTGGAATTTTTCGCCAGTAGTTGATGTTAACAATAATCCGCTAAATCCAATAATAAATGTTAGATCTTTTAGTGAAGACCCTGATATGGTAGCTAAATATGCTATTGAATATGTAAGAGGTCTACAAGATCATGGAATGCTGGCAACTGCAAAACACTTTCCAGGGCATGGTGACACGGAGACAGACTCACATTCCTCTTTAGCTATGATTCCAAGCGACTCAGCAAGACTTTGGACTGTTGAGCTTCCACCATTTAAAAAAATGATAAATAATGGAATTGATGCAGTAATGGTTGCACACGTTCATGCTCCAGATTATCAGCCTGACTCAGATACCCCAGCTTCAATGAGCAAGTTTTGGGTTGATGGCATTTTAAAAGACAGGCTCAACTTTAATGGTGCGATCGTAACTGATGGTATGGGTATGGGTGGTATTACCAAAAACTATTCTGATTCCTATGCACTTATAGAAGTGATAAATGCAGGGTGTGATATAATTATTCAAAATCATAATATAGAAAAATCTATAAATACAATTGAAAAAGCTGTTCTGAATGGTCAAATCTCTGAAGAGAGGATTAATGAGTCAGCTTTAAAAATGCTAAAAATGAAGCAGAAAATCAGATTAAATATTCAAAAAACAATTGATTTAAAACATATACACAATTCGGTTGGAGTTAAAGAAAATAAAAAAATTGCCCAAAGAGTTGCGGCTGAAGCAATAACATGCGTTAAGCTAGAAAAAGATTTGCTTCCAATTTCTAAGTTTCCTAAAGAATCAATTTACGTAGTTGATATGTATGACCATGAATATGATCACTCTATTTCGCATATAACAAAGGGATTGGTAAAATTTGGGTTAAACATAAAGCCTCATCAAGTAGATGAATCTGATTCAGAAAAAATAATCAATCAAATTCTTGATGAAATTCCCAAAGATGCTATGGTTGTTATTAATACCTTTGTGACACACAAAGCATGGAAGGATAGAATATCTTTTTCAGACAATCAACTATACTTCATTAAAAAGATTCAAGAAAAAACAGGAAATATCGTTCTAGGAAGCCTTGGAAATCCATACATCATTCAAAGCTTTCCAAAAATCCCTGTTTATCTTTGTGGTTATAAAGATAACATGTTGATGCAAAATGCATATTTGAATGCAATATTAGGGAAAGTTTCGATCTCTGGTAAATTGCCAGTATCCATACCTGGTATAGCAAAAATAGGGCAAGGTGTAAATATTGAAAAATACACACCAAAAAAAAATAAGATCTACTATAAACCTGGGATGGAAGTCAAGAGGGTTTTACCTGAAGAATCAAATGCAATAACTGACACTTTGATTGAACACTTAAATAGAGCAGTGCAAAATAAGGCTTTCCCAGGTGCTGTAATTCTGGCATCTAAGGATGGTAAAATATTTCTTCATGAAGCGGTTGGCTATCATACCTATAGCAAAAAGCGGGAAATGAGGAAAAGTGATCTATTTGATTTAGCGTCTATTTCGAAAGTAGTTTCTACAACATCAGCAGTAATGAAGCTTTATGATCAAGGATTAATTGATTTAGGAGTTCCAGTGGTAGATTATCTACCTATGTTTATGGGGAAACAGAAAAAATATTATTCGCACAAAAAAAAGATCACTATTGGG
>JBJKZY010000016.1:0-48590 GCA_045568995.1 Fidelibacterota bacterium | reverse complement strand
GGCGATAATCACATAATTGTAATGGGTACTTCATCTCAGTCGGCGCTTTCAAAGTTCTTTTTAGGCAGCAAGCCACTTGCTGTAATGGAAGCTTGTAATTGCCCAATGGTAATTGTAAAGTAGATTATGGACGATAATTTATCTTCTGCATTTAGTTTTTTTAAAAAAGCTTTTCATCGATATGAAATTTTTTTCCTATCAGCCTTTGAATTATTTACAGAATCATTGAAAATTAATAAATTACCATAGGTTATATACCTTAATAAATAAAGGGAGTAAGTGAATCATTATGGAATTAATTCATCCAGTTTTTAAATGGCTACATGTACTAGCAGGTATTATGTGGATAGGACTATTATATTTTTTTAATTTTGTGAATACTGCTTTCGCACCTACTATGGACGGCGAAACGAAAAAGAAAGTAGTTCCAGAACTTATGCCTAGAACTTTGTATTGGTTTCGGATGGGTGCTGCTTGGACATGGGGTACAGGAATTGTATTACTTTACGTAATTTATTGGGCTGGAGGTATGATGCCAGATGATTTCACCTCAAATGAAGTAACTGGTGATCCAGCAAATATGTCTATTCATATACTTTTATTATTTACTTTTGTAGCTGTGTTCCTTTATGATGCAATTTATAAAAGTCCATTAGCATCAAATGTAAGAGCAGTAACTGCAGTGAGTTTTTTACTTATTACAGCTTATGTTTTTGCAATGCAAAAATTGGGAGGTTTTGAATATAGAGCTGTTAATATTCACCTTGGTGCGTTGTTTGGAACAAATATGGCTTTTAACGTTTGGTTCCGAATTTGGCCTGCCCAGCAGAAAATTATTACTGCTATCAAAAATGGTGAAGCACCAGATGGTGATCTTTTAGCATTGGCAGGTTTGAGATCTAAACATAATACCTATATGTCAGTTCCTCTTGTTTGGACTATGCACAATCAGCATCATGTTACAGCGCCTACCGCTCTTGGTATACCTGGTGAGCACTCATGGATTTTGCCAATGGTAATGGTAATTCTCGGTTGGCACATAGTATGGCAATTGTATAAAAAATCTAGTACAATTAAAGGTTTTTAATTACGTCTTCAACTCAGAAAAATCAAGAATGCCCTCTGTTGTTCCAGAGGGCATTTTGTTTTTTAGCCATAATAGATATTTTTTTTTCCACATGGATCCTAAATTCCCATCCTATTGGAAACCGTATGTTCTTCAGAGTTCTTATGCTGCAGGAACTGTTTTTTTTATTACCCTATTATTATCTGAAAATCCAGTTGTAA
Organism: Fidelibacterota bacterium; assembly: GCA_045568995.1. GTDB lineage: Bacteria > Fidelibacterota > Marinisomatia > Marinisomatales > UBA1611. The sequence continues at coordinate 47,303 of JBJKZY010000016.1, read as the reverse complement.
TTGCAAGTATAGGAGCAACAGCATTTATTGTTTTTGCTTTACCAAATAATATCTCAGCTGAACCAAAAAGAATAATTGGAGGACATTTTTTGGGTTTTTTCATTGGTTCCTGTTTTGCTGTTTTTCCTTTTATGCATGTCGTACTTTTTAAAGCAATTTGGTTTGCTTTGTCCATCGGTTTTACTACCCTACTTATGGTTATTTTGGATTTTGAGCATCCTCCTGCTGCAGGAACAGCATTAGGTATGACATTGGTTGGTTATAGTAGTAGTGCTGCTATTGCAATTATTATCAGTGTTCTTTTATTAACAATAATTGCTTATTTGACAAAACCTTATCTAGAAGATTTAGTCTAATCTATGACCCGAAAATTAGCGATTCTACTTTTGATAATTACAGGGGTTTTATGGAGCACGGGTGGCTTACTAATTAAATTAATCCCCTGGTCCCCCATTAGTATAGCTGGTATTCGTAGTGGACTTTCAGCTGTAATTATATATCTTTATAGAAAACCCCGAAGTAACGGTTTCGGAAGAAATATATGGGCTGGAGCTTTCTGTTATTCTGTAATGGTTATATCCTTTGTTTTTGCAAATAAGATTACGGCTTCTGGAAATGTGATTCTTATTCAATATGCAGCTCCTATTTATGTTGCACTGTTTGGCTTTTCTTTTCTTGGGGAAAAGGCTACAAAAATAGATTGGATTACTATTGCAATAATCATATTTGGATTGAGCTGCTTTTTTTATGAAGATCTATCATTAAAACAAAAGTGGGGTAATGTTCTCGCTATTTTTTCTGGATTAGGTTTTGCAGGGTTAACCTTGTTTATGAGAAAGGAAAAAAACGCACATCCAATTGATTGTGTTTTGTTGGGTAACTTAATTACTTTTGTGATTTGTCTTCCTTTTTATAATGAGGGAATAACAATGGAAGTCACGCCATGGCTGGCCATTATATTTCTTGGTTTTGTTCAACTTGGGCTAGCTTATATTCTATTTAGTACTGCAATAAAACATGTTAATGCGCTAGATGCTATTATCTATCCTGTGATTGAACCTCTAATGAATCCCATATTGACTTTTATGTTTTTGGGAGAAATTATGAGCGAAACAGCATTAATAGGCGGATTTTTAGTAATCACTGGTGTAATTGGAAGAGGCTTCTTACAAGATGCTTCAAGTTAATTACAATACTTTATCCCTCTCTTAGGTTGTAGGCAACATGAACCCTATCAATTGCAACCATAAAAGAAGCAATCCTCATAGGAACTTGCTTACTTTTCTTCAGCTCAAATACTTCGTTAAATGCATGCACCATTTTATCTTCTAATTTTTTATTTACATCATCTTCTGTCCATTTAAACTGTTGAAGGTTTTGAACCCATTCAAAATAGGATACTGTAACTCCACCTGCATTTGTTAAAATATCAGGGATGATCCCTATTTTTCTATCCCATAGTTTTTCTGCTGCAGAGCCAGTAACTGGACCATTAGCAGCTTCTACAATAACCTTACAGTTTAATGAATCAACGTTTGTATCATTGATAGCGCTTCCTAATGCTGCGGGTATTAAAAAGTCACAATCCAAAGCAAGTAATTCATCATTGGTAATTTTTTTCCCTTGGTCAAAACCATCTATTGTCCTGTTTTCATAATTGAATTCAAAAAGTGAAGGGATATCAAGTCCATCTGGATCATAGAGGCCACCCGTGACGTCACTTACTGCGATAATCTTACACCCATATTCATGCAGAAATTTTGCTGCATAGGATCCTACATTTCCAAAACCTTGAATCACAACTTTTGCATTTTTGAGGTCTATACTCCATTTTTCAGCTGTTTCTCTAGTTATAACAGCAGTACCTCTACCAGTCGCCGCTTCTCTTCCAGCGGAACCACCAAGTTCTAAAGGCTTTCCAGTAACAATTGCAGGAGAATATCCGTGAAGCTGACTGTATTCATCCATAAACCAGCTCATAACCTGAGCATTTGTATTTACATCTGGTGCGGGAATATCAACATTTACTCCAATAATTGGATCTATTGCTCTAAAAAACCTCCTAGACATTCTTTCTAATTCTGTTTTGCTATATTTTGAAGGATCAACGCCTATGCCACCTTTTCCTCCTCCATACGGAATATCTAGCAATGAAGTTTTCCATGTCATGAGTGTAGCAAGAGATCGTACTTCTTCAATGTCTACATGCTGATGATATCGGATACCACCCTTAAAAGGTCCTCGTGTATTGTTGTGTTGTACTCTAAAACCAATGACACTTTCCACTTCACCATTATCTCTTCTAAAGGGAACTTCCACAGTTAATTCACGATCAGGAATTTCGAGTGCATTTGCAATATTTTGTTTAAGGCCTAGTCCTTTAACGGCTTGTTCATAAGCTGCGGATGTGGGATTGGTGCTTGATGACATGATTTTTCCTCTTGGTTGGTTTAATAAAGAATCAGCTATTAATAATAAAGAATAAGATAATTGATATAGGTAAATGAAGCCAGTAATAAAATATTTTAAATATTTTTATTTCAAGAGCTGAAAATGAAATAAAAACTTATTTTTTAAGAATAAATGAGCTGCAGGATATTATTGTTTATTAGATAATAATTATAAGTTCAATTTTATTTAATCTAAATTTGTTATTATCGGTTTTATTTGTTTTTTTAATTTGAAAAAGCCTTTTTTGGCATGTGGCCAAAATAAAATATCCCAGTGGTTACAAAAAAAATTGAATTTAATATTTTCTAATTTTTCTATATCCATGAGTTTACTTTTTAAAAATCCTATGGAAGGGTATGGAGAATAAACTTTACTTATTTTTTTCTCATTTATAAAGTTTTTAATTGGTTGAAAATTCTCAAAGTTAAAAGAAATAACTTCTCCAGAAAATTTTCCATCTACTCTTTTTTTAAAACCCTTTAGTGCCTTATCAATATATGTGTGCACTTTTTTTGACCTTGAGATGCTCTGTAAACTATTTTGTTGCACAAGCATATATTTGAAATCTGGAATATCTTGCAAAGATAAATCATTTTCGTGAATCAGAATACAATCCACCATTTTTGGTTTTTGATAATTTTGAAAGTCTAAATTTTCTGGCTCAAAATTTTTCCAAGCAATTATCTTAGCATTTTTGTTAAGCTGTCCATTTGGGTAGAAGGATCCTCTAGTGAATTTTCTAATATTTTCAGCAGATGCAATATAATTTTTATTTTGAGTATGAATGCCAGCAACCCACCTCCATGAAAGGGTATTAGAAGCAGGGTCTGCATCATATAAATTTTCCATAAAAAGTTCTGCACCCAATTGCCAAGGAAGACTAAGAGTATGAATCCAGATACTAGCAAACCACATCCTTGTATGATTATGTAGGTAATTTTTATTTTGTAGTTCCTTAGACCATGAATCAAAACAATCTATCCCCGTACATCCAGATACCGCATCTCTATAATTTTGATGTTCTTTTTGAGATTGTGAAGAATTTAAATCGTATAGATAATTTTCCCAAATTTTCGGACGATGCTCAAGAAAGCCCTTCCAGTATGTTCTCCAACAGATTTCTTGAATAAATTTTTCGACAGAATAAAACGGAAAAGATTCAAGTATTTTTTTTACAACATATTTTTCGGTCAAAATTTTTCGGGTAATTGCAGGAGATAGTCCGCTTACAAAATTATCGTTAGGCGAACCGAAATCGAAGTTTCTCATCTTGGAATAGAGATGAGCTTTTTCTTTGATAAAATAATCTAATTTTTTAGAAGCTTTTTCAAATGAGTATGTATTTTCCAAAGATATTACTGTATAAAACTTTATTAGGCTTCAAGTAAGATATTTATTATGACTTTTCTCAATTAATTCGGAGAGTTCTATGAACTCCAAAGCTTTTTCATGCGTTGCCTCGAGAATGACGAATGGTGCATATCCTGCATCATATGCCTGTTTCCATCTTAGTGCACATAAACACCATTTGTCACCTTCTTTTAATCCTGGAAAATCATAAAGTAAATTGGGAGTAGAGAGATCATTACCCATTGATTTTGTATAGTTAAGGAAATCAATAGTCATTATAGACGCAACGACATGATTGCCTTTATCATTGGTATTTGTTTTGCAAAAACCATCTCGAAAAAACCCAGTAAGTGGGGATTTTGAGCAACATTTTAACTTTGTTCCTAAAACATTTTTTGTATGATCTTTTTGCATATTTCATATTAAAAAAAAGAATTACAAAACATCAAAAGGTTTCGTTAAAAAATATATTTGAATTATAAGCAGATGTTTATTTAAGTTTACATATAGAGCGTTATGAGCGTTTACATTGTTTAACCGTTTTAACCGAATAACCGTAAAAAAAGGAGAAAATATGTACTTAAGTACTTCATTGTTAGCAGCTAACGATTGGGTTGGAATGTCATTCTGGCTCGCTACTGCAATTATGTTAGCAGCAGCCATATTCTTTTTTGTAGAAAGAAGTGATGTGAAAGGTAAGTGGAGAACATCTCTTACTGTAGCAGGTCTTGTAAATGGTATCGCTTTCTGGCATTATCTATACATGAGAGAAGCTCATGTTGCTTCATTGACAGGATCCGCAGAAGCCACCACAACTGTATTTAGATATATAGATTGGTTGGTCACAGTACCTTTGCAAATTGTTGAATTTTATTTAATCTTAGCGGCTGTAACTATAGTACCCCTGATGCTATTCTGGCGCTTGCTAGGTGCTGCATTAGTTATGCTTGTCTTTGGTTTTATGGGTGAAGCAAATCTAGGTGATCCAATGCTAATGTTTGTTATTGGAATGGCTGGTTGGTTTTATATCATTTACGAAGTGTTTGCTGGCGAAGCATCAAAATTAAGTGTATCCAGCGCGAACAGAGGTGCTCAATTTGCATTTAATAATCTTCGTCTAATTTTAACATTAGGATGGGCGATTTATCCTATAGGATATTATCTGGGCATGGAGTTTGGAGGTTCAGATACTGCAAATATAGTATATAACCTTGCTGATTTAGTGAACAAGGCAGCTTTCGGTCTGGTGATTTGGGCTGGAGCAAAAATGGATTCTGAGGATTAATTTCCAGTGACATGAGTTTTACCTGCCATAAAGCGTTATGAGCGTTTTAGTAATGAGAAATTTATCATGCTGAAAAAATCTACTTTTATAGCAATCATCTTCGCCACCAGCCAGTTTCTATTTGCAGGATGTGGAGGGTGTAGTACTTCCAAGTCACATAGTTATTCATCCTATTCTACAGGTCTGTTAGAATCGGTACCTGATAATAAGAGAATTAACGGAAACGTTTTAGTATCTTGCGGGATGTGTAATTTTTTAACTGAGGATAATGATTGCTCTCTTTCAATTAAAATTGGTAAAAATACATTTGCAGTTAAAGGTGTAAACATGGATGACCATGGTGATTCTCATGCCCGTGATGGATATTGCAATGTCATCAAAAAAAACCTATGTAGAAGGTATAATAAGAAAAAATGAGTTTTTACCAACCAAAATGGATGTAGCTAAAATTTAATTTTACTACGATACGGGAGTACGGTTAGAATAGGTTCACCAATGTTTCCACACAACTTGGTGGGCCTATTTTTTTCACAAGTAAATGAAAAACAAAATTCAAAATATCTTCTGGTTTAGAAGTGATCTTAGGTTAAATGATAATCTTCCTTTGTATGAGTCATCAAATTTTAAAAACGTGGCAGCTATATATATATATGACACTGATATTGTAAAGTCACAGGATTTTGGGAAAATGCATTTAGATTTTATAAATGATTCTCTAAAAGAAATTTCCATTCGGTTTAAGCAAAGCGGTTCTTATTTAAATATTTTCCAGGGAAATGCTTTAAACATTTTACAGTCTATTTCTAATCTTCATGATATAAAAAATATTTTCAGTCACTATGAAGTAAGAAATTCAATAGCATTCGATATTGATAAAAGAATAAAAAATTGGTGTTTAGCAAAAGGAATTCACTGGCAATTGTTTCAAAAAAATGGAGTAATTAAAAATCTTAAAAATAGAGATGGTTGGGCCAAATTATGGCAAAGTGAAATGAAAAAACCTCTAATCCCTGTGCCTGATATATCAAAGTTTAAAAAACTAGAAAGCACTGTCAACATTTTAAATTTTGGTCGTCTTGGTCTTAAAAATTTACACTATACGAAACCTTTTGTTGGCGGGGAAATTAATGCTATGCACCAATTAAATAAATTTTTAAATAAAACCTCCCTAACATATTCAAAAAACATTTCTAGCCCACTTAAAGCTTCTAAAAGTTGCTCAAGGCTTAGTTCCTACATCACATACGGAAATTTATCTGTAAGATATATTGTGAAAAAAACAAAGGAGCGTCAGGAGTACTTAAGAAATAATAAAATTAAAAACGGTTGGCTTGGATCTCTTTCTGCATTCTCTTCAAGATTAAGATGGCACTGCCATTTTATTCAAAAATTAGAAATGCAACCTAATTTAGAAAATACAAATATGGTTCGGGCATTTGACAATATCAGAATGGAATCAAACACTAATTACTTTTTACGATGGTGTGATGGGGAAGTGGGTTTTCCTATGGTTGATGCCTGTATGAGGTTTTTAAAAAAAAATGGTTGGCTAAATTTCCGCATGAGAGCAATGTTAGTCTCTTTCGCCTCCTATAACTTATGGTTAGATTGGAGGAAAACATCAAAGTATCTATCAAAATATTTTATAGATTACGAACCAGGAATTCATTACAATCAATTTCAAATGCAGTCAGGAGTTACCGGTATAAATGCTATAAGAATTTATAATCCTATCAAGCAGCAGACAGACCATGATCCAGATGGAAACTTTGTAAGAGAATGGGTTCCTCAATTAAAAAATGTACCCAATGATTATTTACAATATCCTCACTTGATGTCTGATACACTACAAAAAAAAACAGGATGTATTATTGAAAAGAATTATCCTAAACCAATAGTGGATCTTAGAATTTCTTCTTTACAAGCAAGGAAAAATATTTTTTCAATAAAGTCTTTATCTGAGACTAAAAAGCAATCAAATCTAGCATACCAAATGCATGGAAGTAGGAGGAAATTGAAAAGTGGAAAAGGATAACAAGAAGGTTATAAAGGTAACAGGAGCCATCATCCAAAATGAAAATAAATTTTTGATATGTAGGAGAGGCCCAAAAGAAAAAGCTGCAGGGCTGTGGGGAATTTCCTGGAGGAAAATTAGAGCAGTATGAAACCTTAGAAGCATGTATTCGAAGAGAATTAAAGGAAGAATTAGAAGTCGATGCTGTGGTTGGGAACTTATTTGATCACTATATGTATGAAACTAGCGAGATAATGTATGATTTGTATTTTTTTAAAATCCTTAAATTCAAAGGAGCCATAAAATTAATAGTTCATGACAAACTTAAATGGGTAGAATTAAAAGACTTTAGTCATTATAATTTTCTTCCAGGAGATGGACCTTTAATAAGAAAGCTAAAAAAAAATAAGCAATTATCTTCTCATTTTAATTGAAGTTGCCTATCTAATTGCTTTAAAATATTTTTAGGATGAGTATATGTATTGTGTAAAGTGCGGGAAAAAGACAAATAATTTATTAGTGAATGGTGATTCTATGTACAGGGATGTTTGCTCCGCTTGTAATTACATTCACTATATCAATCCTAAAATTATTGTTGGAGTACTTCCTTATAAAGGTGACAGAGTTTTATTATGTAAAAGAGATATAGAGCCAGGATTTGGAAAGTGGACCTTACCTTCTGGTTTTATGGAAATGGGAGAGTCGCTAGAGGAGGGCGCAAAAAGAGAGGCCTTAGAAGAGGCGAACCTAAAAATAAGAATTAAAAATTTGTATGGCACGTACAGTATCCCCAAAATAGGTCAGGTTTTGTTTATATATATAGGTAAAATTTCGAATAATAATTTTAGAGCAGCCGATGAAACTTCAGAGGTTTCCCTCATTAAGATTAATAATATTCCTTGGGACCAAATCGCCTTCCCATCTGTTGAGTTCTTTTTAAGAAAATATGTTATCGATTATAAAAATAGAAAGAGCTTTTCTTTTCACTCGAATTACTTAACCAAAAATTCAGAAACTGTATTATAATATATTGGCATTTTGATGAAAGATCATAATATCGATAGAGTCATTGAGATGGCATGGGAAGATCGTACTACTTTTGATGCTATTAAGGATCAATTTGGTATAGCAGAAAAAGATGTTATTAAAATATTACGAAGAGAATTAAAGCCTTCTTCCTTCAAGCTTTGGAGAGCAAGAGTCTCTGGGAGGAAAACCAAACATAGAAAGAATAATGTTTCAAATCATTATCGTTTCAAATCAAAGAATACTTTATGAAAAGACTTAATTTGCAAACTCTTTGGAAAAGCAATTTTTTCTAGCTTAAACCTCAGTCATGAATAATAAAATAGTAGATATTATCATTATTGGAGGAGGAATATCAGGATCTTATTTATCTTTTAAATTAAAAAAGCATGGTTACAAAGTACTTATTATTGAAAAAAGTAAAGGGGTCGGTGGGAGAATGTGTACCAAACCTGTTGGAGGAAATTTGGTTGATTATGGCTGTCAACATATAACTCCTAAAACAGATACTCTTTTATCTATTTTATCGGATCTTCAACAAAAATCTATTGTAAAAAAAATTAATATCGGTCATGAAGATGCTTTTATGGCACCTTATGGAATGAATAAAATTCCCCAATACTTATCTTTAGGCGTTCCAACTATAACTAGCTCATTTGTTGAAAGGTTGGAGCATAAAAAAAATTATTGGATTACCCATACACCCCATTCTCTATATCATTCTAGATTTATTGTGTTGACTATGCCAATCAAGCAAGTTCAATTACTTTTAGAAAACAGTAAAATATCAACAAGAGAATTACCTAATGTTAACTTTAAGGAATTTTTCACAGCTACATTCGAAGGAAATATAGGTAAAGAAAAAGAAACACTTAATGAATCAAAATCCTTTCCTTGGATTTGTAATAATACATTGAAGGGTCTCCGAAATACATCAGATGTTTTCACTGTTAATTTATTTTCTAAAATGAATAAAAAATATCATCAACTTGATTCAAAACAAAAGATCTCAGTCCTGCACAAATTATTAAAAGAAAATGGGTTTAAGCATGTAAAATATTTATCTCTTCACTACTGGAAGTATGCATATTCCTCTAAGCAGAACAATATTAGCCATATTTTTGATGAAAGGATCAATTTAGGAATCTGTGGGGATTCATTTTCCATTGGAAAGGTGGATGGAGCTGTCCAATCTTCAGACAAAGTTTATCAGGATCTACTTCAAGCATTTAATTGATAATCAGAAAATAGATTCTAAGTAAAACGTAATCAGCATTGCCCCAATAAAAAGCCATAAGGCTCCAAGAATTCTCGCACTATTATTATCTTCAAATTTTTTATACATCATATAGGTTCCTAAAATAGTTAGAGCTAAACCCATAGGAAGAATTGCGTAATTAAAAAACATTAGTAAAATAAATTTTATTCGTTCCCGTCAGAAACTTCGAATATTGTTATTTGATTATCTATAATTTTATATTGAATCTTGTTTGGGTTACAGCATATTTCGCAGTCCCAAATTTCAGTATTTAAGATGCCAAATGTATCTAGAAAAACTTCAAAATCTTCAAAGCAAAAATGGCATATAATTTTACTTTTCATTTAATTGTTTTGGGCAAAAGATTTTTTTTTATTGGGAAGCAGGGAGTCCATTCCCACATGTGTTTAAGAATAAAATTATATCCGCCTTTGGTAAGCCGTGCTCTATTTTTAATTAATTCTGATAATAGCAAATCAATAGAAATGATATCTTCACGATTGCTATTCTGAATAGTTCTAACTAGCTGATCTCTTTCTTTTAAATTTTTTAAAAAAATTTTATCAATGGTCTCCAAGGTCTTTTGCTGTGAATCAAATTTTGCTTTGTTTGGATTTTTCAATATTTCTTTTATTTTGTAATGCTTGTTTGTATGATTTAATTCTCTTCTTATCTAGAGACCAGGGATATCCATGATCATTATCGACAAAATTGTCAAAATTATTTTTTGTTGGTTTAATATTATTTGAATGCCGCAGATAAAACGGAACAAAAACAGTAAAGAAAACTGTAATTCCACAAAATAAAAGTACCAAGACCACAAATATTATTTGTAAAGTTCTAATTCACTTTGCATAATTGCAATCACTTCATTCGTCTGGTACAAGTTGTTTTTCGTGTTTTCTAGTTCAACTTTCACGGAAGCAACTTCGGACTTGATGTTTCTCAAAGAAATAAGAGAAAAAATTAAAACAAGCAAAACAATAAAATCTTTTAAAATTTTAATATAACTCATTCACAATATTAGTACTTTTTATAATAAAAGGTCCAAACTGTTCTTTACATGAATCTGATTTTTGTAATGTTTTATGGCATTGCAAGGAGTATGTGGGAGTAAAAATTAACAAAGGTTAATTTATTTAATTTTTATATAGAATGTTTTTGATAGAGCAATTTTAATCTGTAAGCTTGCTGAGCGTAATGAGCGTTTTATCGTATAATATAAATATTTAAACAATTTTTAGAAGTAGTTTTATATATAATATTTTTGAGCGTTTTGATCGTATTCAAAATAAAATAAGGAATAAAAATGAAAAAAATACTAATAACTTTCTTGAGCATTTTCTCCATGGCTTTTTCTAGTAATGTACAAATAATGCATGCTAGTTCAGTCGGAGAGGTTAATATTCTTTTTAATGGGAAGGTTGCACTGAAGAATGTTAATTATCTAGACAATACTGGCATTCTGAAGTTTAATAGAAACACCGTCATAGGCATAATGCCCAAAAACGAGGACACTGCTGTTGAACTAAACACTAACCTATTAGAAAATGGTGACTATATTGTCACCGCGGTAGGACCTTCTCATGGCTCTAACGAAGTTCAGTTGGTAAGCTCTAATATAAGAACACACAGCAGTTCGAATTCTCACTTTGGCCTGAAAGTTCTCAATGGTTTTATTGATGAATCATCCGTGGACATTTTTGTCAACAACCAGCTGGCATTTGAAGATATCAAGTATAGTCAATATTCTAGTTATTTAATGATTGATGCTGCTTTTCAAAATGTTGTGGTGAAAGATCATTTTTCAGGAGATGAGCTTGGAGTCTATAATGTTAACTTGTATAGTAGAGGCGGAGAAACAGGTGTGTTAGTGCTTTCCGGAAAATTTGAAAGAGAATATGCCCATCTAAAATTAATTAACCCTACTGGATCAGCGATAAACGTTGTAGAAATGAATCTAGAAGTAGCTGATGGAAATGACAATCAGAATGAGGAAAGTCGTGATTTTACTGAAACTGCACAAGTCCAAATCGTGCATAACTCACCATATCCAGTGGTAGATATTTATGTAGATGGAGCTCTTGCATTGGAAGACGTAGCATACCGTGCAAGTACTGGACTAATTGATTTACCAGTAAATACGGAAGTAGGAATTGCTCCAGCAGATGGTGATGTGATTGCAACATTTCCATTTGAATTGGCAGAGAATGGTACTTATGTAGTAGTAGCTTCTGGTATTGTAGGTGACGATGCACATCCATTTAATTTACTAGCATCAACATTGGCAACAGCTGCAGAAGACAATGATCATTTTGCTCTAAAGGTAATGCACGGTGTAACGGATGCTCCAGCAGTAGACATTTACGCAGATGGTAATTTATTGGTGGAAAATTTAGCATACGGTGAGTTTCAAGGATATCTACAAGTGCCTGTGGGAGACTACACATTAGACATCACTGGTCATGGTTCTACAGATCCAGTAGCCTCATTTAGCGCACCGCTCTCATCTTTCGGTGGAGGAAGTGGAGTTGTGTACGCATCAGGATTCTTAGCTCCAGCAGCAACAGACTCCGCTTTTGCCTTGGTGCTAACAACACCAAATGGAGATGTAGTTACATTACCAACAACTGAGACTGCTTTAAGTGTGAATAACGATAATTTTGTAAATATTCCTAAGGATTACATTGTCCATCAGAATTATCCGAATCCATTTAATCCGACAACTTCCATTGACTATGAACTCTTAACAGATTCTAAATTGAATATCACTATATATGATATGCTTGGTAATGTTGTTAACGAGCTTTACGATGGGTTTCAGACATCAGGTAACAAAAGTATTAAGTGGGATGCTCGAAATATTTCTGGTGAAATTGTAAGTGCTGGAATGTATTTTTATAAAATTCAAGTTGGAAATTCTTCTCAAGTGAAGAGGATGATGTTTTTAAAGTAAACAAGACGTAAAAAAAAAGCCCCAGTTGGGGCTTTTTTTTTACCATTAAACTGTTAATGCATTTTCTCAAGTCATATTTCAAGAATAGTCATTATTTTTAAAAAATTTTAACGCCTCCTTTCTTTTCTTTTTATTTCTAATTTTATTACAGCGCGTGATAATATCATCCTTATCATAAATATGTTCTTCAGGTTCTTTTTTTAAGGCTTTCACCAAAGAAAAAATTGGGTTTGTTACTGCTTGGTACGTAAACATAATGAAGGTTTTTGTTAGATAATATTTAATTGGTTCCGTAAAAAAATAACTATAGCTGATATTGGTACCATGACTAATGGTATAATGAAACCAGTACGCGGGCATATAAAGCAAGTCACCTGGGTTAAGATTAAAAGAAATTTCGTCATCTGGCCTCTTATCGGTTACATAAAGTGGGTTTGGATTTAAAAGAGATTTATATTTAATTGAAAGAAACGATTCTCTTTTATTTGAAATATACCAAGTTTTTTTGCCATCCAAATGCAGTATTAGGCCTGAAATAATATGAGAATGTTTTGTGAAGGTGCAATCTTTCGTGCTCATAAAAAGAGTTTTCTGTCTAGATGTTTTTCCAAAAGATAGTAAATAATCAAATAAGTGTTTTTTTTGGTTTTTTATATTTTCAATAAAAGAGGTATCAATATATTTACATACTTTATTCCCTAGTTTTGTATTGGCCCTCAATCTGTATTTTTTTCCATTTTTTATTTTTTGTATGAGGCTACCCACTGAAAGTATTTCCTTATCAGAATTTGGATTTAAAGAAATAACCTCCTCTTTTTTAAACTTATCAATAAGAAAATCTAAATTGATCTTTGATTTTATTACATTTCTTACGATAAATGGTTTTTTTTCATTATCGAAATATTCTCTTATATCATGTATAGAGTGTGATTTATTAAATATTGTTATGTCTTGCAATTAGTTTGCTTTCTCCTGCATCATATCTTGGCTACAACAAATTGGAGACTTAAGCCTTTGACATCCATCTTTACATTCAATTATGTATATTTTTGTTCCGTTAGATCTTTTTAGGTAGTTGTGATCAAGAGGCCTTCCACAATCATTGCATTTCAAATTTGCTGTTTTCATTCCACAGTTTTTACAAAGATACTTAGCCATTCAATTTTTCCTAAGGATATGATTTAACGTTCAATTTACTAGGAGAATATATATAAATTTGAGTCTTAATTTTCGTCACTTAAAAAATAAAAGGATTTATATATGTCTACTGTAAATAGCACTGCACCTGATTTCACATTGAAAAACACAAAAAAGGAAGATGTCTCTTTATCAGATTTTAAAGGAAAAACGGTAGTCCTTGCGTTTTATCCTGGTGCTTTCACTGGAGTATGCGATACTGAAATGTGCAAACTAAAAGAAGACATGGAAGTCTTTAATGAAATGGATACAACGGTTCTAGGAATTAGTGTGGATTCTCCATGGGCCAATGCAGCATTTGCGGAAAAATACGATTTGAACTTTGAATTGCTTTCAGATTTAGACAGGTCTGCAACTAAAGATTATGATTTTCTTTTTGAGGGGTTAGGAGGTATCGAAGGATATACCTGCGCTAATCGTGGAGTTGTTATTGTTGATTCTGAAGGAACTATAAAATACAGATGGGTAGCTGAACCAAATCCTGGTGTGGAGCCTAATTACGATGAAATCAAAGATTTTATCAAAAATTTGTAGATTCTTTTCAGAATATATTTGTAGTCATATTGATTAAAACCTATTAGTAATAGTAATTATTACTAGTTAAATTAATCGTATCATGAGGCATAGTTTACAAAGAGATACTATAAAAAATGTTGTTTGCTCTACTACTTGTCACCCCACCGCAGATTGGGTATACAATGAAGTAAGAAAACTCATTCCAAATATTAGTTTAGGAACAGTATATAGGAATCTTAGTCAGCTTAGTGATAATAACTCAATAAGAACAATTCAAGATGGTTCAGTTACAAGGTACGATGGAAATATAAAACCTCATCATCACCTTAAATGTAATGAATGTGGTGAAATAACAGATATTAACCTTCGTAATTTGAATTTAAAGGAAAAAATAAAATCAAAATTTGATTTCGACCCAAGTGATATTGAAATAACAGTCATTGGGAAATGTAATAAACATATATAAAGATAAAAGGAGTACATAATGTCTTTAGAAGGAAGTAAAACGCACGAAAATCTAAAAGCAGCTTTTGCAGGAGAATCTCAAGCGAATCGCCGTTATTTGTATTTTGCCCGTGCTGCAGATATCGAAGGATATCCTGAAGCTGCAGGCGTGTTTAAGAATACGGCTGATGGAGAAACAGGTCATGCTTTTGGTCATTTGGAGTTTATGGAAAAAGGTGGTGCAGGTGATCCAGGAACAGGTCTACCGATCGGTGAAACAGCAGATAATCTGAAAGCCGCTGTGGCTGGAGAAACCTATGAATATACTGAAATGTATCCAGGTTTTGCAGCAACTGCACGTGAAGAGGGTTTCGATGAAGTTGCAGAGTGGTTTGAAACACTCGCAAGAGCTGAAAAATCACATGCTGGAAAATTCCAGGAGACTTTAGATAGTCTATAATTCTCATTGTTAATTCCTGGGCATATTGCCCAGGAATTAACCCTACATTTTAACATTAAAATAAAAACACTACCATGTTAGATCATTCTAATATTGATAATACCATTTATGATATAAAAAACCCAAAATATTGGGACAAAAATTCTCTATATGCGGAGATGGATCGAGTATATGATATATGTATAGGATGTAGATTATGTTTCAATTTATGTCCTTCATTTCCCTCTTTATTTAATTCAATAGATGATGCTGGATTAAGGAAGCGAGAAGTAGCTGAAGTTGAAGGACGTGTAGAAAAAGAAGTTGAGAAGGATGAATTCCTAGACCTTCCTGAAGGTGAACATGCTTCGGAAGCAAGTATTGAAGTAGAGTTTAGAGGAGAGGTTACAGATCTGACGGACTCTGAAAGGTGGGAGGTAGTTGACCTCTGTTATCAATGTAAATTATGCGACCCTGTGTGCCCTTACACTCCAGGTAAGGAACATGAATTTCAATTAGATTTTCCTAAACTTATGACCCGGTCCCAAGCTATTAGGACAAAGGAAAGAGGAGTTAAAATTAATGATGTTTTTCTATCTCAAACGGATTTTGTAGGAAAAATTGGTAGTGTTTTCGCACCTATATTAAACTATTTTAACAAAGCAAGTTTTGTGAGATGGGTAATGCAAACAATAATCGGTATCCATTCCAAAAGAACATTACCAGAATTTAATAGGAATACTTTTAAAAATTGGATTACAAACCGAAATACTGTTATTAATAATCCAATCGACAAAGTCGTTGTATTTGGTACATGTTTTACAAATGTTCATGATATTGAACTTGGAAAAGCAGCTGTAAAAGTGTTGGAGCATAACAATGTTGAATGTATTTATCCCCCTCAGCAATGTTGTGGAGCGCCTCATTTAAGTCCAGGGGATTTTGATGGGTTTAAAAAACAGGCTAAACCCAATATTGAGGAGTTAAGCAATTGGGTTAATCAAGGTTACAAAATTGTAGTTACAGGTCCCCCTACTTGTAGTTTAACTTTGAAAAAAGAGTATCCAGATTATTTGGGATTAGATGATAAGATTAAATCCATTTCAGAAAATACTTTTGATATTTCAGAATATCTTGTGTACTTAAATAAAAAAGAACTTTTAAAAAAAGATTTCAAACACTCTCTTGGGACTATTAACTACCATGTGAGCTGTCACCTTAAAGCCCAAAGGATGGGTTTTAAGGGTCGTGATATTTTACGATTGGTTCCAGATACAAAAATTAATCTCGTCAATCAGTGTAGTGGAATGGATGGTGGTTGGGGCATGAAGTCTGAGTTTTTTGATGAATCAATGAAAGTTGCTGAAAGGTGTGTAAATGATCTAAATCAAAAAGAGCATGATACGGTTTGCTCAGACTGCTCGCTTGCAAGCCATCAATTAAAACAGGCAAGTGATGATACTATGGCACCTAGCCATCCAATTATTGAATTATATAAAGCCTATGGCTTTAATGAAAATCAAAAGGAAATTTAAATGAAACAATTATCTGCAGATAAAATGCTTAATATAATCGAGTATGAAAAAGTAAGAACTGAATATAGAAAAGACATTATTGAGTATAAAAAACATCGTAGAATAAAAATTGGTCCTAATTTAGCAATTGTGTTTGAGAATGAACGTACCTTATCTTTTCAGATACAAGAAATTATGCGTGCAGAGAGGATCGTACATGATGAAAAAATTCAGGAAGAAATAGATTTATATAATTCGATAATGCCGCCAAAAAATGGTCTCAGTGCAACACTTTTTATTGAAGTTACTCAAGAAGATCAAATAAAACCTGTACTCAATCAGTTTATTGGACTTACAACTGGCAAAACCATTTTTCTTGATTTTGATGCAGAAAAAGTTTTTGCCCAATTTGAGCAAGGCAGGGAAGAAGAAGATAAAATAAGTTCAGTCCATTATCTGCAATTCAAACTTGATCCTAGTCAAGTTGAAAAGTTAGCTGATCATAATTCAAAACTAAAAATTGGTATTGAGTATAATAAATACTCGTATCTAGTTGATCTGACTAATCATACAAAAGAATCATTATATGAAGATGTTAGTGATTCATTATTATCTAATTAAAAAAAATAGCTTTGATAAAGCAAACTTTTAAAGGTGTTGAAACTTCGGACGGCGCAGGAGTCAGTTTAACAAGAATTATTGGAAGTACAGATATTAATATGTTAGATCCTTTCTTATTACTGGACGAATTTGGTAGTGATAATCCAAATGATTACATAGGAGGTTTTCCCCCTCACCCACATCGCGGTTTTGAAACTATTACTTATATGATTAATGGAAATTTTAGACACAAAGATAGTGTTGGTAATGAGGGCTATCTTACTGATGGAGGAGTACAATGGATGACAGCTGGCAAAGGAGTAGTTCATAGTGAAATGCCTGAGCAAAAAGAAGGCCTAGTTCAAGGTTTTCAACTATGGTTAAATCTCCCAAAAGAGAAAAAGATGATTGAACCTTCGTATCATGATATTCAAGCAGATCAAATTCCTTCTAAGTCTCTTGATAATGGAATTGTTAAAATAATTTCTGGTGAGTTTCAATCGATAGTCGGGCCTGGTAAGCCTCATACTGGTGTATTGTATCTGGATGTCCATTTGGATAAAGATGCTAAAGTTACGGTACCAATCAAAAAAGGCTGGAATGCGTTTATTTATGTATATGATGGTGAAATAGAGGCTGGTCAATCTATCTCGAAGGGCACCCTTGCAGTTTTAGAAAATACTGGTGTATTTGAATGCAAGTCTCTAGCCAATGAAACTAGATTTCTTCTAATAGCGGGAGATCCAATTGGTGAACCTGTAGCGAGAGGAGGTCCATTTGTTATGAATACTAAGAGTGAGGTTCTGCAAGCATTTGAAGACTATCAGTCAGGTAAGCTAGGGTGAGAAAATAAAGATTCTAATACTTTAGCAAAAATTGGCTGATTTCATTTTCTGTTCCTTGCTAAGAAGCTACTATGTTTTCTCGACCCATGATTTCTTTAAAATTTTTATATAGTATCATTTAATTTTTTTTACACACCTATGTGCTTTTTAAGAAATTTTTCCATTTCTCTATAAAAATCAAATTGGTTTTCTTCGTTGTAAAATCCATGTCCTTCATCATCTTTTACCATGTATGGGACTTCAATACCAGCATTTCTTAATGCTTCTACTATTTGATCAGATTCTGCTTTTACAACTCTTGGATCATTTGCTCCTTGAGCAATAAATAGAGGAGCTTTGATTTTATCAATGTGCAAAAGTGGTGATGCTGATGCAAGTAGTTCTTTATCTTTTTCAGGATGCCCAACCATTTCATAAAGCATTGCTCTATATAACTCCCAGTAGGGCGGAATACTTTCCATAAAAGTAAATAAGCTTGATACTCCAACATAATCGACTCCGCATGCATACAATTCAGGTGTAAACGCTAGACCTGCCAGCGTTGCATAGCCACCATAGGAAGCTCCATAAATAGCTATCCGATTAGGGTCTGCAATTCCCTCATTTATTAACCATTGAACTCCATCAGTTACATCATTTTGCATGGATTTACCCCACTCTTTGAAACTTATCTCCCAAAACTCTCTTCCATAACCAGTGCTTCCTCGAAAATTCATTTGAAATACCGCATAGCCTCGATTGGCTAAAAATTGAATTTCGGGTCTATATCCCCAGGTATCTCTAGCCCAGGGCCCACCATGCGGATTGACTACTACCGGTAAGTTTTTTCCGTCACTACCATTGGGTAGTGTAAGGTAACCATGTATGGTTAAGCCATCTCTGGATTTGTATTTTATAGGTTTCATTTCTGCCATGTGATCTTCATTCAGCCATGGGCTAATTTCCCCTAATTCTGTTAACTTATCATTTTCGACATCGTAATAATAATACGTCCCTCTTGATTTATCACTGTAGGTAACAACAACCGCTTTGGTCTCGTCTTTTGAAAAACTGGTAATGCCTACTTCATACCCAGGTAATTTTTTTTCTAGTTTTTCTTGGATACTTGCTCTCCATGAATCAAAGAACTCGACATCTCTTTTTGCTACAGTATAATTTACTCCAGTTAGTACTTTTCGTTTGTTTGAGTACATTAAACCACTTACATCAACTTCGTCATGCTCAAAAATTAATTTACCCTCTTTTGATTCATTTACGTCAAATTTAAAGATAGCTGTTTTATCTCTTCCTCTATTTGATGCAACGAAAAGGTTTTTATTATCAAAAGTAAAAAATAAGGGTGCTACACTGACTTTAAAATCTGTAGTTAAAATAGGTTTAAATTTATCAGATTCTTTGTCTCGATATAGTAAACTAGTATTCACACCATCGGAAGTTGTGGCTATTCTCAATTTCCCGTTATGATCCGTTCCCCATCCCGAAATATTCCCAGGGTTTTCAGCAATCATTTTCATAGTTCCATCATTGATGTTAACCCGGTAAGGATCATGAATCTGAGGATTACGTTTGTTTAAACCAATAATTACATGGTTTTGATCATCTTCAAGATCATCAATAATGCGAGCTTGGATATTTTCAAATGGGGTTAAATCCATTTCATTGGTTCCATCTATATTTACTGCATAAAAATGCATGTTTTCATTTCCACCATCATCCTTTACATACCCAATTCGATTATCAGTTAACCATGTAAAGCCATAAATACCTCTTGCCTCTGAAGAGGTTAATCGTTCCTCTTTATTAGTATTCATATCCATAACGAACACGTTCATTCTAGTTTTCCAGGGTTTCATAAATGCAACATAGTTGCCATTTGGAGAAATTTGAAATGAAGATTTTTCAGGGTTACGCATGAAATCTTCCATTGGTATCAAAGGTGCTTTAGTTTCCATCGTGGAACATCCTCCTATAAAGAATATTAATATGTAAATAAAATTGATTTGTTTTAACATAGAATACCTTCCTAATTAAACAATAAAGATAAAATTGTTCTTTAAAATGGGGAGGAAAAGTAGTCATGAAATCTTGAAAAGCAAAGTTTGGAATATTAATCAAAGTACATTTAATTATTGAATCATAAATATCAAATGATAAAATTTTTGTTATAAAATTTTTATTTCTAATAAATTTTTTGAAAAATAAACAATAGTTATTATCTATAAGGTATGGTACAATTAAAATTAAAATTGATGAGGATTCAATTATGAAAATATATATAAGCGCAGATATGGAAGGTGTTACAGGTGTAACTCATTGGGATGAGGTAGAGCATAATAAACCGACTTTTTTTAACAAGTTTCAGGATCATATGACCAAAGAAGTTGTTGCTGCATGTGAGGGTGCATTAGATGCAGGGGCTAGAGAAATTTGGGTAAAGGATGCCCATTATTCAGGACGTAATATCTTATCTGATCAACTTCCTAAGGAGGTTAAGTTAATTCGTGGGTGGAGCGGGCATCCTTATTCTATGGTGCAAGAATTGGATAGTAGTTTCAATGCATTAATCATGATTGGATATCATTCTATGGCAGGGAAAGGTGGGAATCCACTGGCCCATACCATGTCATCGGCTAAGATTGATTCTATTTTTGTTAATGATCAACCAACATCCGAATTTTTTTTACATGGAAATATTGCAGCGAAACATAAAGTACCATTGGTGTTTGTTGCAGGAGATGCGGGCCTTTGTGAAGAAGTAAAAGAGGTAAGCCCGAATACTCTTTGTCATGCTACGATGGTTGGGGTCGGAGATTCCACAATTAGTATACAGCCTTTAGAATCTAGAAAAGCCATTCGTAATAAAGTACAAGAATCCCTTTCAGGTGATTTGGATTCTTGCATATGGAGCCATCCAAAATCATTTACTTTGAAAATTAGATTTATCAAACAACAAACTGCATATAGGGCATCACATTATCCAGGAGCAAATTTATTGGATGCTAAGACTGTAACTTATAGTAACGATAACTATGACAATATTATGCGCTTTATTCTGTTTACAGTAGTATGAATTCTTTTTCAAATAATTTTACAGCAGTTTATTTACCCATTTCCAAAAGCGAGAAGCAATTCCAAGTTAATCACGTTTATTGTGTTGGTAGAAACTATACGGAACATGCAATAGAAATGGGGGAAGATAAGCGTCAACCTCCCTTTTTCTTTTCCAAGCCAAATTGGGCGGTAACAAGTAATGACGTTCCTTATCCTTTAAAGACAAAAAATCTTCAGCATGAGGTGGAGTTAGTTTTAGCACTGGGAGAAAATACCAATATATTTGGATTCGCAGTTGGGGTAGATCTTACCAGAAGAGATCTTCAAGCAGAAGCAAAGAATGCTGGTAGGCCATGGTTTGTTGGGAAAAGTTTTGTTGGGAGCGCGCCTATATCAGAAATAGTTCCTATGGATGAGTTAATTGATTTTTCTAAAATAGAGTTAAAATTGGAAGTAAATGGAGAAGTTAGACAAAATGCCTTTTGTAATAACATGATTTGGTCACCCCTGGAAATTTTATCACAGATTGCTGAAGATGTACCTCTTCAATCAGGCGATTTGATTTTTACAGGTACGCCACAAGGTGTTGCCCCTTTAAGTATTGGTGATAAAGTGATCGCATCAATAGAAGGAAAAGTAAAACACTCTTTCGCTATAGTTTGATTGATATTTTGGTTAGAATCTTATTTTTTAAATGCATTTTTTTTACCTTCTCGCTGTATGCTCAAAATATGCAAATAAAATATGTAACTGAATTTTCTTGGGATGCTAAAGTTATTGGGGAGGTGATAATTGAGAATGAAGAACATATAGCACCTGGATTTTTGAAAATGAATTCGAAGATGTATCCTAAAAATTGGGTACTAAGAAAAATGTTTAACGAAAATGATGGAGAGATAATAATCAGAGGTGAAAAAAATATATTGAAATACAATTCTAAGGATAAAGAATACTGGTTAATAAATATTGATGAATACTTCAATACGGAAAAAAAAGACACAGTTTCTCAAACTCCTTTATCAAGATCCCTATTTTTTTCTATAATTTTTGAAAGTCTTATTGATAGCACAGTCGACGAATATATAATTAAAAGAGAAAAAGCAAGTCAACTTGAGAAGATAAATGGATTTAGAGCCAAAAAATGGACCACGTCTATACAGAGTTCTAAACAGAAGTTACTTTTTGAAGAGTGGTTGGTAAAGGAGCTTTCATTAAAGGATACACTAGATTCATTAAAATTAGATATAATGGAAAGTTTTAATCCAAATAAAGATAGAAACAAAGAAACCTCATATATGATTTCTTCTGATGATTTTGTTTGGAGCGCTGATTCAACAGCAGTTTTAGATTCCTTAAAAGGTAGAATCGTGCAGGCAAAGATGCATATTGAACATGAATTTTTTAAATCAATGAGTTTTGAAATAAAGGAACTATATACTGGCTCTTTTGATGCCGCATTTTTTACTATTCCTGAATCATATAAGCGAATTGAAAAAAAATGATTAGCATAAGAATTTTAATTTATTTTGTAATAGTTATCTCAAGCTTAACAGCTCAAAAAGAATATTTTCAGCAACATGTATCGTATGAAATAGATGTTAAGTTAAATGATCAGGAGCATACTTTATCTGCTTTCGAAAAAATTGAATACACAAACAATTCTCCTGATACCTTAAAATATATTTGGTTTCATATTTGGCCAAATGCATATAAAAATGATTCTACAGCATTAGCAAAACAATTATTAAGGTTAGGCTCTAATCGATTCCATTACAGTAAAGATAAGGATAGAGGTTATATTGATAGTCTGGATTTTTCGGTCAATGGTATTACAGCAAGGTGGGAGTACCATCCAGACTGGATCGATGTTATAAAGATTTTATTACCTAGCCCTTTGTATCCAGGTCGCACCACAACTATTGAAACGCCTTTCTTTGTTAAATTGCCAAAAATATTTTCCAGGCTAGGACATACAGGTAGACACTATGAGATTACGCAGTGGTATCCGAAGCCAGCGGTATATGATAAATCTGGATGGCACCCGATGCCTTATTTAAATATGGGTGAGTTTTATAGTGAGTTTGGTTCTTTTGATGTGACTATTTCTCTTCCAAAGGAATATAGAGTTATGGCCACTGGAGATTTGTTTAATAGTGGAAAGGAATTACAATGGCTGGACTCATTGGCCCTTCTTGGAGATTCTCTTTTGTCATTAGATAAAAAGCAATTCAAAAAGAAGATAAAGGTCTTACAAAAAAATAAAAAAACGAATTCAGAAAAAGACGATGAAAAGAAAGAATCTGATAATCTTTTGGAATATAAGACTCTTCGGTTTAAACAAAATAATGTACATGACTTTGCATGGTTTGCAGATCCGAATTGGATAGTAAATAAAGGAGAGCTTTGGTTAGAAAAATCACAAAGAAAAGTAACTCTATGGAGCATGTATTTACCAAAAAATGCAAAGTTGTGGAAGAGGTCCATTGAATATCTTCATGACTCAGGGTACTGGTATAGCAAATTTTATGGTGATTATCCTTATAATCATATAACCGCAGTTGATGGTGATATGTCTGCAGGTGGAGGAATGGAATATCCTAACATAACAGTTATATCGAAATCAGATTCAGAGGATTTACTGGAGTTCGTAATTATGCATGAGGTGGGGCACAATTGGTTTTATGGTATTTTAGGAAATAACGAAAGAGAGTTTACCTGGATGGATGAAGGGCTAAATGAATATTCAAATATTAGGTATTGGGAGAAAAAATATAGAGACAAAGATGATAAAATTATTATCTGGGATTTTTTACAAAATAAACTAGGAATAGGGGAGGATGTTGATATTCACTTTTTCCATTATCTAGGATTTGCAGGTAGCGGAAAAAATAAAGATTCACAACCTTTGAATATTTCAGCCGATGAAAATTTCAATATGAATAATTATAGTCAAAACTACAATAGGCCTGCTGTAATGCTGAGGTTCTTGCAGCACTATATCGGTGAAGAAAAGATGGATACCATCATGCAAAAATTCTATAAGGAATGGCAATTTATGCATCCATCTCCAGATGACTTTAGATATTATTTTGATTCTTATTTAGATGAGGATTTGGATTGGTTTTTTGAAAATGTTTTTTCGAGTACTACAAGCATTGATTTTAATATAAAAAAAATAAAAAACAGATTTGTAGTCCAAAACTTAGGTGGTTTTAATGTTCCCTACGAAATTGCATATTACAATGAAGATGGGGATGAATTAAAGCGCAAATGGTGCAGGCAAGATCAGGAATATGAATATTATGAAATACCCGATAATTGCTTTTATGCAGTCATTGATCCTGATCAAATGATGCCAGATATTGTTCGAACAAATAATTCCACAAAGAAAAAATTAAATAATTTTCCACAAAGAAAAAAATTAAAATAAATTTTATTTTTGATAAGCCAATTTATTATCAAACTGATGTAAATGTTATTCCTTGGCTTTTTTCTTTCAATACGATATAATGGTTTTACACCAGGAATTTCTGCATGGTATGGTTTTTTACCTGGTCATGGTAATAATTCTGCAGCAGGTTTACTTGCCTATGATTTTAATAACAAAAAACCTGTTGGTAGTATTCGATATATTAAACAAAATGATTATTTTGATCTATTTCATAAACAGAGATGGACACTAAATTTATCAAAAATTGGAGGGCATAAAGGCCTTAGCATTGGCTTTGATGGGGTAATAAAAAAGTCTTTAACAAAGAGCCCTAGATCTTCTATAAAAGCCAACATTTTTCACCACGATCTACTGGAAGGTGCCTTTGACCGAAGGTTCTTTGATGACGGAAAATATTTTATTGGAGAATTTTCCTTTACTAAGAACTGGATCAAAAATTTATTTAATGAGTATTCATTGGGAATTGTTGGGGATATGGGTAGCGGTTTTCTAAAGGGTAGGGTTTTTGGAAAATATAAATTACAAATAACAAAAAAAGTCAAAACAACTGGGTATGTAAGCATTGAGGCTTTCATCATCGACAAATTAGTACCAAAACAATATGAAAATTTTATTTTTGGAAGCGTAGATCCCAATTTTACTAAACTGGTTTTGAATAGAACTCCACAAAATAATGATCTGAAAGTATTAGAAAACACTTTCTATGGTATTGGTATTAGAGGTTTTGACCCTGAATCTTCAGACCTTAGTACGATTAAGCCCTTTTTACAATTAAAAATAGACCAGTCCATCCCATTTGTTCCTGGAAAAATATTTTGGGATATAGCGAAATTACTTGATGAAAACATATCTGATTCAAACTACCTTTCAGCTGGATTTGTATTAGGACCTTTTATTATCCCTGTTTATCAAAGTTGGGGTAATGAGAATTACCCTGGTAATTTAAATTGGCTTATTGAAAGGGTTAGAATAAGGCTTCCAACTATTAACTTTTAGTTTTATAGAATCTTTTTGCTTTCCAAAAAGTTTTCGTAAATTTGATTCCCTCAAAAATAAAATACTTAACAAGTGAGCCATATATGTCTAATTGGGATAAAAATTTATTTATTAATCATTTAAGAGAACAGTGTTCCCGAGAAGTCGCAAAGGTAGGTGTAGCTATCATCGAGTTTACTGAGAAATTTGCTGATGATGTCTCCTGGGGGCGAGGTGCTGACCATGGGACTTTAACTTTTCGTTGCAATACAGATATTGGTCCACTTCCTCTTTTCCATTTGACATCCAGTGGACAACTTAATCTCCAGATTAATTTTATGAGGAGCAAAGATATTCCGCCAATGGTTTTAAGGGATGTAGTATTAAAACTTGAATCAAATTTCATTCGGGATTATGATGAGGTTGAATACCCTAGTGATGTATTTGTTCCGATTGATGAACTTTTTCATACTGAAAATCAGCTGGAAAAGTTTCTCAAGACTATGGAAGGAGCTACATACAGACTACGACAGTAGTAGTAGTAAGCTTGAATTTATTTTTTCAAATTAGGTTCAAGTGTCCCATTGGCCTGCTCTTTCTACTTGCTTCTTAAGGATGTAAAATGAATTACATCACCAAGTTGCTATTTTTATTTATTTCAAATTTTCTTTTGATTGGATCTGATCTAGAACTCCCAATAGGTTTAACCGAAGATGAGAAACAGAGGAAAAGTGAAATATACTCTATGGGAAGAGATACCGACCCACCACCACTACCAATACGTAATATTTCAGAATTTGAACCGATGTCTGGTGTGCTAATTCGTTATCCGTTTGGAATCCCAATTGATCTTATTGAGGAAATGGCTCAAGATGTAATGATATATTGTCTTGTATCTTCAAACCTTCAGAATTCTGCTTATAATAGTATGGCAGGTGGGAATGTAAATATGGATAATGTAGAATTTGTTCTTGGATCTACAGATAGTTATTGGACAAGGGATTATGGACCATGGTGGGTAGTTGATGGAGACCGAAATATGTCTGTTGTTGATTTTACTTATAATAGGCCAAGGCCTAATGATAATGATGCTCCATTAAAAATTTCTAATCATTTAAATGTCCCTTATTTTGCTGCAGATCTTATCCATTGCGGAGGAAACTATATGACGGATGGCCTTGGAATTTCTGCATCAACTGATCTTGTTTTTGAGGAAAATGATATTGCAAATGATCAGGTACTTACTTTAATGGAAGACTATTATGGAATAGATACCTATCATGTGGTACCAGATCCGAATAACACATATATTGACCACATAGACTGCTGGGGTAAATACTTAAGCCCGACAAAGATCCTTATAAGAGAGGTTCCGAATTCACACCCGCAGTATACCGAAATAGAAGAGATTTCTAATTATTTTGCAAATTCAACAACAGAATGGAATGAGCCTTGGGAATTGTATCGAGTTTGGACTCCATCTAACCAGCCCTATACCAACTCATTGATTTTAAATCATAAGATTTTAGTGCCCACAACGGGTAGCCCTTGGGACGAAGAAGCTCTTGCGGTTTATTCCTTGGCTATGCCAGGATATGAAGTAATAGGATTTAGTGGTTCCTGGGAATCAACAGATGCCCTTCATTGTCGTATTAAAGGAGTTCCTGATCTTGAAATGTTGCAAATTTTCCACAACCCTTTAAATGATAGTATCCCACCTGACTCAAATGGCTACAAGATTAATGTAATAATTGATGACTTGAGTGATAGTGGATTAATCTCAGATTCAATGAAAATTTTTTGGAAAACAGATGAAATAGACAATTGGAACAGTACTGAACTCTATTCTTTAGATAATATACAAAACCCCAATGAATGGAGTGGTTGGATACCAGTATTAGCAGATTCTAGCGATGTATATTATTACATCAAAAGCGCTGACTCTTCTGGAAGGGTTGAAAAAAATCCACCAGCAGGTTGGCATAAATTTTTTGCATACCCAACTAATGCTTGTCTCGAATGGGCGTTAGGCGATCTTGATAATTCAGGTGAGATTGACATTATTGATATTTTACTGCTTGCAGATCAAATAGTGGATGGCTCAATTAGTGGTAGTTGTTCAGGTTTCGTTTCTGATATTAACAGTGATAATCAAATTACAATTGTTGATATCTTGCTTTTAGTCAACATGATATCAAATCCTTAGTTATAAGATTAATTAAATCTAAATTCGTGCTAATCAAAAAACGAATCGGTCGTTAAATTAGGAAATATTAATTTAGGAAATATTGTGCAAGTTGTAGCAAAAAGTATAAATGATTACACTAGAGAGATAAAGGTTGATTTAAATTGGGAAGAGGTTCAGCCTAATTTTAATAAATCTGCAAAAGTGTTTAGTAAAAAAATTAAAATGCCTGGTTTTAGACCAGGGAAAGTTCCGATGGAAAGGTTGCTTAACCAATTCCAGGCCAATATAGAGGCTGAATTTATGGATGCAAATTTTCAAAAATATTATTTAGCTGCAGTACAAGAAAAAAAATTAATGCCTGTGAATAAAGCAGAAATAAAAGATGTTAATTTTCGTATGAATGAGAACTTCTCTTTTACAGCAACGTTTGAAGTAGAGCCAGAGCTTACGATCCCCAATATGAAAAAGAATTCATTGCAGGTTAATAGAACAAATTACTTACATGATGATCAAGATATTGAAGATGCTATTCTTCAACTACGGAAAGCTCAGGCTTCTATTGTTACTATTGAAGATGGTGCTAAAGAAGGAGACTACCTTGTATGCACCTTGCAAAAATTAGATGATTCTGGTGTTCCTATCATCGGTAAAAAATTTGAAAACCAATATCTTAGAGTTGGAAAAGGGTCTTTCACTGATGATCAAAAGGATAAGCTGATAGGCTTGAAGTCAGGCGAAACTGCAAGACTTAGGCTTCCGGTAAATGAAGATGGAGGAGATGCAGATTATGATTTAGTTGTAGGAAAAGTGGAACGTGAAAACCTTCCAGAACTTAATAATGATTTTTTAAAAATTGTCAATCCAGATCTAGATTCAGTTGATTCACTTCGAAAGGATGTGGAAAAGAAAATAATAGAAAATTTCAAAGAACGTTCGCAGACCGCATATGAAAGAGAATTATCTGACAAAGCTATTGATTTTGTAAATCCGTCTTTTGCCCCATCCATGGTTGCAAACTATCTTGAGAATCTTCTTGAAGATGTGAAGAAGCAGAATAATGGTGAGCCGCTTGATGAAAGTAAGGTTAAAGAGCAATATAAACCCGTTGCTGAAAGAAATGTAAAATGGTATTCAATAAGAAAAGAACTCATCCATTCTCAAGAAATGAAAGTTGAAAAAGTGGACGTAGAGGATGAAATTTTAAGGCTTATTCAACGAACTCCAAAATCTGAAAAAGAAATAAAGAGATTTTATAAAAAGCCAAGTAATAAAAAGAGAATTGAGGATGATCTTATGGAGAAGAAAATCTTGAGTTATCTTGAACAATTCACTCAGGTTAAAGAAGTGAATGTGGAAACAAAAAAACTTCGAGAGAATGAAAATGCTAATTAATGAAAAAATATTAAACCAATTGGTTCCTATGGTTGTAGAGCAAACGGGTAGATCCGAAAGAGCATTTGACATTTATTCAAGGCTGCTAAAAGAAAGAATCATTTTTCTTGGTACTCCTGTTGAAGATACTATGGCATCCTTGGTTATTGCTCAGCTTCTTTTTCTAGAGGCTGAAGATTCTGAAAAAGACATTTATCTTTATATTAATTCGCCTGGTGGTATTATTACTT
The DNA here is from genome assembly GCA_045568995.1 of Fidelibacterota bacterium. Classification (GTDB taxonomy): domain Bacteria; phylum Fidelibacterota; class Marinisomatia; order Marinisomatales; family UBA1611. Next base: position 18,121 of record JBJKZY010000016.1, on the reverse strand, counting down.
CCGGTATGGGTATCTATGATACAATGCAATATATAAAGCCTGATGTGTCGACTATATGTCTTGGTCAAGCTGCTAGTATGGGAGCTTTTCTTTTAGCTGGCGGTGCAAAAGGTAAACGATCGGCATTGCCAAACTCAAGGATAATGATACACCAACCTATGGGAGGAGCTGAAGGTCAGGCCACAGATATAAAGATACAGGCAGAAGAGATTATTAGAATAAAAAAGCAATTAAATACTATTTTATCAAAAAATACTGGTCAGACTATAAAAAAAATAGAAGCTGATACTGATAGAGACAACTACCTTTCTGCTAAGGAAGCCAAAACTTATGGTTTAATTGATACAATCCTAACTAAGCGCAAATGAAACAAATACAAAAGAATACGAAACCTAAAGTTAATTTAGGATCTGAAGGTGATGATGCCCAAGGAGGGTTTAAGGTGACACTTCAAAAACCTTCAAAAATAAAGTCTGGTTTAGATAAATACGTTGTAGGACAGGATAATGCAAAAAAAGCTATCTCTGTAGCAGTATATAATCACTACAAAAGAATTATTTACCAGAGCTATATGCAGGATGTAGAGATTGATAAAAGTAATATCTTATTAATAGGGTCTACTGGCACTGGAAAAACTTTGATTGCTCAGACATTAGCTAGGATTTTATCTGTTCCGTTTGCAATTGCAGATGCTACTACTCTTACCGAAGCTGGTTATGTTGGTGAGGATGTAGAAAATATTTTAGTAAGGCTTCTTCAAATCTCTAACTATAATGTCTCGGCTGCTGAAAAAGGTATTATTTACATTGATGAAATAGATAAGATAGGCCGTAAAAGTGCTAGTACGTCTATTACAAGAGATGTTAGTGGCGAAGGCGTTCAGCAAGCATTATTAAAGATTCTTGAAGGAACTGTTTCAAATGTACCACCCAAAGGAGGTCGTAAACATCCAGAGCAAAGTTTAATACCAATAAATACTTCTAATATTTTATTTATTTGTGGAGGGTCTTTTTCCGGATTAGAAGAAATAGTATCTTCAAGAATCGGTAGGGGTGAAGTAGGATTCGGTGGAAAGATAAAAGGTAATGAGAAAAGTCATTTTCCTTTTTCGGATGTAAAGCAAGAGGACCTAATAACTTTTGGTATTATACCTGAATTGGTTGGAAGGCTACCAGTTCTAGCTTCTCTTGATATTCTAAATCAAGAAGACCTCTATCTATAAAGTGTTGCTTGAACCAAAAAATTCGATTGTTAAGCAATATCAAAAACTATTTTTGCTTGAGGGGGTAGTTTTAGAGTTTAATGATATGGCTCTCAAGGAAATAGTTAATATTGCTATTGAAAAAAAATCTGGGGCTCGTGCATTAAGATCTGTAATGGAAGATTATCTGATGAGTATAATGTATAAATTACCAGACATGGAAGGAGTTGAAAGAGTTGTAATAACAGGAGAAACTATAAAGAATAGAAAAGATCCTCAGTTTAAAACTCTTAAGAAAAGAAAATCTGCGTAATTACTTTATCAAGGTTACTTTTTTTATCTCTCTAAATCGATCCGTCTTTAATTCAATAAAATAAATCCCGCTACTTTTATCTGAAGCATCCCAATCAATGGAATGTTTACCAGACTCTAAGGTGCCATTAAATAATTCTGCTTGCAAGGAACCTAATATATTATAAATACTAATTTTTATATCTTCTCCATTTAAAGGAACTGAAAATGATATTTTTGTAATTGGATTAAAAGGGTTAGGGAAAATTCTATCTATTGAAAAATGAGTAGGGATACTATTAACTGTTGAGTTAGATAGCACACCACTTATGGTAACTGTTCCTTCATTGTGAGTCGTGGCTGCACCATTATTGCCCCATGCATCAAGTATAAGCATGGACTCACTTGTAACTGAAATGATATCATTTAAAGAGGCTTCTTCTCCAACAGAATAGTTAATACGAAACAATTGTCTCGAATCAGGCTCAAGTGGTTCTTGCCAGTTAGTTATTCCAACAGTTATTTCTCCATCATTTGGATCTGTGGTTATATCCCAATCTTCAGATAGTGAGATTACTTCGATCATTGGAGACCAAACATTGTTTTCATTCCAATCAATAAAATTCTCGCCATCATCAAAAACACCATTTTCATTAAGGTCTTCAAACGGTTCATCACAAGGAATTAAAACTTGTGGTTCATTCGAAATTTTTAGTACAGCCATAGCTATGGGAACTGTATTCTCTAGTTCAACAATAATTGATGCTCCACCGCCTATTGCCCCGTTACCATCTACAATATTATAGGCCTGGTTAGGTGCTTCTATTTGGTACAGTGCATTATCGAGTGTGGAGATGCCTACTTCATTTCCTTCAGTAGTGTAGGCTAGACACATATCATAGCTAACAGTTACCTCCGTTTCAACACCAACATTATTGAAAAGTTCTAAGGTTAAAATAGGGCCATTCCCAGACGTAATAAGCGGATTTACAAAAGTAATATAGTTATTGTTTATTAGATATGAATCAAAGGTTAACCTTTCGGTTGGTATAATATTAGTTATCTCAACATAGGAGGGGCTAAAGTCTATTTGGAACTCAAATTCACCGAAATCCATTTCATTATTCATACCCAATGAAATATATCCATTATTGTATGCCACTCCTGATCCATCCTCAATGTATGCAGATGCGAGGATAAGATCATTGTATTCCACATCAAAAGTCATAAATGCACCGGGGTCTGAAATATTATCTAAACGTAGAAGGGATGGTTCTCCATACAGACTGGTGGTGTTTGGGTTGGAAGAATGGCTAAATTCTCTATTGTTTAAATCTCCAGGAAAGACATCAGCACCATTACTAGGTCCTCCATTTTCTAAAGCGAACATGCCATCTGCCTGTTCTAAGCCAACACCATAGTAGGGTTCGTCATTATTGGGTGCCCATCCTTGTGCAAGATTGTCATTTATATGCCATATAGTTAACCCAGGAGTAGTGATTAATGTGTCAGATCCAATTTTTTGACGATTTTCAATTAGCCAGTACTCTTCTTCTACCTGAGAGTGATTGACTCTATATACTAAATTGCTTGAAAAAGATTGTTCAATAGAAACATTTGTTTGATCATCTTCAATTTCAATAATATCAACCCATCCAAGTTCATTTTTCGCCCAACCAATCATTGTAGCTGGATGCCATGGTGTATTTCCTGAAGTCCCCCAGGAGCCACTTGCCATAAGAGCGAGTTTTCCCGAGCCTGTTGAAGAATAGTCAGTATCATATAAATCTGGTAATCCAAGTGCGTGGCCAAATTCATGTGCAAGGACTCCAATTGCTACAATATTACCATTTTGGATTTCTGGATTCATATTGTAGCTGTCAATTGTTACTCCATCATAAGTTACGGCTAGATTGCCTAAGCTCCATTTGTGAGACCAAATATTGGTTTGGTCACCTTCTTCAGCTCCTGGGCCTTGGTGAACCAAGTTTAAAGCATCTACATAGCCATCATCGTCATTATCGTACTTTGACCAGTCAAATCCATCTTCTTCTAAGGCGTCAACCATATCACGTACAAGTTGGCGAACACGTTGATATCCATTATTGTATCCATAGTAATCATGATTCGAGGGCGCTGTAAACCAATCAGTAACATCTGCTTTTGGTAAAAACTCTCCATGCGAAATTTCCTGGTAAAAATCCCGAAAACTGCCTGTGTTCTCATAAGTAAGATGAGTATAGCCTTCTTGGTTCATGATTGAATCAAATTCTGATGGTTCATAAATGGCATTTGCATCAGGGAAATCAACAAGAATTAAAGGGATGAAAAAGGTATCGGATCGTGTTGATTGAAGATTGGGAATTGGTGAGTTGTCAACTAACTGATGCGGCTCTGGCTTTATTCCTTTGGTAATATTTGAATTTAGCTCGCTAGGATTGTCTGTCGAACCAATTTTAATTTGGGATGGCGTTAGTTTTTTACCATTATTATTTAATGCATATACCCACCATTCATCGCTATCTTGAACAATAGTCCAACCAAGGTACTCGTGCCAGTTAGAAAGATGGTTCCCTCTAATATGAATTGTGAATTCTTCCCCATTAGGCTGAAAAACTTTAAAGGGCGTTGGGCTTGCAAGGTCTGCAACAGCCGTTGATAGAATAAAAGTAGAAATAAGGAAGATATTTTTTGTATGTTTCATTGTGTAATACTTGTTTTTTTTTTAAAAAAGTGGTCAAAACAAATCAAGTTTCTTAAAATCCCAATCAATTATTACTCTAAACTTGTTGAAAAAAGTATGAAAAAACAAATCTGTCATAAAATACTATTATCAATATCAATTTTTGCACTTTCAGGGTGTAGCTTTCTGGAAGAAGATAGCCAATCCACGAGTAATGTTTCTTTCACAAATACCTTAGATCAAAGTCTCGGCGGAAATCAGGGCAGTATTAATGAATATTTCTACAATTTTGACAATGATGTTGATGCGTCATTTTTTAGATATAATCCTAATCTAATGGCAAATTATCAAAGTTATTCGGATTATTACAGCCTTTTTGGAGAAGACCCGACTCGTATGAGTTACAATACATTTCCTGATTATTTACTTACGGCTACAAAGCAAGACGAAGAAGAGTTTACTCGTCGCTACCCTATAGATTCATTAACTGTAATTGATTCTGTGGTATATGATTCAATAGAAATGATTTCCACTCCCTTTAAAAATTTAGAACTTTTACAGTGGAATTTGGATGCTGAACCATCTCTCCAAAGATACAAATTAGTGAGTTCGGATTGGATTGTCTCAGATACCACGCTTTTTTACAATGACACGTTTAACGTAACTGCTTATCGAGCAATTTTAAATACTCCTTTCATTGATTCTGGAATGGTCTTTGTTGACTCGTCAGAATGGACTGATACTAATTATGTTTTTATATCTGATGATCAAATTCGTTTTACTAATGCTTTTCAGTTTATTAAAAAGCAATTGAGCAATGATTCTTTAGTATTTAGAGTAAACACAGATTGCAATGACAATGGTCAATGGGATGTGGCAGAGTCAATTGTAGAAGACTACAATGGGAATGGGATTTTTGAAGTTTTGTTTGAATACTCGGATAATAATAACAATGGTGAATATGATAGCGGTGATGATGCTATTCAAGACTACAACAATGATGGAGTTATATCTGTTGCATATGAATTTGTGGATCGAGGTAATGGTGTATGGGACCCTCATGAGCCGTATTTTGATTTAGATTCGTCTGGAACATATGACTTAAATGAGCCATATCAAGATAGAAATTGTAATGGGAAATGGGATAATCATGAAAGTTTTGTAGATGTTGATGGCTCAGGGTCTTATAGTGTTGGCGATGACTTTACTGATTCTGGGAATAAAATGTATGATATGGAGGAGGAGTACACGCCCAAAGATATTAACGGAGACGGAGAGCCTGACAAGTTGCTTTATTTGATTGGAGATAAGCCAAATAATTTAATCGTAGATTGGACTGAGTTAGATAACCCTCAAGTTCTTCTAGAGTTAGGCTTAGGAGCAGGAATAACAACCCGGTGGGGTGAGCAATTTGAAAATATTATTGAAGAAGTTGATTTTACAGATTTTAAGCAACAGTATGTAGAAGACGTAGATTCTTTGGTTACTCTTTTTACTAGAGAGAAAGTTGGGCATGTAATTAGTAATGTTTCAAGTCCAGATGATTATTACATAACAAAGTCAGAATGGTCCAAAACAGCAGGAGGAGAAACAGAGCGTTTTTACAATTACCACATTTTCCATAACCCAAATCATCTCAGTCAAATTACGTACCCATCGTATTTTCTCCCTGTAGGATTTTACTTTAGTCCAAATGAGATTGAAAATGGGTTTTGGAACAAAAAAAATCTGGAGAGCCAAGTTTTGTACTACACTTCCAATGGCCTTTTGAGAGACGGTGAAATGATCGATACTGCTTACTATGACACTACCGATATTGCTATATATTTCATTGAAAAATCTTATGAAGTTGAATCGTCCTCTGTTACTGTTCCTGCGGGTCATAGGCCAAGTCTTGATGCTCCCGCGAAGGACACAACTTTTACCGAGAATGAATGCTTTAAAATAACAATGGTTACCACTATGACAATGATAGGTAGTGGCGTAGATTTTGGGCAGAAAACAATTTCATGGCTGGTTAAAAATAAAGGCCTTGCGAAAAGTGAAATTTATATAAGGTGGACTGAACATCCTTTTGATTCTGACCTTACTCCCAACAATAATAATTTAGATTCTCAAAATCAGGCTTGGGTTGGTTTAAATAGGATTGAATTAACATCTGTAGATATGCAATCTGAAAATAATGCATTCAGAAGGCTAGCGAAACCTGCAAAATCAATTGAACTTCGTGATATTGGAGATCATCCAGACTTTAATTTTGATCCATTTTACATTAGTAATCAGGTTGGTATTCAGACGCTTGACTTGAGGGAGCTTAGTGAATGATAAAAATTCTTAAAAACATCCTTATATTTTTTATCAGTTTTCAAGCTATTTTTGGTGGTACAGACGGAACAATACGTGGGAAAGTAACAGATATCGAGAACAGTCCATTGCCTGGTGCGAATATTTATGTTCCATCCGTAGGAGTAGGTGCTGCTGCTGATATGGATGGTAATTATTTTATTCTTAACATTCCTGTTGGCGAATATGATGTAGTGGTCCAGATGATGGGATATCAAAAGCAAACTATTACAGGTGTTAATGTCATAATGGACCAGACATCATGGCTAAATTTTAAGCTTCCTGTTGCTGCAGTGGAAGGGGATGAGGTGCAAGTTGTTGGTGAAAAGCCTCTTGTAGAGAAAGGAACTACTGCAAAAAAGATCACCATTGACAAAGAGGCAATCCAGGCGCTTCCAATACGAGACTTGACAGAGCTTTACACCCTTCAATCTGGTGTTGTTAAGGTTGAAAGTCGGACGAAATCAGTGCCTGACCATGAAGAGCGTGGTATTGAAGAAATTCACGTCAAAGGTGGCAGGTCTGGGGAAATCGCATATATGATGGATGGAATGTATTTGAGAAATCCTATTTTTGGATCTATAGGATCAGGTACCAGGCTTAATCTTTTTGCCATCCGACAATTTGATTGGCAGCCTGGTGGTTTTAATGCTGAGTATGGTGATGCTCAGTCTGCAGTTTCTAATTGGCATACTCAGATCGGATCAAATGAAATAGAATATCATTTTAGATTTGAGACAAGTAGCGTGGGAGCTCTAATTAATTCAGCTCTTGGAAACGATTTAGAAACAAACAATTACGATCTTAATAGAGGGTATAATGATTATAACTTTGGAGTAGGGGGGCCAATATTAGGAATCCCTAAGTTGACATTTTGGATCTCTGGACAGTACTCTACTGAAGATAAATATAGCGTATATGAGTTTGATGATAAAATTTTTCAAGGGAATAAAGTTTTCCTTAATGAATCGGATTTAGATACTGAACTTCTTCAGCAAAATCAGAACAACCTTGTATATCCCTGGGATGATGTCGCAGGTTTTAGAGGGTTTGGGTTTGATAACACATGGGATATTTTCACTAAATTAAGTTATAAGTTTACAAATAAATTACGATTTCATGGTTCTTATTGGCAGGTGGAAAATCATCGTCAATCATTTAGTCCTCGTTACCTTTACTGGGATGAGGGTCGCAATGAGCTTTTTAGGGATACGTACAGATATAATGCCGAAATAAACCACTCCGTTTCTCAGAATACATTTTATACTCTAAGATATTCACGTTTTAAACAAGATCAGTTTCAAGGGGTTAGATGGAGAGATAATGATTCAGATGGTTACCCCAACTGGTTTGAATGGCGTCATCCTGCAGGCTACAAGCAAATTTCTGATCCCGAAAATCAATATGTAGTTCCATTTGCGATAGGGGAAGATGGTGATACCATTAGATATAAGAATGTTGATGAGAGAAGCGGATGGTATTATGGTGCAAAGGCGGGGTTGTATAATTGGGCAATAGCGGAAGATTTTGATGATAGGAATGGGAATGGAATCTGGGATCCCGGAGAAACTTTTGAGGATGAAGATGGTGACCAAGAGTGGGACGGACCTGAATTAACAAAAGAACTGTATAGAAGAGATGGCTCTTACTGGCTTGAACCAGAAATGTATGAAGATTTTGAACCATTCTTGGACTACGAAAATGTCATACTTGATTGGCAGAACACTCCAGGTTACCTTTTTGAACCTGTTAATGTTGGAGCCTTTATCAACTTTTTAGGGGGCGAAAACCCATACTATTATATGCCGGATCCACTTACCAATGTGGCTTGGGATGAAGGGAGAACTTTTGGTGGGCATGATACATTTTATGCCAACTCTACTTCCATCACGGATGAAGTAAGGTTTGATGTAACTAGCCAATTGTCAGATAAATGGAAATTAAGAGTTGGGATTGATTACAAATCACATAAGCTTAACTTTTATGAAGTAAAGAATCCATGGCTTGGTGCCGGAGCTAAAATCCAGACCTTTGCTGAATATTGGCAAGATACAGGTCCTGATGGACTTTTACTTGGTGATGAAGGCTATGAAGAAGCAGATCCAGGTGAGAAAAATGGAAGGTGGGATGCTGGAGAGCAATTTACCGATGCAAATAATAATGGCAAATGGGATGATTTTCGAGAGCCAGAAGAGTTTTCTGCTTATATACAGAATACTTTTGAGGTTCCCTGGATGGTAATTAATTATGGTATTAGAATTGATATGGTTGACTATAATTCGCAGGTCTGGTCTGATACCACTGGAAAATTTAGTCCAGGTCGACCTTGGTTTTATTCTGATTTGAATAGTAATGACATTTGGGATGCTGGTGAAGAAGCCTCTGACATAGCGGGTCTTGCTAGACAGAAAATTTTTTTAAAAGACTCGAAGTGGTCTTACAAAATTAGTCCAAGAGTAGGTTTTAGTCATGTGATTACTGATAAATCTACTTTTACTTTTAACTACGGTTTATATTTTCAAAACCCCATTTATCAAAATGTTTATTTAAATACAAATAGCTTGGAGGATCCAGAAGAATTGTTTGAAGAAGGTGAAGGTGCTGTTGGTAATGCAACTATGAATGCTCAGCGCACTCAGCAGTACGGTGCGAATTTTAATGTTCAAGTTGGTGAAAACTGGGCGTATATGGTAGGTGCGTGGGTAAGAGACATGGATCAATTAACTCGCTATACGCTTGAAAGATCCGGTGTTTATCAATATAATGTTGCCACAAATGGAGATTATGGTTCTGCTAAAGGATTAGATTTAACTATTGATTGGAGATATGCAATTTTTGGTTCTCAGCTTCAGTATACTTATTCTGTTGCAAAAATAAATAGTGAATATGCTTGGGCAAGTATATCAGGACAGTACGTTGATGCTCCTAGCCAAGAAAACTTGGCTTATTACGATAGACCCCATGACCTCACTTATTATATATATTCCTATCTTCCATTTGGTATTCAGGCTTCGCTTACGGCTTTTTATCAGAGCGGTTACCCCTACACTCCCATCATTTTCCGAGGGAAAGATCCAGCTGAAGATTTAAGGCAACCAAATTCAAAGCGTGGACCATCTTATAAAAATGTGAATCTATCTTTTTCAAAATATTTTGAAGCAATGGACCATCGTTTTTCCATGGGATTGAATGTTTTTAACCTACTTGATATTAGAAATGCTTGGGACATTTGGCCTTTAACAGGAAAGCCAGATGATCCTGGAACATATTACACAAACTATGTTGGTCTTCCTGGTGCAGATCCTAATGGCGCTGGTGTTTATGCTGACAAGTCTAGTGGGTATTATGATAGGCCTTGGCGTCTTTCTTCTCCAAGAGAGATAAATTTCTTTATTAGAATTGATTTTGAGTAATGATTATGAAACAAATTATTAGTTTTTTACTTTTTTTTAATGTTGCCTTGTATGCTGTAGATGGTAGGGTGAAGCAGGTGCCAAGTTCTCCTGACCCTTTCCAAAGAAAAGTGACGGCGAAAATTGGAGATAATCCATTTCCTACAAATCCTATGAGTGACAGAGCAAAAGGTTTTATTGATCAGGGGCGTGTAAAAAGTGCAGTAACAAACTATGGTAGTTTTATTAATTGGGATACTCATCCATCGGGTATATGGGGGGATTATTCCTATTTACCAGCAGTATCTTTCATTGGTGCGGTTCCAGGTCACAAGAACTCAGCTCATTTTGTATGGGAAAATCTCGAAACTATAATTGATGGTGAAGGAGTGCCGCTTTACAGTGTTTGGGAATCTTCAAGTGCTTATGATGATTGGTATCCCTTAACTGGAGATACATTGTATAAAGGAATCCTTTTTGATTTAGGAAATGATGATGGTCTTTACAATCCCAATAATGAAAAGTTTTCCGTTGATGATATTGATTCAGATAAGCAATTTTATTTTAATCATGAAGATAGAAAGATTGTTGTTAGTACCTTTGGTGTAAAAGACCCAAATAAAACTTCTGCTAGAGTAGGACTGATTTATCCGTGGGCTCTTAGGCCTGCTTTAATTAGCAGAGAAGACCAATTTGATTTCTTTGATTATGGAGCAGATGAAGAAGAATGGACGGACGATGATGCCTACGTTTATTATGGAGCGAATGCTGCTGAATCACATTTTATTAGTACTGAATACAAAACGGATTGGCATGCGTCTACTATGGCAAGGATCAATTCTCATCAAACAGATTACAATGCTACGGATATATTTGAGTCCACTCCATGGGTCGCAGGTGACGATACATACCCAGTGCTTGCTCACTCTGCATATTCTAATACCTGGCCTCAAAGAATAAGTCCAATAACTGGGCAATTAGAATCTTTCTGGCCAGGATCTTGGTCTCAAGATTTTAATATAAATCTACCTGGGTGCTCCCAGTCACGGAAAGACCCAGATTGTTGGGAAGAGGTTCCAGGACGTTTTATTTCTGATATGGATGTTTACATGGAATTTGATGATAGATGGGCGCATCGTGCAAACAATGTAAATACAAATGATCAATACGAACAGACTGGTTACCCTATGGGGTTAAAAGTTATGGCAACTGCGCATTCATATGGAGTCTCTTATGCAGAGGATATTATGTTTGTAACGGTCAAAGTAAGAAACGAAAGCGGTGATTGGTGTGCAGAGGATGAAGATGGAAACCCGGTATTAGTAGATGGCGTCCAAAATTGTGGAGAAGGTATGGTTATGCCTGATGGTACGAAGCTGAATGGAGGGAAAGGTTTTGACTATAGTGGTATGTCTCTTGGCTTTTACATGGATGCAGATGTTCTGATGGGGGATTGGGATGGATACAATGGTGGTTTGCATACTAATGATGATGATTTTATGAAGTACTATTGGGACACTCTAGTGGTAAATAATGATAGAATGCTAATAAGTATGGCTATGATAGGTGATCATGATGGCTTGTCAGGTGTGACTGGGTATACTCTTGATGAACCTTCCGTTACTAATTCACCTGGTAATGATTTTGGAGTTGTAGCTACTCAGTTGTTAGACTCTCCCAAAGCTACTGGCAATGTAGATCTTGATCAGGATGGAACCATAGATATTTTCCCTGGTGAACCACTTAAGATGACAGATTGGCACTGGGTAGATTGGTATCAAAGGCCTGGTGTCGTTTCTCCAGAATCCAATTCAAGTAGTTGCTATGCAGGGTCTGAGGGCTGTCCTGTTGCTAAAAATAAAGAAGAGGTTTTGTACAAGCTTATGGTGGGTGATACCTCTAATCTGAGCTCGGGAGAAAAATCCTGGCATTTTCACACACCAAATCCTGGAACGGATCTTGGAGAAGAGTTGAATCCTCATTTTGATTCTGTAGAAGGCTTAAAACTTGAGAATGTTTATACTAGAGATCCTGCAGGTCTTGATTGTGTCTTAATCATGAGTTGTGGACCATTTGATTTACCTGTTGGAAGAGAAGTTCCCTTTTCTTTCTGTATCGTATTTGGCCAAAATGAAAATGATTTAATTAATAATGCTAAATTTGCGCAGGTTATGTATAACTCTAGATATCAAGGATTTACTCCACCTACTAGGCCTACTGTGCACTCTGTTACCGGGCAGGGGTATGTGGATATCTTTTGGGATGATTTTGCAGAACACTCTAAGGATGTTGTTACAGGATATTCTGATTTTGAAGGATATAAGGTTTATAAAAGTAAAGATGGTGGGTCGACCTGGGGCGGTGCAGAGGATATGATTTATGATGTTGATGGTGTTTTTGCAGGTTGGAGACCTTATCAGCAGTTTGATTTATCAAGAGAGGAGGATTCTCTTCATTGTGTCTATTCTAATAATTATGATTGTCCAAAAGAATTAAGACGTGGCCACGCTATTAACGGTCAGGATCCTTATTTTCCCTGGTTTAGTCTTGGTAATGATACTGGGCTTGATATTATTCGTCTTCCGGAATCTGAATGGTTTGAGATTAATGGGATTACATATAAATATAAATATAGAGACGATTCTGACGTAGTTGACGGACTTGAATATACTTATTCAGTTGTATCTTATGATATGGGGGTGGAGCCTCCTTTTGATGTTACATATAAAGATATAGGTAATGGCCAATATTCTACAGAAATAGATACCAATTACTCAAATCCTGATCAGTGGGCAAGTCCTGATGGCTATGCATCTATCGAAAATTCAAAGGGAACCACTGTGCTTGACAGAAATTTTGTTCAAGTCTATCCTGGTGTTGTTCCCGTAAATGATTTATCGAGAGTTCGCGTAGTACCTAATCCTTATCGTGTTGCTTCTGGATTTAAAGAAGAGGAGCACTTAAGGCAGCTTAGATTTACCAACCTCCCAGAAGAATGCACCATTCGTATTTTTTCCCTTACAGGTGAGAAAGTTACTTCTTTTGATCATAAAAATGCTGAATCTGGAAACGCTTGGTGGGATATGAGAAGTGTAAACAATCAAGAAATCGCTCCTGGTTTGTATATTTTTCATGTGGAGTCTAGTGGCCTAGAGCCCATTGTTGGCAAATTTGCGGTGATACGATAATGAAGAAACTTTTATTATTTATTTTTCCGTTATTTTTATTTAGTCAATATCGCAGTATTCCTGATGTGGTAACGAAAGTTGCTACATCTGCAGGAAGTTTTTTAAAGTTAGAGACTTCTGCTAGAGCGATTGGCATGGGTGGTTCTCATGTTGCATCAGGTCGTGGAGTATCCGGTATTCCATATAATCCATCCAGTATTGCTTTTATTGAAAAGCGGGAGGCCTATTTCTCTCAAGTGAATTATTTAGCTGGGATCAAGCATGGTGTATTAACATATGGTACTCGTATTGGTCCATCTGACTTCATTGGTCTCCATCTTTTTTATTTAGATAGTGGTCCTATGGAGGAAACAACCGAATTATTCCCAGATGGGACTGGTGCAAATTTTAATGTTTTTTCTCTCGCGGCTAGAGCAACATACGCTAGAAGCTTAACAGATCGTTTAAAAGTTGGAGGATCTATTAATTATATCCGAGACAGGATAGCCGAGACGGATATGCAGACTGTGTCCTATGATATAGGCTCAAATTTTGATACAGGTATTTATGGAAATATTCTAGGTATGAGTATAACGAATTTTGGTCCAGATGTTCAGTATAAAGGTGAAGATCTAAGCGTGCAGGTTGCAGATACAATAGACGTAGATGGTAGTTTGCAGAGGATAACGGATAAATTCCCACTTCCTTTAACTTTTAGATTAGGAGTAGAGAACACAGTGTTAGGTCCAGAAGGATCTTTTATGAAGAATGAAAATCAGACGTTTACGGTAAGCGTGGATGGCATCAAATCTAATGATTATGTGGTGTATGGAAGTATGGGGTTGGAATACGGATGGAAGCAGATGTATTTTCTACGTGCAGGAAGTCACCTCAATCATGATACCGCAGGCTTAAGTTTGGGTGCAGGGGCAAATGTTCGCTTGGGCAGGATGATGCTTACCGTTGATTATGCATATGTAGACTATGACATCCTTAACTCCACAAATCAATTTGCAATTAGTCTGAAATTTTAATGTATTATAGATTCTCAAGTATTTTTTGCTTAGCTGCTCTATTTAGTATAGAGTCGGCTAACGCTCAGTGCTTAGCTGATGCTGGTAATAATTTATCTATTTGCGATGGAGATGGTTCTTCTTCAAACTATACTTACCTTGATGGTAGTGGTTCAGTGGTCTCCGAAGGAGAAGTAAACTACACATGGACAGTTTTAAATAGCGTTGGGGATGATTGGGAAGAAACATTAGTTATTACGAACAGCGAATCTGATGAGATGGATCCAAGGTTTAAGTATCCTAGGGAATTAGCAACGGACACGGAGTTTTCAGTCCAGCTTAGAGTGTATGATGAAACGAATTCTTGTGAGGATTTGGATACTGTAAAAGTATTTATAAAATCCAATATGTGCCCAAGAGCAGATGCAGGTGAAGACCAAATGTTAAGTAATGGCTGTGATTTTATAGTAACTTTAGATGGTTCTGATTCTGAAGATCCTCAAAATGAAGAAATTACCTTTTTATGGTCCTCTCTTGATGGGTATAATGATAATTTTATAGATCCTACATCCGCAACTACTGGTTTTGAATTTCCTTTAACTTCATCAGATCAGGTGTTCTTTTTTGTGCTTACCGTTTCTGATGCCGAACAAAGCGCTTCTGACACTGTCAGTATTAATTATCTGGATAATGATGCTCCTGTAGCAGATGCAGGAATGGATATCGTTACTTGTGATTATGAATTTTATCTTTCTTCCTCCCAATCTTACGATGTGAATTGGAACACCCTCTCTTATAATTGGACCTCACTTGATGGGTTAAGTATTAGTGGAACAAGCACAAGGAAAGCTCTTGTGACCAGTCCAATTGATTTAGTGGTAGATACTGAATACAGAGTGGTTTTGACGGTTAACGATGGTTTCTGTTCTTCGCATGATACCTTAAGCATTGTAGTAGAAAGTAATTTATGTCCGGTAGCAGATGCAGGAGAGACTAGAAGGATTCCTAAGTATCAGGCTTCTTCTACAGTGTTAGATGCAGGTGGTTCCTTTGATCCTGATGGAAATACACTAGAATACAATTGGACAACTCCAGATGGGTCTATCATTCAGGAAAGTACTGTAACGGTGGTTGATCAATCGCCTAATGCAAGATATACTAATTATGAATATATTTTGCAGGTAATGGATTCAGAAAATGCTATTAGCACCGACACGGTAGAAGTTGTCTTCAGCTATTTTTCTGCCCCGGAGAGTCCAAATATATACGCGGTTGCCAGCCACGGACAGGTTCTTGTCTCTTGGGATGCTTCTTCAGAAGCTGCATATGACTCCCTTAGTGGTTATTCTGATTTTGAGGGGTACAAATTATATCGTTCAATAGACGGTGGATCAACTTGGGGTGGGGACGATGAGAAGCTTTATGATTTTAATGGTAAATTTGTAGGTTGGGTGCCCTATGCACAATTTGACTTTGATATGGATGAAGATTATTTTCATTGCATATATGATCATACGGGAGATTGTGAATCTGAAAATACACGGAGAGGTTTTGTCAATGGTCTTGACCCCTATCTACCACGTTTTAGTCTTGGATTTGATACTGGATTAGAGTATTCGTATATTGATTCAAATGTTATAGATGGGGTTGAGTATACGTATACTGTAACAGCTTATGATATGGGACTGCCAAGGTTTGATATCTCATTTGCAGAAATTGACTCTTCTGGTCTTTTTGCAGCAGATACGGTTTGGCCGCTATCTAATCCCGCCAATTTTGTTGGTCCAGACTCTATTGATTTTTTTGGGAATAACGGATCATGGATTCGTAGGGATGCAAATCCCTTAGGTGGATATCCGTTTCTTGAGTCTCATAAAGGAAAAGAGGGAGACCATAATTTTATCACTGTGGTTCCTGGATATACTGCTCTAGATGTTGCGTTTCCGGATGAGGATGATATTGAGGCATTATTTACTTCGCAGATTGGCAATATTGGTACAGGAGATAGGAACTATTTTATCGTTGATAGGACAAAAATTGTTCAGGATTTTGTAAAATATGAGATTCAAGCTTCACGGAGTTCTATAGCTGTTGAGGGTATGGCGTGCGAAGATCCATTCGTTTATGGTTACTCCGTTTTGGATAGTTCAGGAACACCAAGATTAACGGATACATACTACAAGGATAATTTAAATTTTATTGAATCAGATTCTATTTCTAAGCTACCTGGTTCCGTTGAAGAAATCGATTATTATGAAGTCCCGCAGTATGAAATCATTGCACCTGTCGATAGATGGAGCGATCAATTCAAGGGCATCCGCTTTAAAATGAAAAATAAAATTCCATTAAATGTATCTGCTGTTCCTCCAGTTACGCTAGATCAACTAGAGTGGTATTGGGATGAAAATACATTAATGGACTCTACTTCAACCTTTCTATATCAAATATCAATCTTTCCAGCTCTTTCCTATACAAATGTGAGTAGTTATTTAAGAAGGTTAAACTTTGATTACAAAATTGAGTTCTTCTCTGATGCGGAAAATGGATCCAAAGTTTCTATTACAAATGCCAGTGGATCGGGTGATTTGTATTTTCCTTTTAAAATTACCAATATGTGGACTGGTAAGGAAGTAGGGCTAAAAAGCAATGACTACGGCTCCGCAAATAGTTCGCCTATTGACTACAATAATGGTGCTAGTGATTTTGTTTGGACTCCTGGAGAGGAAATTTTCCTTATTAGAGACTCGCTTAGAATTGCTGGCGCGTGGCTTGAGGCTTACAATTACAATTTAAACTTAAATGTGGGTATCGATAATGAGTATAAAAGTCGAAAGGCTTATGATCCTACGAAAGAATATAGTCAAGGAGACACTATTTTTTACCAGGGTTCATTATGGCATGCAATAAATATTCCTGAATTTGGTGTTTCTCCTCAATCTATATTTTTAGATAAACAAGATGACGGTGAAAGAAATAATCCATGGCGCCCTGCATACCTTTGGGTAGGGGGTGAACAATTAATTATAAAGCCTTCTAAATTATTTGTTGATGGGGACAGCTGGTTTTCAGATATGTCTAAGTTAGGTGAGAATGTAGGTGTCTCAGATACGTTATGCCTTGATTCCATTAAAGTAGTTCCTAATCCCTATAAAGCAAGTTCTAAGTTCAACGAGACAAGTGAATCTAGGCGAATTAGATTTACAAATTTGCCTACTCAGGCCCAGATATCAATTTATACAATCGCAGGCGAGCATGTTACAACGTTTGAACACTCCGAACAGTTTGATGGTAATTCCTGGTGGAACTTAAGAACGGGTAACAGTCAGGAAGGTCCTGAAATCGCACCAGGCTTATACATATATGCAATTGAGTTTCCTCAAGAACAGGAGTATTGTATTGACACATATGATGACTATGGAGATATACAAGGTAGCATGAAGAATGACTTCTATTCTAATAGTAAGTATGATAATAAAAAGCTTAAGAAAAAAACAAAATACCACATTGGCAAATTTGCGGTGATACGATAATGAAGAAACTTTTATTATTTATTTTTCCGTTATTTTTGTTTAGTCAATATCGCAGTATTCCTGATGTGGTAACGAAAGTTGCTACATCAGCAGGAAGTTTTTTAAAGCTAGAGACTTCTGCTAGAGCGATTGGCATGGGTGGTTCTCATGTTGCGTCAGGTCGTGGAGTATCCGGTATTCCATACAATCCATCGAGTATTGCTTTTATTGAAAAGCGGGAGGCCTATTTCTCTCAAGTGAATTATTTAGCTGGGATCAAGCATGGTGTATTAACATATGGTACTCGTATTGGTCCATCTGACTTTATTGGTCTCCATCTTTTTTATTTAGATAGTGGTCCTATGGAGGAAACAACCGAATTATTCCCAGATGGGACAGGCGCAAATTTTAATGTTTTTTCTCTCGCGGCTAGAGCAACATACGCTAGAAGCTTAACAGATCGTTTAAAAGTTGGAGGATCTATTAATTATATCCGAGACAGGATAGCCGAGACGGATATGC
>JBJKZY010000015.1:0-10023 GCA_045568995.1 Fidelibacterota bacterium | reverse complement strand
TAATGGTGAAATCAACCTTGAAAATAAACTAGGCCTTGATATGAAAGGTGAGTTCTCTATATCTAAAGATTCTAAGAGATGGATTTTAAAAAATTTAAGATTACTTGGT
Source organism: Fidelibacterota bacterium (assembly GCA_045568995.1). Lineage (GTDB taxonomy): Bacteria > Fidelibacterota > Marinisomatia > Marinisomatales > UBA1611. The sequence goes on along the minus strand of JBJKZY010000015.1, from coordinate 9,914 downwards.
GAACAATCTAGACTCCAAATGAATGGAGCTTGGGTTGATGGGCAAAATTTTAGTTGTTTTATGGATTTAGAGAATTTTGATTTATCTAGGTGGCTAAAGAATCAAAAACCTACAAAAATGTCAGGCCTTTTTAATATGGATGCTACTTTAGATAAAGGATTCGTTTTAGATCAGATAAACATGAACTTAGAAATGGTGGAAGAAAATTTGTTTAATCAAGGTGAAATTTCTGTTCATGGATTATTTAATTATAAAGACAGTACAATCTCAACAATCTCGCCAGTGATATTTTTAGTCGGAGATAGTTATTTAACCATAAACGGCAAAGGGGACTTCAGAAAGAAATTCGTAGATGTACTTCTAGATTTAGAAAAAGCAAACATTGAATTGGTTAATAATTTTTTACCAGGAGACTTTGTTTCAGGAAAGGCGACCGGTAAGTTAAAGGTTTCAGGAGATTTTAATAAACCATCTGTAGTAGCTGAACTTTCATGCGAAAATATTATTATAAATAAGTTTTATTTGGAGTCTTTAGAATTAAGTTCTCAAATATTTACTCAAGATAGTCTTCTTAGTGGTTTTACAGATATAAAGTCTGGTAAAGGAGAATGGGGAGGAAGGCACTTTGATAGTGGAACGGTATATGGAGTTTTTAAAAATAATTCTATAATAATTGAGAATTTTCATTTTCAATCAGATAAGGATTTCTTGCAACTATCTGGAAGCTTTGATGGAGTAAGTGATTATAAAATTGACAGGATCCAATTAGCACATAAAAACAATTATTTGGTAAATGCGAAACCAATATTTTTTGACTTAAAGAATTCTAATTTAAAAGTTAAACCTTTTGAACTTCATATTAATGATGGTCTAATGGAAGGTGTAATAATGAAAAACCAGAATCTTGAGGGTACATTTAAGATGTCCAATTTTGATGCTGAAGTACTCACCCAATTTATCGAAGATGAACGATTTAAAATGACAGGTTTAATTTTCGGCGAAGTTTTAATAGAAACTAATAATGAAGATTTTGATATAGATGTTGATCTATCGTTCAAAAATGGAGTCTATATGGAAGAGTCTTTTGATGAAATGGTTATTTCAGGTTTATATAAAAATGGAATACTACATTTAGATGACCTATCTATGACTAAGGAAAAATTAATAGGATTGCATATTGATGGAATAGTTCCATTGAAAAATTATAGTGATCAAATAGCCATATCCATGGAGTCTAGTTTTTCCAATTTGTCTTTGGAGTTTTTGCATCGATTTAATCCAGGATTTTTCAACATTAGTGGATTAGCTACTGGAAATATAAAACTTAATGGAACAAATGAAGAGACCCATTTTTCTTATGATGTTAAAATAGATAAGCCGGAATTTGAATTAGTTAAAATGCAAAATCTAGTTAGCAAAGGATATTACAATGGTAAAAATCTTTTTATAGAAACAGCAAAGGCTGAAAATGATAATGGTCATATATATACTTCTGGAAACATCCCATTTGATTTAAATATAGGATCTAGCGCTTTTGGAAAATATTTTGAAAATGATTCTATAAATTTAAAAACTGAAGCCGAAGTTAGTAATCTATTTTTTCTATCCCCTTATATTAGTGATTTAGATTCTGCAGGTGGTAATTATAAAATCACTTTAAGTGTAGTTGGTCCAATTGAAAATTTAACAAGGGATGGATATATCTTAATTCAAGATGGTATTTTATACACTCAATTGCTAAATGATCCTATAAGATTTATAAATGGAGAAGCTCAATTAAGAAATAATAAATTGAAAATAAAAAACCTTAGTGCTGATCTAAATATTGAGAATAGGAAAAATTATGGCAGAGAAACGTCCAATACACAAATAGGAGGTGAAATAAATCTGAACAAATTTTTTAACCCACTTTATAACTTAAAATTAAAATCTAAAAATGCTTCTTTTAGATTGCTATTTTTAGATATCGATGGTCAGACAAATCTAGACCTTTCGGTTTTTGGTAGAGATACTATTCATATTGCAGGAAAAATTGAGCCCGAAGAAGTTAATGTTTTCTATGAATTTGCAACAGAAGACATTGGAACAGCTATTGTTGAAGATCAGAATACAATAATGTCTTATAATCTTAATATACCATTCCGCAATAGAGCTTTTTTCCAAAATTCACAAATTGATGCTGAAATTACTGGAGAGTTAAACCTTTCACAAACTGGGTATCAGGAGGTTGATTTTGGAGGACAGATTATTGTTGAGGATGGGAGCGCATTTACTCATAAGGATAATTTTGAAAACTTGAATGGCATGGTTACTTTTGATAATAAGGGTTTTAATCCATTGATAAATTTAAGCGCTTACACAATGATTGATAATGAAAGAATTGAATTAAGAATGATAGGTGGCATAAATGAGCCTGAAATTGTTTTAGAATCTGCAAGTGGTTTTTCTGAAAGTGATATTTTAGAATTATTAACTTGGGGGAAACGATTTGAAGACCAAGAAGGTACTTCTACTGGGTTTGGGAATCAAACTGTCTCGTTCCTTGGAGCGCTATTAGAGACTCAACTAGAAAAAAATATAAGAGAATCTAATATAGGTATGATAAGTTATTTTGATGATATTAATATTTCAGGGGCGGCAGGACTTTTGCAAGGTTCAAGCGAAGATTTTGAACTTGCTGCAAAAAAACAAATTGGAGATAAAACATTCTTGAACTTATCTTATAAAAGGTCGTTTTCACTTAATGACCAATCACAATTAGGTGTTGAATACAAATTAAATCGCCATTTTTCTGTAGTAGCGAATGTAGGTAAAGATGGAAATTATAATGTAAAATATAGATATAAATACGCTTACTAATAGATGCACATACTCAAAATATTTAGTGCTTGCATATTTGCATGTATAGTTTGTCTTTTTGGAGACAATGAAAAAATAACAATAAATAAGTTAGATCTTATCGGTAATGAGAATGTATCTTTAAATGAAATTCTTTTTATTGTTCGTCAAAGGCCTCCAACTTTTTTTTATAGACAACCAGAGTTTAATTCGAGATTATTAAAACTTGATGCTCTTACATTAAAAAATTATTACCATTCAAAAGGATTTTTAGATGTCCAAATTCAAGAATCTCATAAAATCATAGATTCTAAGGCTAATATTGTTTTTGAAATTGATGAAGGTATAAGGTATTATTTAAGTGACCTGAAAATTAACGGTAACCAGTCTATCTCTGATGCTAGAATTAGTGAACTTTTAGGGTTGTCAATCGGAGAACCATACAACCCTGTAGGAATTAACGATAATCTTTATTTGTTGGAAAATGAATATTATAATTTAGGTAAACTATTTTTTACTGTAGACATTAAAGATTCGGTTACCGATTCTGTATTTGTCATTGTAGACATAAAGGAAAAAAAAGATGTCTATATTCAGAATACCTTTTTTGAAAAAACTGGTAACATTGATTCCGCAATTATTTTGAGAGAGTTAACATATGAAAAAGGTGATCTGTATACAAAAAAAGAAACAGATAAAACTTTAAAACAATTAAGAGAAATGGGAATTTTCTCTATGGCAAATTTAGTACCCGTTAGAGTTGCAAATTCAGATTCACTTGTGAATCTAGTTATTGAATTTAGAAGATATAAGCAGAGAGAATGGTACTCAGCAGGAGGCTACGATCCTATAAGTTTTGCAGAAGGATCACCAGAGTTACCCGCTCTAAGTGCAACAATTGAATGGCGTAATCGTGCTGCATACAATACTCCAAAGCAATTCTCAACAAAACTTCTTGCAGGAGTCCCTATGGAAACTGATTTTGCAAACCCTAGGTTCAGGTATGATGCAAGTATTTCAAGCAATTGGTTCTTAAATATTAGGATCCCTACTACTATAACAGGATACTTTGAACGATTTATAATCTATGAGGATTATAAAAACTATGATAAATCAATTGATAGATTTGGAGCAAATTTTAAGCAGCGATTTCAAATGAAAAATCGATCCTACATTGAAAATAAAATAGTATGGGAAGAGTTTAGCGATAAATCTGAAACTAATATTCAAGAGAGGTCACTTTTAAGTAAAATATATTTTGATCGTAAGGATGATCCATTGTTCACAAAGAAAGGCTACCTATTGGATTTTACCGTTAAATCCACTGGATTCGGAGGTTCTAGAGAATACTTTAAAACAGATCTAACAATTCAATCATATTATCCAAGTACAAGTAAAAGTGTTTTTGCTCTAAGAATGCAGTTAGGAAGAATGTGGAAATGGGATGATGATTATAGTGATTATTCCTATGAGAAGTTTTACCTTGGAGGGAGTACTTCAATGAGAGCTTGGGATGTATTAAGATTTAGTAATAAAGATGGTATCCCACATGGGGAGACAATTCGATTAATGACAAATTTAGAATTTCGAGCAGAGATATATAAATTAATTGGGCTTACTATTTTTAGTGATGGTGGAATCCTAACTGGTGAGATGTCATCTGTTTCATTTCCGGATATAAAGTGGAATGTAGGTCTAGGTGTAACAATTAGAACACCCTTGGGTCCTTTTCGAATAGATTACGCTTATAGATTAAAAGAAAATAAAGAAAGTAGGGTTCAGTTGGGTGTGCAAAACTTATTTTAATTTTTTTGGGAACTATCATTTGAAAATAAAATATAAAATTTAACCAAATACTTTTTGCAAAATAAAACATGCATTAACTTTTGCGGCTTTTAATATGAGGGATAAAATGAAAATAAAGTGTATTACTATTTTAGGATTACTATTTTTTATTGGATGTTCAAAATCATCAATAGAATTATTTGAACTTTCAAAAGAAAAATTAAAAAATAATCAACCTGAGCTGGCCCTAAAAGATTTAGAAAAATTATTAGAGAAATATCCTAATGATAGCCTAGCATCTAATGCATTGTACAAAATGTCCATAATACATCTCAACTGGAAGAATGACCTTTCCTCTGGATTTGATGCGTTAGAAAATCTTGTTAAGAATTACCCAAAATCTAAGCAAGGAGGACAGGCGAAAATAGAAATTGAAGAATTTCCGGACTACGTATTAAATAAAACTGAATCACTGCGAAAAAAAGAGATGACGAAGGAAGCAGTTGACCATCTAATGTATCTAATTGAAAATTATTCAAAATATAAACTTTTATCAAAAGCTCAATATATGCTAGGTGACATATATATGAATGATTTAAGAGATTTTAATACAGCAATACAAGAATATAGAAAAGTTATTGAAAACTATTCTGGATCTGAACAAGAGCCGCATGCACTTTTCATGATAGGATATGTATACGCGAATATTTTAAATGATACAAAGAGTGCTAAAGTTGAATATCAAGAGTTTTTAAGTAGGTTTCCTAAACATGAATTATCACCATCTGTAAAATTTGAAATTGATTATTTAGGAAAAAGTGTCGATGAAATTCCAGCCCTAAAGCATATAACTTCCTAAGCATAGCATAATGAATAACTTTAGCCTAACTGAGATTAACGAAAAAATTTCTGAAAGATCACAATTTGTTGTGGATCTAAAAAAAAGCATGTCAAGTGTTATTTCTGGGCAATCAGAATTAATTAATAAACTAATTATTGCCATGTTAGCAGATGGACACATATTATTAGAAGGATTACCTGGTCTAGCTAAGACTTTAATGGTTAAAACACTCTCAAATTTAATCAAGACTGATTTTCAAAGGATTCAATTCACACCAGATATGTTACCAGCTGATTTATTAGGGACATTAGTTTATAACCAAAAAACTGGAGATTTTGATATTAGGAAGGGGCCAATTTTTTCTAATATTATTCTAGCTGATGAGATAAATAGATCACCGGCAAAAGTTCAAAGTGCATTGCTTGAGGCTATGCAGGAAAGACAGATAACTATTGGAGAAGAAACTTTTTTATTAGATAAGCCTTTTTTAGTTATGGCTACTCAAAATCCAATTGAGCAGGAAGGTACTTATCCTCTTCCTGAGGCACAAGTTGACAGGTTTTTATTTAAATTAATTGTTAATTATCCTAGTTTAGATTCTGAAAGAATTATCCTTCGACAAAATACTAAATCGAATAAAATTGAAGAAACAGAAGCAATTATTTCGAAAAATAAAATAATTGATGCTCAGAAAGTAATCGAAGAAATTTACGTTGATGAAAAAGTCGAGGATTATATTTTAAATTTAATATTTGCGACTAGAGAACCATCAAATAATGGATTAGAAGATTTAGAAGGTATAATTGATTATGGAGCTTCTCCTAGAGCTACAATAAATTTAGTTCGAGCAGCAAAAGCTAGAGCGTTTACTGAAAACAGAGGGTATATCACACCAGAGGATATTAGAAATATTGGTGCTGATGTTCTGCGACATCGTATAATACTTTCTTATGAGGCAGAAGCAGAAGAATTGACTTCTGAAGACGTAATTCAAAGGTTATTTGAAGTAGTAGAAGTACCTTAAGCATTAAATGATTCCTAAAAAGATTTTTCAAAAAGTTAAGCGGATTGAAATTAAAACTCGTGGGTTGGTGAATGATCTTTTCGGGGGAGAATACCACTCTATTTTTAAAGGAAGAGGTATGACCTTCTCGGAGGTTCGTGAATATAATCCTGGTGATGATATTAGGCTGATTGACTGGAATGTAACTGCTAGAACAGGTTCACCTTTTGTAAAAGTATTTGAAGAAGAACGTGAATTAACGGTTTTTTTGCTTGTTGATATTTCATCATCCGGAGAATTTGGAACTGGAAGCCAGTTAAAAAAAGATTATAGCGCTGAAATTGCCTCTGTTTTAGGATTTTCTGCGATAAAAAATAATGATAAAGTCGGCCTTATTTTATTTTCAGATATTGTAGAAAAATATATCGTTCCCAAAAAGGGGAAAACCCATGTTCTTAGGGTGATAAGAGAATTATTATATAGGGACCCAATTGGTTCTAAAACTTCTATTAGCCAAGCTCTTGATTATTTACTAAAAGTAGCTAAAAGAAAATGTGTAGTATTTTTAATATCTGATTTTTTAGATGATAATTTTTTAACATCCTTGAAAGTTGTAAATAAAAAGCATGATTTTGTAGCAATTCAAGTATTAGATCCAGCCGAATTAGAATTTCCAGACCTGGGCCTTTTGAAGGTTGAAGACCCCGAAACAGGAGAGATGCTTTGGATAAATACTTCATCCAAGAGAATGATGAAACAGTTGAAGGAAGAAATAAGCATTAAACAATTAAATTTTAAAAAAAAAATGAGAAAGTTTGGAATAGATTTAGTTTCAATTTCAACTGATAAAGATTTTGTTGATCCCTTACTTTCTTTTTTCAAATCAAGAGAGAAAAGAAATTAGTGATATACATATTAATTTTTTTTCAATCTGTTTTATTTTCTAAAGGCTTACAAATAAGCTCAGAACTTGATACTAACAATGCTTATATAGGTGAAGTTATTAAATGGTCAATAAGAGTAGAAGAGAATGATGGACTTAATTATAAATTTCCAAGCTTAAAGATCGATAATGATTCTATAAAAATAAAACAACTTTTATCATCAAAAATCAAAAACAATACAATTGAATTCGAAATAATATCTTGGGATACTGGAACATTTATAACCCCTAGTTATTCTATTGAGATATTAGATGCTAATGGAAAAATAGAGTCTTTTATGTCCGCTCCTTTTCAAAAGTATTCGATTTTATCTGTTTTATCAACCTTAGGAGATGAAAATTTTAGACCGTTAAAAGGACCAGTTCCAGTTAGAGGTGTACTACCAATAAAAAATTTGATTCTATTTGTTCTTATGATAATAATAGTATTCGCAATAATTACTGTTTGGAAAAAACGGGTAAAAAAATCTTATAATAAAATAAACTATAAATACATAGAGAAGCCAAAAGAAAGAGCATTCAGGCGTCTTGAAGAATTAAGCTCGGCCCATTTCACAAAAGATTTTTATACAGAATTATCACATATTTTTAGAGAATATATTGAGACAAAATACTATATTCGCGCACTTGAAATGACGACTCAAGAAATAAAGAAAGCTAGATCTCTTTTTCCAATGAAAGACTTCCAATTTGAAGAGCTGATTATATTTTTAAATCTTTCTGATCATGTAAAATATGCACTTAAAATGCCTACCAGATCTGAAATGGAATTGGATAAAGAAAAAATAAAAACCCTCATTACCAAATTTTAAATAATCTTACGGTTTATTATTCAACTCATTTGAACAGTGTATTGAGTGTCGTAAATTTAAATAAATTAAATATTATTAAATTTTAGGAAAACATATGGGAAGCACTGCTGATATTAAAAATAGCGCAGTAATCTTACACAAGAACAAACGGATGAAAATTATTGAATTTCAACATGTTAAACCTGGTAAGGGTGGTGCGTTCGTAAGAACTAAGCTAAAGGACATTCAGTCGGGAAAAATTATTGATGAAACATTTAACGCTGGGCATAAACTTGAATTCATTAGAGTGGAAGCTAAATTAATGCAATTTTTATATGTCGATGGTGCGAATCATATATTTATGGATAGTGAGACATTTGACCAAATAAACGTTATAACTAAATCTATTGGGAACAAAAAATACTTTCTAACTGCCGGGGCTGTTGTAGATTTACTCTTTGATCAAGAAGAAGTCCTTGATGTAAGGCTACCCTCTCATGTCATCCTTGAAGTGCTAAATACCGAGCCTGGATTTAGAGGCAATACTGCTACAGGAGCTAATAAGCCTGCTACTTTAGAAACAGGGTATGTACTAAATGTACCCCTATTTATAGATGAAGGAGACAAGCTGAGAATTGATACTCGCACGGGAGAGTATGTTGAGAGATCAAAAGATTAAAATATTTTAGGAGAAAAAATGTGGCAGGATAAGCTAAAAGAAATTATATATATACTTGAGAACTCTAATGTGAATGAGATTGAAATAAAATCTTGGGGTCATCAATATCGAGTTGTGAAGAATTCTGCATTGATTTCCAATGTAGGACAGAGCTTAGAACAACCAATTGTAGTTGGAAAACAAGAAATTGATAGGCAGATAGATTCTAAAAATGAGGATGGTTTAACAACTTCGATAAGCAATGACGAAGATGCGAAAAAAGAAAAGGTTTTATCACCAATGCCAGGCACATTTTATGCGGCTCCAACACCTGAAGATGATAATTATGTCAAGGTTGGCGATAATGTGAAAAAAGGGCAAACAATTTGCATCATTGAAGCAATGAAAATAATGAATGAGATTGAATCAGATTTTGATGGTGTTGTGACTGAAATTAAAGTTGATAATGGCAATCCAGTTGAATATAATCAAATCCTTTTTACTATTAATCCTAAATAAAGTTTAATGTATAATAAAATATTAATTGCCAATAGAGGTGAAATTGCTCTTAGAGTAATTAGGGCATGTAATGAACTAGGTATAAAAACTGTTGCAGTTTATTCAACAGCTGATGAACTATCATTGCATGTAAAATTTGCTGATGAAGCAGTATGCATAGGTCCTCCACCTAGTAGTGATAGTTATTTAAATATTCCAAGAATAATAGCTGCTGCTGAAATTACCGATGCAGATGCTATCCATCCTGGATATGGTTTTTTATCTGAATCAGCTAAATTTTCCAAAATCTGTAGTGATAATAAAATCACTTTTTTAGGACCTAGTCCCAGTATAATTGACTCAATGGGTAATAAAGCAAAAGCAAAGCAAACCATGAAAAAAGCTGGGGTGCCTGTTGTCCCAGGTGGAGATGGTGTATTGCATAGTCCTGAAGAAGCTTTATTAAAAGCGAATGAAATGGGATATCCTGTAATGCTAAAAGCCTCAGCTGGCGGCGGCGGACGTGGCATGCGTTTCGTTCAAAATGAATCAAATGT
>JBJKZY010000014.1:0-11184 GCA_045568995.1 Fidelibacterota bacterium | reverse complement strand
TAATTTTGAAATTAAAGTCAGGTATCTGAACTTCTTGATCCCCAACCATTATACGTCTAGTTGCCATAACAACCTCCTTTTTAAATTTTCTTTCTTAATCGCGCAACAGGATATCCCAATTGATCACGATATTTCGCAATAGTTCTTCTAGCCAAAAGATACCCCTTCCCACTAAGTTTTTTAACTAGTACATCATCACTGTATGGGGAATCTTTATTTTCTGATTGAATAATATTTTCTAAAACTCGTTTGATAATAAATGTACTAATAATAGAGCCATCAGATAGCTTGATGGAATCTGTGAAAAAATATTTTAATTCAAAAATACCATATGGAGTATCTGCAAACTTACCCCTAGTTGATCTGCTAATAGTTGAAATATCCATTTTGATATTTTCTGCAATTTCTTGCAATCTAAGAGGCCGTAGAAATTGCATGTCCCCAGCAAACCATTCAGGTTGAAATTTAATTATTGAATACATTACATTCACCATTGTTACTCTTCTTTGCTGGATTGCTTCTATAAACCACTGCGCAGAATCTATTTTATCCTTAATAAACCTTTTTGCGTCCCCCTTAAATTTATTGCCTTTCACCTGATCTTTGTAGAAACGACTTATTCGTAATTCTGGCAAACCAGAATCATTCGTAGTAATAACCCAATCATCCCCGTCTTCTCTAACAATCAAATCTGGAATTACAGTCTGAAATTTATCTCTATATCCTTCACCTGGGCGAGGATTTAAATTAGAAATTATTTCAACGACTTTGTGCAGTTCTTCGCTTGAGCACTTAAACTTATCTTTTATTTTATCATATCTCTTATGCATAAAGTCATCAAATGATTTATCTAATATTATATATGATAGGGAAGATTTTTGATCTTCTAATTGAATCATTAAACACTCTTTTAAATTTCTAGAACCTATCCCTCTAGGCTCTAACCTTTGAACTTTATGAAGAATTGGTTCAATCTCCTCCTCGAGTAAATTATAACGATCTGCTATTAGAATTAAATCCGTATCTAAATATCCACGCTCATTTATATTCCAAATAATTTCTTCTGCAATTTCATGCTCATTTTCCTCTAACTTGATATATTGAAGTTGATCTACAAGGTTTTCAGAAAAAGTGTTTTGATCTGGGATAGGAATTTCTTTTTTTTGTTCACTAAGATAATAATTAGATTCATTACTGTACATATCTTCTAGAGATACATCCATATCCTCAATAGGATTGTCTTTTTCTATATCAACATTCTGATCTTCAACTGGATCTAATTGTTCTAAAGTAGGATTTTGCTCAAGCTCTTTTAGGATTGTTTGCTCTAGGTTTACAACATTTAATTGCAATAATCTCGCGTTTAAAACTTGTCTTGGTGCAAGCTTTTGTTTTTGGGATTGTATCTGTTTTAATGTGGTAGCCATTAATCTAATTTAAAATTTTCACCCAGATAAAGTCTCTTTGCTTCCTCATCGCTAGCTAAATATTCAGAGGTTCCAGATTTTAAAATTTGCCCATCAAAAAGCAAATAAGAGCGATCAGTTATTGAAAGCGTCTCTCGAACGTTGTGATCAGTAATTAATACACCTATATCTTTTTCTTTAAGGCTATGAACAATCTCTTGAATTTCTTCAACTGCTATTGGATCAACTCCTGCAAATGGCTCATCCAGTAAAATAAAATCTGGGTCCATACAAAGACTCCTTGCCATTTCTACTCTACGACGCTCACCTCCAGATAGAGAATTACCTTTACTTTTACAAAGATGAAAAACTGAAAAATCTTCTAGGAGACTCTTAGCTTTATTCTTTTGATCTTTCACGCTTAAATCATTTCTCATTTGTAATACTAATTCTAAATTTTCTACAACTGTCAGCTTTCCAAAAATAGATGCCTCTTGTGCAAGATAACCTATCCCTTTCCTTGCTCTTTTGTACATCGGATCACTTGTAATATCCAAATCATCTAAAAAAACATGACCTCTGTTTGGATTTATCATACCGGTTATCATGTAGAATGATGTTGTTTTACCAGCACCATTTGGTCCAAGTAAGCCTACAATCTCGCCTCTCTCTACTGATATGTCAACTCCTTTAACTACTAAACGTTTTCCATATAGTTTTTCTAAACCCTCAGCGCGCAATGTATCATGACGCTTTCTCAATGAAAATCACTCCCAGTTACTCCTGAAGGGTATAAAATTCTCCAATTTTCAAGGTCTGCATTTGACTCAAAACCTTTACCAAACAGAGTATCTTTATCTAGAGTCGTTATCATTATACTATCTTTTGTGAACAACTTTTCATCTTCTGCAATCCATTGTAACCTTTCTGTGAAAAGTGTAATACCACTATCTGATTTCGCAATGACATTCCCCATAGCTAACATATCATTAGATTTTTCATTTATTTCTGATTTATCAGAAAAAAGAGTTGATGTATGATTTTCTTGTAAATCAAAAAAATCAACAACAACATTTTTATCTAAAATAATGTATTCTTTTTCATTATATTTTTTTAAATGTCCTGAGCTTACCTTAGCTCTCATAAGACCTTCATGAGTCATAATTATAGTAACTCCCCAACTTTCTTGATCTGGTAGTCCATCACTTGAAGGCAAGTCACCATTTTTTTCTTCGCTACATGAATAGGCTAAAAGTACGGCAGAGAAAAATATACAAAGTTTCATAATATTAGCTTTTTAGTATTCTTTCCTTCATGGCTTTCAAAACATCACTCATTCTACCCTGCTGATCAATTATCCAAGAAACTGATTCACGAAAAGCTCCATAACCACCAGCTGTTTTTGTAATATATGTTGAAATTTCTTTAACATTAATTATAGCGTTTGACACCGCTATTGGAGCTCCTACTTTTTCCATAACAGATATATCAATAAGATCATCACCAACATATGCTATTTCTGAATCAATAAGATTATATTTTTTTTTTAATTCTTCATATGCAGGAATTTTATTTAAACCTCCATTGTAAACATCTTCTATATTTAATTCTTTTGCACGGTATTCAGTTGCGGGAGAATATCTTCCAGAGATTAATGCGATTTTAAATCCAGCAGCTCTTGCCATTGCAACACCGACACCATCATTTACATTGAATTTTTTGAATTCTTGTCCATCGGTACCTTTGTAAAAAGACCCATCAGTCCAAACCCCATCAACATCTGATATAATCATTTTTATTTTTTTTATTTTGGGATTCAAATTATAGCCTCACGAATATGTTTTAGTTTAATTAGTAAGTGTTTCAGTTTTGATAATGGCCACTGAGTCGCAGCATCTGACTTTGCATTATTTATATCGTTATGGACCTCCATGAAAATTCCATCACAACCAGCGGCCACTGCTGATTTAGCAAGAGTAGGTATCATGGCGCGCATTCCTGAAGATGTCAACCCATCTCCTCCCGGAAGCTGAGCACTATGAGTAGCATCAAATATAACTGGATAACCAAAATCTTGCATAATCGGAATTGATCGCATATCTGCAATTAAATTATTATAACCAAATTGCGTTCCTCTATCTGTAAGTATTATTTTTTCACATTGATATTCTTTCAGTTTAGCGACCACATTCTTCATATCCCAAGGTGCTAGAAATTGGCCTTTTTTTACATTTACGGTTTTTCCTGTTTTTGCTGCAGAAACTAACAAATCCGTTTGGCGGCATAAAAATGCGGGTATTTGGATAATATCTACAACTTCGGCGACCATTTTAGCTTGAGAAGGTTCATGAATATCTGTAATAACAGGAATTCCTATTTCTTTTTTGACTTCACTCAGGATTGAAAGACCTTCATCAAACCCTAGCCCTCTAAAAGAGGAAATAGATGATCGATTTGCTTTATCAAATGAACTTTTAAAAACGACTTTAAATCCAAGGTGATTTGCTATTTTGTAAATAGATTCTGCCATAATTAATGAATGATCCCTACTTTCAATCACACAAGGCCCCAAAATAAGCCCCAAAGATTCACCACCAAAACAGACATCATTAATTACAACTTTCTTCATAATGAGTTTTTCACTGATGCTTTAATAAATTCTCTGAATAATGGATGTGCTTTGTTAATTCTACTTTTTAATTCAGGATGAAATTGACTTGCAATAAACCAAGGATGATTTTTCACCTCTATAGTTTCTACCACTCTTAATTTTTGATTGATTCCAGAAAAAATTAACCCATTTTTTTCAAGCGTTTTTTTATACCTATTGTTGACTTCATATCGGTGTCTATGTCTCTCTGAAATTTTCTTTTTCCGATAAGCAGAATATGCCTTGGTACCTACTTTTATTTCACAATCATATGCCCCAAGCCTCATTGTACCTCCTTTAATCTTTATCGCACGTTGAGATTCCATCAAATCAATAACTGGATATTGTGTCTTAGAATTAAACTCGGTTGAATTGGCACCTTTCATTTTGCAAACATTGCGTGCAAATTCGATAACAGCACACTGTAAACCTAAACAAATACCCAGAAATGGGACCTTGTTCTCGCGAGAATATTCTACAATATTTATCTTCCCCTCAGAACCACGAGATCCAAAACCAGGTAATATTAATATACCATTTATATTAGAAAAAACATTTTCAACATCTTTCGGATTTTTAATTTTTTCCGTTTGAATCCATTTAATATTAACTCTTGCATTATTCTCCACTCCTGCATGTACAAAGGCTTCCATGACACTCTTGTAGGAATCAATTAGCTCTGTATATTTACCACACATTGCTATTGTAACTTGATGCTTTGGATTCTTATAGCTCTTAATAAACTTTTTTAAAGTACCAAGTTGAGGAGTTTTTTTTATTTTTAACCGATCCTTAATTAAACGACCAGCATTTTGTTTATAAATTGTTAAAGGGACTTCATAAATGCTAGAAACATCTCGACCTTCAATTACATGATCTGAAGGGACATTACAAAAAAGTGCAATTTTATCTCTAACCGATTGTTCGATTGGAAATTCAGATCTACACAGAATCATATCAGGAGAAAGTCCTATTTCCCTTAGCTTCATTACCGAATGTTGTGTTGGTTTAGATTTTAATTCACCACTTGCCTTAATAAAAGGGAGTAGTGTAACATGTACAAGCATATGATTATGGTAGCCAACTTCAAGAGAAAGCTGCCTAATGGATTCCATAAAAGGAAGACTCTCAATATCACCGACAGTACCCCCTACTTCACATATGATAACATCATAATTATTTTGAGCATTCACCGAATAAATTCTATTTTTTATCTCATCCGTTACATGCGGTATTACTTGAACAGTATCGCCTAAATATTCACCTTTCCGCTCTCTTTCTAAAACTTTACTATAAACTTGCCCGGCTGTTGCATTATTGTTTTTAGTCATATTGACATCTATAAAACGTTCATAGTGCCCTAAGTCCAAATCTGTCTCAGAACCATCGTCCAAAACAAAAACTTCACCATGTTGATATGGATTCATAGTACCTGGATCCATATTTAAATATGGATCTAGCTTAAGAATAGTTACCCTAACTCCTGCCTGTTTCAACAAATATCCGATGGACGAAGCAGCAATACCCTTGCCTAACCCCGACATAACACCACCAAGCACAAAAATATATTTTGTTCTTTTGTTTTTAATTGTTTTTGTTTTCATTAATTAATTAATTCTCCGATTCAGAGTTTAATAATCCAATAAGAGTCTTTAAGTCTTCTTCTGTATCAATTGATATACTTTTATAATCTTCGATTAAAGCATCTATTTTGATACCATTATCAATTGCTCTTAACTGCTCTAATTTTTCGGCAGATTCATTTTGAGATGGTTGAAGTTTCGTAAATTTCATTAAGGTGTCTCTGGTATATCCATATAAACCAATATGACGATAAGCACCTCCAATCTGGAAATCAAAAATATTTCGTTTAAATTCAATTATTTCTTCTCTCTCGTTTATAAAAGCCTTAACAACATTAGGATTAAAAATATCAGCGGCACTTAAATTTTTACTTATTATTGTAGCAAATTCTACAAAAGGTTTTTCAAGTTTATTAATAAGAGAATCAATTATTTTTGGATCAATCATTGGTTCATCACCTTGAATATTAATTATAATACTGGCTTCTTCAATACCCTTAGCAACTTCCGCAATACGATCTGTACCAGAGGTATGATCTTTGGAAGTCATTACAATTTCGAAATCAAAACCTTTTAAAGCATTTTTTGTTTCCTCAGAGTCTATTGCAAGAATTACTCTATCAAGATTTTTTGCCATCAAAGATCTCTCAACAGTATTTACAACCATTGGTTTACCATTTAAAGGCATTAATATTTTTTTGGGAAAACGTTTTGAATCAAGACGTGCTGGTATTATTCCAATATTCATATTGGTGTAAAAATTACCGATACTCTAACTAAAAGGACAGAGAGATATCTTAAATAAAGATATTACTTATTCAAACCTTAGAGATTCAATAGGGTCTAATTGGGCAGCTCGCCATGCGGGGTAAATACCAAAGCCAATACCTATAGCCGAACAAACTACTAGACCAATAACTGCCCAATCTATTGGTATAACTGCGGGGATATTGAAAATAACTGCAACCATATTTCCGCCTGCAACACCCAATATAATGCCTATAATTCCACCAAATTCACTTAAGAAGATTGCTTCCATTAAAAATTGAGTTAAAATATCTTTTTTGGTAGCTCCAATTGCTTTCCGAATTCCTATTTCTTTAATGCGCTCAGTAACAGAAACCAACATTATATTCATTATACCTATGCCTGCAACCACCAAAGCAATAACACTTACACAAAGAGAAAAAAGCTTTATGCCATTCGTGAACCCAGAGAACTGTTCAATCATTTCTGAATTAGAAACAATCTCGAAGTCATTTTCTTCTAAAGGAGGAACCTTTCGAATAGACCGAAGAAGTCCAATGACTTCATCCATAGTTTTATTATAGAGCTCTTCTGAGGGTGCTTCAACATGTATTCGTATACTACTCCATTTATCTGAAAATTTTTCAGTGAAGGTTGAAATTGGGATTGCAATAAAATTATCTTTACTCTCCCCAAAGGCTTCTCCTTGCCTTTCTGTAATTCCAATAACAAAATAATTAAGTCCATCTATCTTTATCTTCTTGCCAATAGGATCCTCAAAAGGGAATAATTGGTCTACAACATCCATTCCAATTACACAAACATTTTTTGAATATTGGATATCATCTAAAACAAAATTTCGACCATCTGAAATATATGTGTTATAAAAACGTATGGTTCCATTATCACCTCCCAAAATATTCACTCCATTTTTAACTTCTTTTTCTCTGTATTTTACATTTCTTGTCCATGAACCATCTCCAGGGCTAATCAACAATGGTATTTTGGCTTGATATTTTAATTTTTTGTATTGATCAATTGTTATATTTTTTCGATTACGGTACTTCCCTCGTCTATCACCAAACTCTATTTCCGGATACTTCTGAATAACAAAGGTATTTGTTGCAAAGACATTGAGTCCTGAGTTAACAGAGGACTCAAGAGTTCGAATAGCTGTCATAACACCAATAACTGAAAAAACACCAATACTAATACCTAACAAAGTGAGACTAGACCGTAGCTTGTTCTCACGGATAGCATCAATTGCCATCCAAAAACTTTCTTTTATAATATTTTTGATACTTCTTGAAGCCATCTTATTCATACCTAAGAGAATCTATGGGGTCAAGGTTTGCAGCTCGATAGGATGGTACAATACCTGAGATGACACCTACAAGGATACTAATGAAGATTGAAAAACCTGCCAACCGTATATCCAAAGTAGATGGAAAAACTTGGTTTAAAAATATACTGAAAGCATAAGATATCATTAAGCCCAATAATCCGGCTATTAAACAAATAGAAATTGCCTCCATAAGAAATTGCCCTAAAATCATTCCTTTTGTTGCTCCAATAGCTTTACGTACGCCAATCTCTCTTGTCCTTTCTTTTACAGATACAAACATAATATTCATTACTCCAATACCACCTACAATAAGAGATAAAAGAGTAATAAATGTTCCCGTTCCACCAATGGCAATCTTTAACATATTGTAATTTTTTTCAAATGCCTTTGTTTGATTAATAGCAAAATCATTTTTTTGATTTGGTTTCAAACCACGTATATGTCTCATTACGGAGTAAATTTCATCTAAACCTTCTTCAACTTTCTCCTCTGGAATTTTAATACTTAACCGCATCCAACCTCGTTTTGAAAAAACTCTATTGTATGCACCAATAGGAAGAATTGCTTGTTTATCTGTACTAAATAGCCCTAAAAACTTTCCTTGTTTTTCTAAAACTCCAATCACTCGAAACTTTTCATTGTCAATTTTAATATACTTTCCTATCGGATCTTTTTCGCCAAAAAATGCTTCTTTTATTCCGAATCCAATTATAGTGACCCTAGACCCAGATCTATCTTCATTTTGTGAGAAAAATCTCCCTTCAACGATATTTGCTGTTATGGTTTTCATATAGTCTTCATTTGTACCAAATATTTCTGTTCTAGTTTCTTTTTCACCGTAAGAAAGCGATGCTCCTCTTTGCATAACCGGCGCAACAGCAAGTGCATATTTTGACCTTTCTTTTACTTTCTCAACATACTCTGTTCTCATACGAGGTCGATTCCTTACTTCCCACCAATCCATATCCCCAAACCACTCATAACGACTAATGTACAATATATCTCTTCCTAACATAGACATACTGCTCTCAAATGTTTTATCTAGCCCTGAAATAAGTGTTCCCATCATTGTAACGGAGAACACACCAATAATAATACCTAGAGCCGTAAGTATCGATCTAGTTTTGTTTGCAAAAACAGCTGATAATGAAATAAATAAATTTTCAAAAAATAATAGCATTAATTTTTCTTAGTGTCTAAATCTTCTGTTATCTTTCCATCATACAATCTAATAACTCGGTTTGCGTTTTGAGCAATATCGTCTTCATGCGTAACCAGAATAATTGTGTTCCCTTGATGATGTAATTGATTAAGAATACCCATAATCTCATGTCCACTTTTTGAGTCTAAATTTCCTGTGGGCTCATCGGCTAATATGATAGAGGGGTTATTTACTAATGCACGTGCAATGGCTACTCTCTGTCGTTGCCCACCCGATAATTCATTTGGCTTATGGTGCATGCGATCTTTAAGACCCACATCTTCTAAAGCTTTGGAAGCCATTTTTATTCTTTCAGGTTTTCTAATATTACCATAAACAAGAGGAATTTCAACATTCTGTTGCGCAGTTGCCTTAGGCAATAAATTAAATGTTTGAAAAACAAATCCTATCTTACGATTTCGTATAGAAGCAAGCTGATCATCATCCATTTTATGTACCATTTCACCTTCGAATTGATAGACTCCTGAAGAAGGCGTATCCAAACAACCAACCATATTCATTAAGGTCGATTTTCCTGAACCTGAGGGTCCCATAATTGCTAAATATTCATTTTCTTCAATCTCTAAATCAATTCCATCTAAAGCTCTTACCTCTTCACCCCCTACATTATAGATCTTGTAAATATTATTAAGTGCAATTAAACTCAAAACAATCTCATCTTTTTAATAATTAACCCTATTTTAAAATTAAGATTATTTTTTTAATCTCTAATTTTTACTAAATCTCCATGATTA
This sequence comes from Fidelibacterota bacterium, assembly GCA_045568995.1. Taxonomy (GTDB): domain Bacteria; phylum Fidelibacterota; class Marinisomatia; order Marinisomatales; family UBA1611. Next base: position 1,497 of record JBJKZY010000014.1, on the reverse strand, counting down.
AGCAATTTACTTAAGGCTTTATAGCCACCAATTACAATCATTTTTTCTTTTTCTAATCCGGCTTGTACTTCGTAATAGTTTTCTCCAGAAATACCGACCTTAACAGGAGTGACTATCACATATTTTTTACCTTCTTCAGCCTCCTCGCCTTTAAATTTATCTTCTAGGGTAAAAACCACATCCACTGGCTTTACTTTTTTAAAAGGAGCATCCTCATTTTCTACTCCCTTTTTTTGTTCTTTATCAGATCTATCTATGTCATTATAATCATCAGATCTCGAAGTAAGAGCCTGAATAGGAATAGATAAAGCATCTTTAATTGTTTCCGTAATAATATTTACCGTGCTACTCATACCAGGGCGAATCCTATCTGGAACTGTAATCATCCTAACTTTTACTTTGAAATTTGTTACCTGTTGCTGGGATCCCATATTCATCGATTGTGCTGTGTGAGCAATTTCACTTACAATTCCAAAAAATATAGTGTCTGGATAAGCATCTATTTCAATTTCTGTTGTATCTCCTATTGCAATATTCACTACATCATTTTCATTTACATCCACCTCAACTTCCATTCTACTTAAATCAGCAACCGTCATTAAAACACCCGGATTAAACATTCCTCCAACAGCCATCTCTCCTTCTTCTTTTGTAATACTTGTAACAATTCCATATTTAGGTGCTGTTAGACGAGTTTTTGAAAGCTCATCCTCTGCTGATAATAAGTTTGCATTTGCCTGCTCTGACTGACTAAGCGCGATCTGAAAAGACGCCTCAACCTGTTCTTGCTCTTGTTGTGAAATAAGCTTTTGGGCGAATAAAGCTTTTGTTCTCTCCATCTGGGCTTTTACTTTTTTTAGATTTGCTTCAGATGATTTCACTTGGGATAGTGCGTTATCATAACGAGGCCTTATCTGCTTTTCATCAATACTTATCAAATGCTGACCTGGCGCAACAGTGTCTCCTTCCATTACAGTAATCTCAGTTATCCATCCAGTTATTGTTGAGGTAATTTGAACAGATTCCTCAGGCTGAATTTTTCCACTAGCATTGATTTTTTGTACGATTGTTCTTAATTCAACTTTTTCAGCATCAACAGATACTACGTCTTCAGACCTTGATTTTGTTGCACTAAACCAAACCCCTAAAATCAAAATTATTAGTAGAGGAATCCAAACTTTTTTCTTCTTCATTATTTTAAACATATTATTTTTTTCTATTTGTATTTTCTATCCAAAACACCCAGGAGAGCATTTAAACTTGACTCCTGAATTCTAGCATCATGGATGATATTAATTAAAGATGATTTTGAACGCATTAATGATACCTGAGCATCTAACACTTCTAATATTGTTGCAGAACCAAGGCTATAACGTTTTGTGACTAGTTTTAAATCCTCTTCAGCAGAAAGAACAATGTCTTGGTTAATTGGAATAATTTCCGTGTAATTTGTCAAAGTTTCACGAATTAATTCTGCCTGGACACGTAAATCATTTA
>JBJKZY010000013.1:0-11703 GCA_045568995.1 Fidelibacterota bacterium | reverse complement strand
TCCCAATGTTTGGCATTGTTTGTTTTTTTTCATATCCTTTCACAACGCTTTTTAGAGAATCTATCTCTCCTTTCAAAGCTTCGAGATTTGATTCATATTCAAAAAAATATTCCTCAAATTTCAAAGTCTCTTTTTCGGTAATATTTCTTTGTTGCGGTAATTTTTCTTGAATTGAGATTAAAGGTTCTTCCTTTTTAGTGGGTATTATTAAAGTAAGCTCAACATCAGTACTGTCCACAAAAAATTTAATTTCTCCATATCCATCAATTTTGTGGTCTCCTTTAAGAGTGTATTCTCCTGGAAATAATTTAATTTTTTTAAATTTAAATTTTCCCTCTTTTCCAGATTTTTCGCTTTTTAATTCTTCTCCATCTTCATTCTCAATTATAAGTTTTGCACCTTTTAAGCCAGAAACATTATGATCTAAAACTTTACCTATAATATTGATTTTTATTGGTTTTTCCCCTGCATTAGAAAAAGAAATAAAAACAATGAAAAAAAGATATTTAATTAAATTAATCATGTTCTCTTTTTGAAAAATGAGCTTTAAATGCCATACGTCTAACGGATTCGGCATTCTTTTTTTCTTCACCTAATTTATAGACCATGTTGATAATATTATCATAATAAATATAGTTGTCTTTGTTTTCAAGCATCGGTAGAAGTCCATTCAATATAGACGGGTCATTAAATGCTGCTAGGTTATCAATTGCTTTTTTTCGAATATCCATTGGATAGTCATCACTGTGAGCAATCTCGATTACGGCTTTTTTTACTTCCGGATCATCAAATTCACCAAGAGCATCTAACATAGTATTTAATAGACTGTAGTATTCTGTTTTTCCCATATTGTAAGTATTTAGAAGAGCTAATACTAGATTCTCCTCTTTGACTCCCTTCATAGTGTTTAGGGCAAATTCACGAACTTCAAGGTTTGTATTAGGATCGCCTAAAAGTTCTGCAAAAGCAACTGCAACATCATCTGGCTTTTTCTTTCCCAGTATTTCTACTGCCTGATTTCGAACTCCAATATTAATCTTAGGGTCTTTAGCTACTTGGGTGAGTATAGGAATAACTTGATCATTTCCTATTGCTCCCATTGATTCTGTTAAAAGTCGCTCTGTCCTTGACATATTGCTTTTTGCAACTTCATATAAATCTAATAGAGCCAAAATTTGATCCTTTGTTCGTACGCGTCTTAGGTTTTTAATTAATGAAATATGTATTTCATTTGTTTTATCCTCCATTTTGTGCATAGAACGCACTAATGCATCTGCTGCTTTTGGATTTTCTTTAAACATGCCAAGCATTTTTATTGACTCATTTAGCAAAGCATAATCAAGAGCTGTAGTTGTTGCTACCATTTCAGATATAGAATGAAGTGCTCTTGGATGCTCAGTCTGTGCTAAGGTTTTTCCAGCTGCAACTCGCAGTTTCACATGAAGATCAGGGTCTTCATATACCTCGATCAATTCATCTAATGCTTGAATATTTCCTTCTCTATATGCACTTTTTAATTCCTGGACCCTGTTCAAAAAATCAGGATTATTCGGATCTCCAATTGATTTTTTCCCAAATAATCCCTTAACCATCGAGCATCCATGGAACAGGAAAAGAATAGAGAGCATTAAAGTAGCATTCTTATACATTTTCTTCCCATTGAAGAAGAGATAAATCTGTTCCATCAAATTTGGCATAGCTAGGACGATGAAACCAGTCACCCAAAACTGCTAGTTTTCCTTTGTCTAAACTATAAATTTCGCTTAAATGATAGTGACCTGAAATCATGTAATCAAAGCCATTCCTAAATTGGTTTTCTGCAAAATTTTGAAGTTCATTTTTAACATCTTTATTGAAGTCAGCCTCATGCATATCTTCTTTGCCGCTTCTGGAAATAAACTTAGCTATTTTATAGGCAATTGTGGGATGTATCCAACGAAAAATAGTTATGAAAAACTTAGAACGGATTATTTTTTTAAGTATTCTATAACCATGATCCCAACTTAGAATACCATCTCCGTGTGTGATAAAAAACCTCTTACCGTTAACAACTATGTCTAAATCATCGGTATATACTTTATTCATTATGTTATTTTCTAAAAAGTCTTGAAACCAGTGATCATGGTTTCCAGTCAAAAAATGAAGATGGACGCCACTTTTTTTCATATTTGATGCCTTTTCATAAAAATCAGCATATGCCTTTGGAATAACATCAGGGTATTCAAAATAAAAATCAAATAAATCACCTACAAAAAAACACGTTCCACCTGTTTCGCATATTTTATCAAGGAGTCGATATAGCTTTTTACGTCTATCTTTTTCTTCTTGATCTATCGAAAGTTTTAAATGAACATCTGATATGAAATAAAGGGGTAACTTCATTAATGTTTTAAATAAGCTTATTCATAATAGGTAATTTAAAATATTTTTTCCTGAGGATCATTGATTAACAATGATACTGTTTTTCAAGTTGTTCATCATTTGTATTAAATTTTAACTTAATAGAAACTATGAAATATTTAAGATATTATATATCAACTTTAACATTACTTGTTGGCTTCTATTTGTGTTTAGCAGTAAAAAGCGGACCAACTATTTTATTTTTAGGGTTTTCATTACTCATTATTCTTGGTGATATTTTGATTAGTGAGGAAGATTCTGAACTTAAGTACTCTCATCCATTCTTTTTAAATCTGCCGATGTATATCAATCTACCCTTACTAGTTTTGTTTTTATTAATGACAATAAATTTGCTTTCTAAAAATATAATTGAATACAGAATAATATCGGAATATTTGAATATAAATCTTAGCAAGGTTAAGGAATCTTTTTATTTTTTTGATAAAGTTTCATTAGTTGCGATCTCAAGTTTATTTATAGGTATCATGGGTACAGTGCCAGGGCATGAGCTTGTCCATAGGAAAACAAGAAAGTTTGATATGTTTATGGGTAATTGGCTTCTGTCATTATCTTGGGACTGTGCTTTTGCGCTAGAACACGTATACGGACATCATAAGAATGTTGGATTGGAAACTGATCCTGCAACAGCAAAAAGAGGGGAAAATATTTATGCATTTATTTTTCGAGCTATTGTTAAAGAGCAAAAAGATGCATGGAACATATTCTTAAACCAAAGTAAGAAAAACAAATTTTCATTTATATCTATTAAAAATAAAATGGTAATTGGATACCTAAGAAGCTTGTCTATTACTATAGTTGCTTATGCAGTAGGAGGATTTGAGGGCGCAATGATTTTTCTTTTGTGTGCATTTATTGCAAAGTCTTTGTTGGAAGTAATTAATTACACAGAACATTATGGATTAGTGAGAGTCCCCGGAGAAAAGGTTTACCCTCACCATTCGTGGAATTCAAATAGTGTTATGAGTAGTATTTATCTGTATAATGTAACTAGGCATTCTTCACATCATGAAAAATCGAGCTTAAAATATTGGGAGCTAAGTCCTTATAAGGGTGCGCCTATGATGCCATATGGATATCTGGCTATGTTATATTTAGCAATATTTCTCCCGCCAGTTTTTCATAAATTGATGAGTAAAAAGCTTGTTGATTGGGATAATAAATTTGCTTCAAAGAATGAACGAATTTTAGCTGAAAAGCAAAATTTAAGTAGCGGTTTACGATTCCTTCAAAAGAATAGTCAAGCACTGGATATGGGAATATAATTTAGGTTTAGAGATCAAAGTCTAATTTAATTTTACCATGTTTTTTTATTTCTTCTTTTTCCCAATCTTGCAATTGCCCGATTACATCATTTCGAATTTTTTTTGATTTTCCACTATGCATTTCTTCATAAGGACACATTAAACATTTGTGTCCACAGCAATGACCTTGTTTAATAAGAAAAACTCTAGATAGCATAAGTGGATATTAAATATCTAATATTGAGTAATTAATAAAAATTATCTTTTTTTAAAATAATTAATGAATGATCCTAAACAAAATTTTAATTGGTGTGTAGAACAAAGCCAAAGTATTCATTGCAGGCGTTCTAAACTTTGGAAAACAATTTCATCAGAATCTAATTTAGAATTGTTCCATCCGTTTTGTAAAAAAAACAATATAATTACTTGGTCTGGATATAATTCTGAAGATATTTTAGTTTATTTGAATGGAAGGACGATGAGAAGAAAATTTGTTTTTTGGGAAAAGAATTTTGGATATGATTTATTTATTAATCAAATGGGATTTGAACCATCCTTTGTATCTTGGAGAGTAAAAGAAGAAAATGAACGTTCAATCATCACTATATCAGTTTGGCCCTATCTTTTTAATAAAGGGAACAAAGCCTTTAACTGGTTTCCATTTAATCTATTCGTTAAACCAAGTTTAAAAAAGTATTTATACTCGGTTACGCGGGGGCTTAAATATTATTTAGAAAATGATAAAAAAATAAAAAAAAATCAATATGGAACTCACCGGTGGTTTTCAACTTAAATAATTCAAGAATCTACAGTAAAACAATGAAAATTGATTTTAAAAATACTGATCTATGTCTTCTTTGTATTCCATAATTGCAATATTTTAAGTTTTAATTAATATTGCTAATCCCATAAAAAAAAGGAAAAAACTTGATATCCTTTTATATAGTTTTTCATCTACAGAATAATACAAATATTTTTCAACTATAAAAAAAATTATTGGGGCAGAAATCCAGTACAGAAAGTAATCTTTTTTTAAAAAAACATCAAATCTCACCTTAGCAATAAGGGTCAATATTTGAATACACGCCATCGAACAATAACAAATAGCAATGGTCGCTCTTTTACTGTTTTTTGGTAGATCTTTACTTAAAATTGCTCCTGAGAGGAGTGAACCTCCAAGGTTGGTTAAGCCATGTAAAAAACCCATGACTACTAGATAAAATTTTTCGTAATTAAGAATTTGTCTTAATATTATTTCAATGCTTTTCACCATAGGTTGTAATGAAATAACAATTAATAATATTCCTATAATAAAATTTGGATTCATAGCCTTTGAATGAAAAAGGTAGAGTGCTATAAAAATTCCAGGGAGACAAAATAAGATTAAATTTTTATAAAAATTGCGATCAATGTTTTTAAAGTTATTTCGTATTTGAAAACAATTAACCAAAACGGATGCCGGTAGTAGAATAATAAGAGTTGTTTGAAAATTATTTCCCAACATTAATAGAATAGGAGTACCAAAGAGTAATATACCAGTCCCAAAAATAGACTGTAATACAGATGTGAAAAGTATTGTAACAAAAATATCAGGGTTCATTTTCTATTAAATTTAAATAAATTATATAGAAGTCAATCAGATGATGGCCAATTTGAAATAATATTTTTTGCTAATTTACCAGCGTTTGTTAGATCTGATTGAGACCAGCCTCCTAGTGGACTAGTCCCTGGTTTTAGAATGGACCACTCCTCCTCTTTATCATTTACTGACCAATTAAGATGGGTGATTTTATTTTCAAAGCACCAATTCATCCATTTATCAGCCTCAGTGTCTATTGTGGTGTATCCTAGTGAACCCCATTCCGTCACAAAAAGAGCAATGCCACTATTAAGTGCTTCACTTGCTCTATTCCTTAGCCACTCATGATGATAAACGGTATAGAAATGTAAAGTATAAGCAATGTTAGTGTATTCGGTTATTGGATCTTCGGCAGCAAGATCAACTCGCTGGGACCACTCAGGAGTTCCTACAACTATTAAATTATCAGGGTCGATTGCTCTTATGGCGCTGATAACACTTAAGGCATAAGGCTTTAGTGTTTCGCTCCAAGAAATATCAAGAGGCTCATTATAAATTTCATAAATAATATTTTCGTACTCACCGTAGAGAATTGCCATTTCTTCAAAAAATGTAATAGCTTCATCGGTGAAGTCCTCTGCATGATGAGAGTGCCAATCAATTATAACATAGATTCCTTGATCTAATGCTGATTCAATAATTATTTTCACACGATTTTTATTGGAAGGTTTATTTGAAAGGTAGCCACCTTGTTCATCAACCCCCATTGCTGCTCTAACTATAGTTGTATTCCAGTCATTTTTTAACCACTCTACGGACTTTTGAGTGTAGTAACGTTCTCCACCCCAATTATCGTTACTCCAAAAAAAACTATTTCCAGCTAGAGAAATAGGAATATTCTTTTTATTAACAATTTTATTACCCATAACCCGTAATAATCCGTTTTTGGAAACAGTTGTAGAGTCAATAAAAGGTTCTGTACCTATGGGGTCAGAGACATCTTTTTTATTACAGCTAAATGTGAAAATAAAAATAAATAAAGAGATAAAATTTTTTATAGGAATCATAACATGTATTAAAAATAGAAATATAATTTACAAATGAAACCTAGCACGGGATAGAACCGAAAAATTATTTTTTTATGGTTTAATTATTCATTTTAAAATGTTGTTTATAATTCATTGATTGACTTTTAATAAAGAAAGAACAAAATATTTAAAAGCATTTTTTGATAGCCGGAAGGAGAACTAGATTAATATCCTCCCTATCCAGAATAAAAAAATATAGTTTAATATTGCAGTTTAATATTTTTTAAACCATACATATTATTTTACAATATTAAAAAAATAATGCAAGTTGTTGATTGTACGTTTGCAGAAACTTTTTAACCAACTTATTTTTTTAAATTGCATCTTAATTTGAATATTAATTCAATTAATAATAAATATTATTTAACATATTTTATGCTAAATGTGATACTCCATGATTTATTTTTTATTTAAGTAGGTAAATAATTTTTGTTATTTAGTTACGTCTATCTAAACTTTTTTAAAGTATTCAATTTTTGTTTAATTAAACAAAAATTAATATTTGGTGTCACATTCTTTTTTAAAAAAATTGATAGATTAAAATAGTTTAAAAAAACCATTTATTTTAATTTTTGTATTTTTTGGAGTTCTTTTTATAAGTACAAGATATTTAGATTTATCTGATTAACAAAAACCTGGTTTTTTCATCCATTTGTATTTACGCAACTTTTGGTATAATTTTTTTTTGATATTTCTTTTTAATTATTAGTGCACTTATTGACTGTTATAATCCTCTAATATAATGCAATAATTATTTATTGTTGCTCAAGCTTTCCATTCAGGTTTTAGTTTTTTCGTAGCGAAGTAGTTTTATATTCCCGCATTTATTATTATGATTTCATCTAATAATTTTTTTACTTTTGATGTAATTTCAAAATTTTAGTTTTTTACAGTATTTATTTTATATTATTTTTTATTTTTCAATTTTCTAAGGATAAAAAAGTATGGTTTTTTATATTATTTATTTTTTTATAAGAATATACTTTTTATATTTAAAAAATTTGAAGATAGAATAAGTGTTTTTTATCTTATCATTATTTATTGAAAAACAGATAATGATTTTTCATATTCTTTAGCCTTAAATATTTTTTATAAAAATTGCAAAATGCATTGATTTTAAATTGTATAAATTTTATAAGTATATAATAAGTTATAAAAAAAAAAAAATTACACCATACGTAATAAGTATAGATTTAATTTTTTTATTTTTAAAAAAAAACCATACTTATGTATATTAATGTAAAGCTTTTAAAAGGAAATTTATGTTTATTGATGAAAAAAGGTTTGATTTTTTACCTAAAAAAAAATGGAAGAGTTTAACTAAAGAAGAGTCTAGTAATCTGCAATCTTATCAAAACTATTATAAGCATTATAAAAAAATTACTGAAGAGATTGATCTGCTTAAAAAACTGATTGAAAACAAAGCAGAAAAGGTTAGAACCTACTCTCATAAACTTATGCGTATTAATTATGAAATTGACCATTTAAGAACTGATTATCATTTTAGTTTTAGTATTTATAAAGTGAAAAATAAAAACTATTACAACTGTTCCATTAGCCGTAGAGGTCGTGCCCCAAAAAATGGAACATTAGGTTCTCCAAAGTTGATTGAAAATCATTTAAGGAATTATTACAAAAGGCGGAAAGATAAAATTGAAGAGTTGGATAAAATTGGTTGGGATAAGTTTATTAGAAATGAAGTAAATGATAGAAGCGGTAAAAGTAAAATAAGGGATATAATTATCGATATGATAATGGAAGATAAAACCTTAGGGTCATTCACAATAAACAGAAAATTACTTTTTCCTACAAAATAGCATTTACATTTATTTATAGTTTTTCTAAATGTTTAATACTGAATTTTGTTCAGTCCTAGAGTTTGGTTTGTTATTAATAAATATAAAGTTTCTTTCCAAACACACAGTTGAATTCATTCACACTCAAATAAATTCTAGACCTGTTCAGTCGAACACTTGCACTAATAAGTAGAGATCCGTCCATATAAAGAAAACCAGAAGTGTCCTGTGTCAATCCTGTAGGGTGTTTTTGTGCTCATGAGATGAATGTGTATAGGTGGAAAATTGATCTCGAGATCTGGATGACACCACGGTCATATATATTATTCTTATAATTCACAGATAACCAAATGAAGATTGGACTTTGTGTATAAATTATTAGTCATATAAAAAGATTGGATGTCTTGTAGATGGTTTTGTTTTAGAAAGGATTTCCAAACCAAATTATTGTATGAATTTTCTTAAGAATATTTTCTTTATCAATGAATCTAAGACCAAATATTACTTTTTAGTAATTATCCTCAGAGGTTTGATAATCACAGGATTACTTTATTCATTATTCTTCATAGGATACACAGGTGGATAAAGAATATATCAATAAAGTAGTAAAAGATATATTCGTTGAGGGTATGTCTAAACTCGAAATAAAGACAGAGGTATATAAAAGATTAGATAAGGAATTAAAAGGTGAGGATAGAGTGCATCTCAAAATACTAGAATATGAAATCCAACAACTTGAGGATGATGAAATGAGATTCACAGATTATATAGTGAAAGGAATGGATGAATATGATAGTAATAAAAACCTTACAGATTACGACGAAGAAAACCTCGGTTGTCAGAGTGGAGATGATGATGGAAAGGAACTAAACTTTGATTAGTTTATTTTAATAAAGATACTATCTAGGTGTTGGGTTTCACACTCTCACTATTTTAGACAAGATATTCTAGATGTGTATTGTTGGTTTTTTCCAATAGTTAAATTTTCTTTCCATCTTCGAGTTCCTGATAATGAACCTTTACCAACACCTTTACTTTCTAAAATATAATTTCCTTCTTCTACCATTATAGTCATACCTTTTTCATCCCCAACTTTAACACTAACCTTTCCCATAATACCGTTTCCTACTCTGGAAATACTTACATCAACTATATCATTATATATCTTATCCTTACAATCATCTAAAACTATAACTGTAAGAGTTGTTGGTTGGATAGTATTACAACCAAAAGAAAAGAAGAGAACAGAACACAGTAATAATATATTTTTCATATTTAACAAGTTTAGCTGTTCAAAATAGTAAAGTATATGGTTAAATAATATTTTAATAGTTCTAAATGTGGAAAGGATATGTGAAATCAAAAATATCGAGTTAAAAAGAATAATATTGATTAAACTTTGTAAAAATATGTATAGTTATTTGGAAATTAAAATGAAGAAGATATCTTTGGTCTTTTTACTAATATTAATAACAATGTTTTCATTTAGTTGTGAAGATGGTGAAGATTCTGTTGAAGTATTTGAAGAAGATAGACTTTATGGACTTTGGTTTAAAGATTCATCTACTCAGGTCATTGACGGTGATTCAATTTTAATTTTTAATAATATTAATGATGAACAATGGGGTTATTATTGGGTTTCTTATTCACAAAATGAAAAGAAAAGTTATTTTAAAACCATACATGTAAATGACACCTTAGAAATAGATTGTTACAACCTTGTGACTAGTTCAGTTACTTGGGAAAAAATTGACGATAGGAATTTTAAAAATGTAGAATTAAGAGAAGATGGTTCTACGATTAAATACTACTTCTATTTTAAAAATAATTATGATGGAATGTATATGGGTAGTGAAAATTCACCCTATTTTGGTACCGATAGAACTTACTTTGGTTCACATTTAACAAAAATTGAAGATAGGACCTTTGAACCTTTGTGTCCCTAAACAAATGAAAAAACTCTATCCATTATTATCTATATTATTTCTGATTTATTGGGGTTGTGAAAAGTAAACAAGGAGATTGTTATGAAAAGATTATTACTGATTGTATTACCTTTATTATTGACTGTTGGGTGTTCTAAACCCATAAGTGAAGAAACCCTTATTGATAAAGATGGATTAAAGTATCACCCTGAGACAAAAGAACTTTATAGTGGAAAAGTGTTTCAAAATTATATGGGTGGTAAACCAAAATTAGAGGGTTCATACAAAGATGGTTTAACGAATGGGAAATGGACTTTGTGGTATGAGAATGGACAGATGGAATTTGAAGGTTCATTCAAGGATGGAAGACGAGATGGGTTATGGAATTTGTGGTATGAAAATGGACAGAAATCAAATGAAGGAACTTTCAAGGATGGGAAACAAATTTCTTTCAAAGTATGGAACGAAGATGGTTCTGTGAAGGAATGATTGAATGAAAAACTCTATCCATTCTTCTCAGTTATACACTAACCGATGACAAACCGATTAGATTTCGATCTATCTTAAGTAGAGAATAAACATTTTCCTTACTCCAATTCTTACCAGTTTTTGTCTTATGATTATTTCTATTTAGAAATTTACTGATGTATAAATAGGATTCACCTTTCTTCCTTAGATTTCTAATCTTTCTTAACACTTTCTGTTCATAGGTGTTCTCAACCAATTGATTTCCATCTTTATCAAAACCATATGGAGTTCTAGAATAAACCTTTCCACTTACTTTCTTATTACTAATCACATCTTTGGTTCTTTCACTGGTTAGTCGTCTTTCCAAAGAATAGACACTCCCAAGTATTTCTGTGAAAAATTGTCCCATCGGTGTTTTAAGAGAAGGGATGTTTTCTTTAATCACTATGAGGTCGGTATTATGTTTCTTAATTATCTCGATAGAGTTAAGTAAGTCTAAGGTATTTCTACTCCATCTAGAAAGGGAGGTGGTAATTATTGTATTAATCTTCCCAACTTTTACCAAATTCATGAGTTCAAGATCCTTATCTCTTTTGGTTGTTTCCTTACCACTGATACCAAAGTCAATAAAGTAATCGTCTACTTTCATTCCATTCAGTTTAGAGTAATTATCAATCATTTCTTTTTGTGATAGAACACTGTTCTCTTGTTGATCAGTTGAAACACCGATGTATCCCACATTCCTATTCATTTTGGACTCCTATTTTTGGTAGTAAATTTGGTAGTAAATGGAAAAAGGAATAAATCCTGTCGAGAATTTCTCGTAGTAAAAAAGCAGTAGAAAATGAACCCAAAAAGGGTATAAAAAAAAGGACTCACGTGTAGTGTAAGTCCTTGTTTTTATTGGTGTAGCGGAGGAGGGACTTGAACCCCCGACACGTGGATTATGATTCCACTGCTCTAACCAGCTGAGCTACTCCGCCATAAACAAAAGTTCTAGATTGAAATTACTTAAAATCTTTTTCTTACAAAAATCAAATTATGTTAAGATTTATACTTTTATTAATTTAAGTTTCGCCGAATATTTTCATTAGAAAAATACCAAGGAGAGAACATGTATAATTCCGTTGAAGATTTCATGTCTTACATTGAAAATAAAAACCCTGGTGAGAAGGAATTCCATCA
>JBJKZY010000012.1:0-12126 GCA_045568995.1 Fidelibacterota bacterium | reverse complement strand
TTGCAATATATGGAGCAAAATAAGTAATAATACCATTACACCCAGCTCTTTTGAATGCTATTAAGCTTTCAAAAATAATTTTATCCTCTTCAAACCATCCCTTCTCAATAGCGTTTTTTATATCATTATTAAAAAACAAGCTAGATCTACTAAAAACGAATAAGCTTGCAAGGAGCGCATTGGACATTTCGGAAGAGATAAATCTTTTAACTGTCAAGGTTCAAAAAGAAAGAATGGCTAGCCTGTTTGATGGTTTAGAGCATAAAGCAGATGTAATGCTGAGGAAAGAGCAGCTGTCAGAGGCCAAAGGAAAACAGGTCTTAATATCTACTTTGTTGGGAGCCTTGCTTATTATATTGGGAATTATAGCTTTGAACCTTAGAAATAAAAAAAAGTTTACTGAACAGCGATCTAAGTTAGTTAAGCGGAAAAAACAGCTTGTAGATCAAGAATTGAAAAATAAGGAAAATGATCTAGCTCGAATGTCTACATATATTGTTTCAAAAAATGACTTACTCAATTCGATTGTCTCTGATTTGGATTATCACACATCCTTAATTGAGAATAAAAAAGATCGCAGGCTAATGACACCGCTAAAAAAGAAAATTTCGGAAAAAATTGATGAATCGGCCGATTGGGATCAATTTCAGATTCAATTCTCTTCTGCTTATCCAGACTTTATTGAAAAATTAACTTCGCAATATTCTGATCTTAGGTCAGGGGATATAAAGCTGTGTTGTTATTTAAAAATGAATATGAATACAAAGGATATTGCTCAAATTACAGGTTTATCAGTTCGCGCGATCGAAAATAAAAGATATAGATTAAGGAAAAAGCTAAATCTAGACACTGATGTTTCTCTAGAATCATTCTTGCATTCTTCATATAACATAAAAAAATAGCAATATAAGTGGTAATGGCGTAGTGTAATTTCTTCTTCTTATACTTTATTTTTAATAATTTTAAATGAATATAATCTGATACTATAATAACTATGAAAAAATAAAATATTTTTAACTTTTCTTTTGGCATTTATTTTAAATGGATGTGAAAAAACTGTAATTGCATATCCTGGAAATACTCAGGACACGGATCCGAAAGCTCCAGAAGGCGCAATCGATTGGATAATTGATTCTAGTGATGATGGGAAAGGTCAATTAGATGAGAATTCTGCATCCGATCTTTCAATTGGAGTCCTAAATGCAACCGATCCTAATCCAGATGATGAAGTTTCCTACACCTTAGATAAGCAAACAATTGATGGGCAAGATGTGAACTTTTTTAAAATAGTTGTGGAAGACAGTACTGGTTTAGCTAATCTTAAAACAAATACTAATGATATTAATTATGAAGCTATTGCAGGGTCAAAAGAAGTTGAAGTAACTATTAAAGCTACTGATGATAGTCCAGCGTCCCAAAGTAGTAATTTTCTTATAACTGTCCAAATTGTAGATGTAAATGAGACACCTTACTACACGAATATTAATGAGGTTGTAAGGTTTGCGGATGAGAATATTGAATATAATTTTAATAAAGTAGAGTGGACGGATACAGATGAGGGCGACAATCCAACGCTTACTCACTCTGGCCCTGGATGGCTTAATATTTCTAGCGAAGGTCAAATGACAGGTATACCTGAGACAAGTGATATTGGCAATAACTCATTTGTTTTAACAATTTCAGATGGTGCGATAAATGTTCAAGAAGAAGTGAATATTGAGGTCAGAGAGAATTTAGCGCCATTATTCAATAGTACATCATCCATACCTCAGAATATTATTGTTGGATGCTGGAATGTAAATCAAGAATTGGTAGATCTAAGCTGGTACGACCCTAATAATGGTACTCAAAATTTTGCAGGTAATGATGTTGTATCTTTTTCTGTAGATGAAAATGTTAGTTGGATGAATTGGAGTGAAGATGGAAAATTGTTTTGCTACACAGCCCCGGAAAATACTGATGAAGGTATGTCTACGGTCATGATAATGCTTGAGGATAATCGTCCAAACTCATCTAAGGCTACAGAATACCAATTTGATTTAACTGTCATAGCCAATGATGCACCTGTTTTTTCTAATTTAAGTAGTTTTCCATCGGAAATGAATTCGGGTGACACCTTGAGTTTTAACATTGATTGGGTAGATCCAAACGAAGACCAAACTACTTTTAATCTTACAGTGGGAATTGGATCCAATACATATTCAACTTCCCAGCTTAGTTGGATATCAATTGATCAATCTGGGTTGGTTACAGTCATACCTGGATCTAATAACAACGGGGATAAAACATTCACTTTTTCTGTTTCGGATGAATGCTTTACAACCCAAGAACAAAAAAGTTTTACCATACAATAATTTTTAAAAAATAAAGGAATTAAAATGAAATTAAGATCAGATATAAATGCAAGGACCGCGTTGGTGTATGGAGGTGCTGCATTCCTTCTTGTAATAGTTGGGTTTCGTTCCATACTCGCAACGCTAGATCCAGATCATGTTGGAATAATGACCTACTTATCTATAGGTGCGCTTGTGCTTGAGTTTTTCCTACTTATATTGTACGCTCAAAGTATTTACAATTTGGGGCCTGATGATGGAGGGTCAAAAGTGGTTTCTAGTGGCAGTGTCGCTGATATGGACAGTAAAGAAATATCAGAATTAACAAAAGCAGTTGTCCAAGTTGCCCAAATGGGTGAGGGGCTTGCAAACCTTGCAAAGGGTAAGGTGCAGGAAGAAATTCGGAAAGAGGTGAATGAAATTCTTTCCAAAGCTATTAAAAAGTAGGTTTATAATATGAAAAAAGTAGAAGTCTACTTCCTTATTAATTTAGGAGCTATCTTAAGTCTATTCGCAATTGAAGGTGAGCTTTCAATTTACATGCAAAGGCAAGATGACATACTCAAAAATGTTGCACAAGACAAGCTTCAGACCTTAGTTGAGGTTAGTAATGTCGAATCAAACTATGATGATCCCGATTATTATAGGTTGCTTTTTGATGTTGACGGTCAGTATGAGAAAGGTTCCATTGAGTTTACTCCAAGCTTTACCACTCCTATTGTTGAAGTTGGAGATGAAGGGGTTACTATTGATGAAGAATACGAGTGGGAGCTTGATTCGGTAACTATTGAACCATATGCTGATGGAGGTGTTAGTCGTTATGTGGCAAAAGTTAAATTATCTTCTGTTGAAGAAAGCTATTTAAACCAGCCTTTTAATGTTAGCCTTGGCGTAAAATTTATCCCTGATATCGATAGTGTTACCTATAACAAATGGTCGGATGCTTTTGGTAGTTACAAGGTGACTGATAAACTTCTAAAAATTATCAATAGCGAAGTTTCACGTGAGGGCAGTTTTGGCATAGATAGATCATTCGATACTCCTGTTACATTAATCTATATGGATGGTCAGCAGTCGGAATTTTTTGTACTTTTTGACAAAGAAAAGTATACTGTCTTGAAAGGGCTTGCTTGGGAAATTCCTTTTAGTGTAGGAGGTGTTAACTCAGATGCCGATTATGATTTAGAAATATCAAGCGGTAAAGATCTTGTAAAAGAATTGCTTCCTGGCTTACCTAGGGCATATGTTAAGGGTACTGGTATTTTTGATGGTACAGTTGAAATATTAGGGTTAAGGAAACGTGACAAAAAATCTAGCATAACATCTGCTAAAATTGTTGCCGTAGATCCTCAGTACAGTTCACCTTCTGAAGATAAAGAAATTTACATAGGTGAAAAGTACATTTTTGATAGTAGAGTAAAAGATGTGGATCGAGATCGAATATCTGTACGAATATCAGGATCTGCAGTTAATAAGAAAACCTTTAATTCATTCGAAGCAAAATTCACTCCAAAGAGCAGAGGTGAAGTTGTATTTAAAACTTTTGTGGATGGCAATGCCGTTAAGGGTCTTACCCACAAGGTAAAGGTAAGAAAAATTCCTCCTCCTAAATTAGATTTTAAGCGAATGGGTAAAGGGTCAAATAACATGATGCTCACTGTTACAACATACGGGAATAAAAACGGTAAAAAAGCAGTTGTTCCCTTATCTGGAATTTATGGGAAGCTAGATGAAGAGCAGCCTGAAAAAAGAATCGGGAATCGTAGGGTAGTAAAATATAGTTTTGAGATGGATGAGCCGCAATTTGGTGAGACTACAGAGATACGAATTAAGGTTGTTGATAAGTACAAAGCAGAAACTGTTTCAGATAATGAGTTTGAATATTATGATTAAAATTATAAAAAAGATAATCGCTGGTTTTTGGTTGCTAAATGGTTTATTTGCTCAAGAATCTATATTTTGGGAAATAGTTGATGCAGGAGTGAATAGTGAGTTTATTGAGTCCTACATTAATAGATTAATTGAGGCCGATAAGTTTGAAGAAAATAGCATTCAGGCTTCCTTTTCTGTTATTGTACAAATGGATGTGGAAGAAAATTCAATAAAATTGAAAAAGCTTAAAGCGAAAGATTATCAAATGGGACAATATATTTCATTTGACATGGAAGAAGTAGAAAAAATGGATCCTTTAAAGCTTAATCTGTTAATGTCTCGTGAATATAAATGGAAAGATGTAAACAGGAGAGACCTTTCTGAACTTGAAGAGTTTAGCACGGTAGATAATGTTTTTAAGGAAAGAAGTTTTAAAGATGCTAGAGATGCATTTTGGTGGTCTAATTCACAAATTAGCGTGAGCACTTCTGGAAGAGGTTTTATCAGGCAGAAAAGCGGAAGTCTTGCTTTTAGGCTGGAAAAAGGTTTTATGGATCTTGGTTTATCGCGAGAGCTGTCTGAAAACCTTTTATTGGGTGTATCTAATGATATCGTAAGTACCTATTTGATCGTTCCTGGTAATACGGAAACAGTGATTAAAGACATAGGCCATCCATTGGAAGGGAATTTAGGATTTGGATTCAAGTTTGACACTCACAAGCTTGGAGGTCAAATTAATTATATGGACGTAGATGGTCAGGATTATGATGATGAAAAGGTTTTTAGTAGGAAGCATATAATGGTTCCCTCAAGTTGCGGTATTCTTTATTGGAGCAATACCTTCCAAATAAATAGGAAGGTTGATTCCAAGTACGGTGAAAAAATAAAAGACCAAAAAAAGGAAAAAGCGAAGGCGGAAAAATTAATTTCTAAGAGTAGAAAATGGAATATTGACGGGCAAGAATACACAGGAATTTTTCAGAGCGTAGAGAATGATAAAGCTGTAATTCTCATTGATAAGGATGAAAAAGCTCATAAGATAGCAGAAAAAGGGAAAGAATGGACAACTGTTTCTGGAAGTGTGGTGAAGGCTAAGCTTGTAGAAAGATCAAAAAAATCATTAAAACTGAAAAGACTTGATGATGGCAGAGAATTTCCATTGGATTTTAAAAAGCTTTCGGATGAAGATATAGCGTTTGTCAGCAGGTTAAAATGGGACGGAGAGAAAACCATGACGGTTTCTTTGGAAGCGTTATCTTCTGAAGATCAAAATATTGTAAGCGCTGCTACAGGAGCAGTAAGAGCTCGCAAAGGCAAAGGTAGAGAGTTAAAGGTCGTTCAGCCTTACGGATCTATGCGTTTAAAGGCAGGGTTGTCATATACCCAGTTGCTTCATGGGAATGTTAATGAAAATGATGAGCTTTTGGTCACGGATAGGGTTTCGGGAACTAATGCTTTAGGAGTTTACGCAAAAGTTGAAGGTGTTACTGATGACAAAAAGTCAAAAGCTTATCTTCAATTCAATGTATCAGGTAGTGGATTTAAAGCGTACAGCTTAGGTGTTGAGACAAATGCATATAAAATGGTAAGCGTAGGTATGGATATTACCCTTTATCCAAGTAATTCGAGTGTGGAATTCAAAGATAATAGAGATAATTCTAGCAGTAAATGGACTTGGTATCCTGGTTTTAGACCTGATGAAAATGGTGAAAACGCAGGGACTATGATTATATCTCCTTTTATCTCAGTTAATTTTTAATAATCTAAGGATGGATATGTTTTATAAGACAAGAATTATATGTTTTGTTCCTTTTTTGTTTTCTGCAATTTTAGCTCAAAGTGGGCTAGCTATCAAAGCAGACAATGCACAAGTTCAGGAGGATGAATCAGTGAAAATCAACGTATTGAGAAACGATAATATTGTTGATAAAACTAATTTATCCATTGAAATAAAAACTGAGCCAACCTTGGGAACCGTGGCTATTAAGGATAATAAAATTATTTATACACCAAATGCTAATGTTAATGGAGTTGATAAATTTGAGTATAAGGTAGATATTGGAACTGCTACTGGGTCAGGTCAGGTTCGAGTAAATATAAACCCGGTAAATGATGCCCCTACAGGTGTGTCTTTGTCTAAAAATATAGTTAAGGAAAGCTCTCCTGCAGGTACAGTAGTTGGAACTTTAAACGTAGAAGACCCTGACGCTGGTGATAAATATAAATTTGGTATTGCTAGGGATAGTAGAGAAGATTTTTCGGTTCAGGGACTTAACCTAGTAACGAAAAGAACCTTTGATTTTGAAACTGAACAAAATTTTTCTGTTTCCGTTCAAGTAACGGATTCGGGTAGTGAAAGTTTTGTTGGTCAGGTATTTGTTGAGGTAGAAAATCGTAATGAGGAGCCTATACTTAAAGGTGAAAAGAAGCTATCTTTCAGTCACGCGGAAAATTTAGGAAAAATAGTTGGTAGACTACAGGTAGAAGATCCAGACAAGGATCAGTCTAGTGTTAAGTATAAGTTGGCAAAAAGCGATGATAAAGATCACTTTAAAATTACTAGATCAGGTGACATTGCTTTTCTAAGGCTCCCAGATTATGAAAATCCTGTGGATAGGAACAAGGATAATGTCTATAACCTATCCTATAGAGCTTATGATCTAAAAGATGATAAGTTATATGTTGATGGTGAAGTGGTGGTAAAAGTAAAAGATGCAGCTGAAACAGAGGTGATTACTCTAGATAAAAGAAAATTTGTCTCTTGGACGGTTGATCATCAGCCTTACCACATTCTTATGGAGGATGCAGTATTAAATTATATGAAGTTAAGATACTCTGATGCAGGGGATGGTGAATCTGCTGATGAAGGGGATAGGACTTCTATAAAAGAAATGAAATCTACCGATCAAATTATAGTGGTTCAGCAAAAAGGAAATGATAGTGAGATCTATGAGATTTGGTATGGAAATGGATTAGATTTCACCATTATTGATAGAGAAAAAGTAGATTGGGTATTCAGTCAGGATATTCAGGATGTTTTAATATCAAAAGATGAATATTTAACAAGTGAGTCTGAGACTGTTTTTCATGAAAGTGAATCAGAAAGGCTAATGGCAGGCTATGGATCCCCTTTTTCTTTGTGGCATGCGAACAATTTCAAGATGTCTTTATCCTCATTTTCAATGAGGTCAAATCTTCTTCAATATGCATCTAATTTTCGAGTTGGTAATTCTTTAATAGGGCTTCCAGGGTTGCTAGCTGGATCAAGTGAATTGGGAGTTGCTACGCAAAGATCAGAGTTTGGTCTCCGTGTCCCATTTGCGTTTGATTTTGGAACAACAAAATATGGTTCAATAGATAGTCCTAGCAGTGAGTATTTAGGACTTTATGCTAGAGGAAATATTGACAATCTTTTCTCAACAAAGACTAACTTGCATGCGTTAGTAGGTTTTAGTTTTTACCCTTCGAGCTCAGGGGTTAAACTAAATAGTTTATCTGACTTATCTCCGAGTTCTGATGATTCTTCATGGGAAGGTATGATTGATAGTACAAAGAATATAAATATTCTAGATAGTTATGCTTTAGTTGCTTCTACTGTGCAAGTGCCAATTAAATTTTCTTTTATTGGTAGGATGTCTGCCTCACCGGGTTATCATTACATTAAGGTAGCTCATAGATTAAAAGATTCTCGACAAATAGCAATTGATAACAATCAAGAGCTGTATGAAAGAGCATTTTACGGGCAAAAATTGAGTGCTGATTCATTGGAGGTTTTTGCTCAAAACCAAATGGAAGATGGAGAATCCTTTACAAGAATGAATTCGTTTTACATTCGTTTTGATTTGGTAGGTAATATCGGGCAAAAGCCAAAATTTATTGAAAGAATTTCATTCTTAGACTTTTTACAGGTTTCAAAAGTCCCATTTTACGAATTTTCATTACAGTATATATCTGGGATGAATATGCTCATGAATTGCAATGTTAATTTATCAGACGAATTTGGTCTATCTTTAATGAGGCTATCTAAGAATAGTGCTCTAGAATCTGGTAATTGGATGCCTGAATCTAAATTTTGGTTTGGTATTAATTACCGAGCGAATTTCTGATTTTATTTCATTAAGATCTATGTAGAATGAGATCATATTTTGCATCATTTTACATCGGTTTCTTTAGTTTCTTGTTTTGCCAGGAAGTAATATACTCAGAAAACCTATCTCCAAAAAAAATCACTCCGGGAAGTGTTCTTGCTGACCTTGGAGATGACATAACTGCATCATCTTTAACCACAGTTATTTTGGATGGTTCAAGATCCCAACCTCAAAACGGATCCCTTACTTATGAATGGTTATTTCCGCCTAATATGATAGGCAGTGATGACTACAACTTTTCTGATAATGACACACCTGTTTTCTATGACAAAGACCAAAAAGGTAATCAAAGTGTTAGATCCTTAACTACTAGAGATAAATTTATAGAGTTTGATGTTCCAAATCTTCCTGGGCAAGCATATGAAGTAGTTTTACGAGTGCAAAATCATGTAGGTACCACTCATAGAGATACCCTAATTATAACTATTGAGCAACCTTTGAGCATGGAAAGTACAGATACTTTTTCGGGTTTAGATATAAACTCAGAGGATACTTTAGCGATAGATGAAAGTACTAACCTAAGAGAGCCATTAGTCGCAACCTTGATTCACAGAAATTTAATAACCATCCAACCAATTCATAAAAAAGATTTGAACTCGATGCAGGTAAATCTTATTAATAAAAATATCTATGCATTTTTAAAAGAAAGAGGAATGAAGCATGTACTTGATCCAAATAGGATCATACCTAAGAAGATCTCTGTAAATAAACCTTACAGTTTTACCAGGATTGAGAATGATACAATAGCAATAGCGTATCTTGATACGGTTTCCTCTGGTGAAGATCTTTCAAGGTTTTCAGTTGATCCAGTGGATACAGTTTTTAAAGCTTTTACTACTAACGACTCCTCAACAACGAAAAAGACTTATTATGTTTTTAGAGAGTATAAGGATGAATTTACAACGGACACATTGACTTATACCGAGATAGTAGATACGACCTTAAGTTATAATTTTAATTGTGAAAATTATGACTGTGCTGCAGAGAATGCATATTTAGAAAGAGCTAACCGTGTACTTTCTTGGGGCATCAACCAATATGACCAACTAGAGTTTCATTATTTTACCTTGAACGATATATATAGTAGTCAGCCCGTAAATGAATGGATTGCGCATCCAGTTAAATTTAGTCCTGCTGCTGATAGTCTATTGCGATATCCAGAACACATATCTTTTGATTCTACTGGTTCAGCAATTTTAGTTTCTGGGAACAAGCAGGATATTTTTAATGTAGGGAAAAATGTAAATCCTTCCAGCATGATTAAAAATTTACCTGAAGGTAATAGTATTGAGCATCCTTCGGGTGTATGTGTTGGTCGATTGGGTGAGCTATATATAACAGACCAGTCTAATCATTCTGTATTTTGGGTCTTTGAGGGTGTGGCGAGTGCTATTTACTCTGCCCCAAGATATAAGAATGGAGACCTGATTAGTGGAGAGCCTACTATTCCAACATCTATTCGCTTGAATAGTTTAGAGGAAATTATTGTCTTATTTTTAGGTGATGGATCAGTACGAAAGTTTGATAGGAAAGGTGTTCAAAGTGTGCTGCTGCAGTCAGGTGTGATTAAAAATCCTTCCGATATTGCACTGAATGATGAAGATGATTTATTTGTTGTAAGCGCTTTGGATAAAAAAGTTTATAAAGTAGTAAATGACGATGAGGTAATTGTGATAGCTGGGAATGATAATATATCGGCTGTAGCATTGGATGGGATCATGGCAACGGAGTCTTCTCTTGGAGCCCCTGTGAGTATTGACTTTGACATATCGAACAGGCTCTATATTGCTGATAATCTCTTTGGATCTATCCGAGTAGTTACTCCTGATGGTATAATAGGGACTCTTACTGATAAGGGGAATCGTATTTTTGATATTGGTCAATTGCGAGTCAATAATCATAAGCTAACCACATTGTACACCACACATTCGCTGCAGCATAAAATCACAAGAGTTCGATTCCAAAATATAGCCCCTAAGAGCAAGTTGGCTTTTGTAGAATATCCATATTATACTCTAGAAAAAGAAGGAGTATATGGTT
This sequence comes from Fidelibacterota bacterium, assembly GCA_045568995.1. GTDB lineage: Bacteria > Fidelibacterota > Marinisomatia > Marinisomatales > UBA1611. Next base: position 1,733 of record JBJKZY010000012.1, on the reverse strand, counting down.
TAGAGCATTCTGTGAAGTTAGCAGTCGAAAATGTGCTTATGGGAGTAGTTCCGAAAGAAAAAACATCGCTATTTAGTAAGGTGTCTTCAGGTGGAAGTCGTATGTCTACCTATATAAAAAAACGGCCAATAATTTTTGGATTATTATTAATCCTTCTTAATCAGGGTATTTCAGATCTTTTAACTGAGGAAGTTCAGGATTTACCTCCAGATAATCCTTTTTAGTAAGAATACTTTTTTAATTCATTCACCATACAAAGGAGTCTATCATGAAAAAGATGATATTCGCTCTAGCTCTTATTTATTCGGTTTATGCGCAGAAGCATAACCCAGATAAAAGAGCTGTAACTAATCCCAGCTATAAAAATACTTCAAGCTTAAATCGGGATTTAACTGTACCAAAAACTCTATCCTACCAGGGCTTGTTAACAAAGGCTAACGGTAGTCCTGTAGGTGATGGCTCTTACATGATCAAGTTTAAGTTTTTCAATGCTCTCACAGAAGGCGACCTTTTATGGGAGGAAAATCAAAATATCGATATAAAAGATGGGATCATCAACGCAACTTTAGGACTGGAAAACCCTGTAGATTTTAGTTCTGAGGAGTCTTACCTCGAGATAATAGTAGAGGATATACCATTATCTCCTAGGCAGGCTTTGACTTCCGTTCTTTATTCAATGAAATCAGACACCGCAAATTATTCTCAAGGAGGAGATTATTCAGATCTTGATAATTTACCGGATCTATCTGTCTATGCAATTGAAGACACGCTATCAAATTTCCCATTGATTGAAAATCTTGATTCTGTTGCATTTACTGGCGATTATAATAACCTTTCAAATACACCTGACTTAACCGAGTTTACCCAGTCAGATACTCTTAGCCAATATACTTTGACTTCTCAATTAAGTGCTGTTGCCTTATCAAATGATTATAATGACCTAACAAATATTCCAGATTTAAGTGTCGTTGCTTTTTCAAACGAGTATACTGATCTAAATAATATACCAGATTTATCTGTGTATGCTACTAATGATTCATTAGGCGTATATGTTTTAACTGATAGCATTGGTACTTTAGCTTCGCAGAATTTTGACAATGTAATTATTTCTGGAGGTGTGGTAACAGGTATTTCCGATGTGACTATTGCAGATGGTGGAACTGGTGCTTCTGATGTAGCAACTGCACGTCAAAATCTTGGTGTTGAGATAGGGGTTGATGTTCAAGGTTATGATGCAGACCTAGCGGATCTTGCAGATGGTGAACTTTCTGTTGATAAGGTACAGTATTTACAGAATGTAACCTCTGATATTCAAGAACAATTAGATGCTGTAAGTGATCCAGGTCTAAGTCAAATAGCATCGCTTGATAATTCAGATGGAAATGTTATTGTAGGTTCAGCTGATGGATGGGTTGCGGAAAACGGAGAAACTGCACGTATGTCTTTAGGATTAGGTTCTGTAGCTACTCAAGGAGCAGATAATATAACAATTACAGGAGGCTCTGTAACAGGTATTACAGATGTAGCTGTTGCAGATGGTGGAACGGGTGCATCTGATATATCTACTGCACGCCAAAACCTAGGAGTAGAGATTGGTGTGGATGTTCAAGGGTATGACGCTGACCTGGCGGATCTTGCTGATGGTACTCTTTCTGCTAGCAAGGTAGAGAATGGTGAATATTTTATTCCTGCTGCAGGGACAAGCGGTCAAGTTTGGACATCAGATGGAGATG
>JBJKZY010000011.1:0-12490 GCA_045568995.1 Fidelibacterota bacterium | reverse complement strand
CGAAACCCTTTTCCAAAAAAAGTGGTATGGAAACAGGACGATGTAACTCATGATCGTTTTTATTGGCTTAAAGTAAATAAACCTCAAGTAAATTCATTAGTTATTGCAAACATTCAAGACCAGACTATTATGATTTCTGAAACATCTATATCTGATATCATCATAAGGTTGAATGATAACCTTATAAATATGGATGAAAAAATTGAAGTAAGATATAAAGGAAAAGAAATTTTCAATGGGTTTATTCCTCGGAAAAAAGATGTAATTATTAATTCTATTAAAGAATATGGAGACCCGAAAAGTGTCTATTTTGGCGAAATATCCGTTTCTCTAAAATTTTAAGATAACTTTTCGGAACACAATTTTAATTTATTTTCTATGAATGGGTAAATTGTGTTTTATTTATGCTTTTTAAGACAAATTGACATTTTTTTTTGTAATAATTGCGTATAAAGCTGTCAATTATTTAGTCCAAACTGCTCTAGTACAATAATTGTTACATTAATGTGGAAAGGAGTACTATTATGAAAAAAATAAAAATCACAAGACCTAAATATCGAATCCCGATTGACACTCTTCTGAAAGTTTATAGAGAAGAGCTTGGATCATATAAGCTTAAAAGTCATCCTTCAAAAGAAAATATTATAATTGAAGAAAATAAAAAATTATTTAATCATATTGGAGTTACCTAAGTGCACAAAGTTCTATTCGTATGTACTGCAAATATTTTTAGAAGCAGGTTTAGTGAAGAAGTTTATAATCATCTTGCAAACAAAATAGGATTATCTAGCCAGGCATTTTCTGCAGGATTAGAAGTAGGAAATTATGTAACTAGAAAAATCTATTCCCCGGCCTTAGAGCAACTACAATTATTAAATATTGTACCTAAAAGAAGAGATGAATTATCCATTCATATTGATAATATTGATTTAAAAATATTTAATAGGATAATTTGTTTGGATAGAGATGAGCATCAACCTATGGTGAGTGCAAATCCTAAATTACACAACTTTCATTTTGAGTACTGGGATATAATTGATGAGCCTATAGTCCCTAGTGAAATATCACTACCAAAATGTTACAAGAAGGTTGAAAAGTTAATTGCACAAAATTCTAGAAAATTAAATTCTTAGATGATAGAATTTAATTTTACATATGCATCAAATTATCATTGGAAGATATCTACAGAGTTTAATAATTCAGTATTATATATATTTCTAGTTTAATTTTAAAAATAAAATTTTCAAAATTAAAAGGTTCTTATATCATAAAAATTAAATATATAGGTTTTAAGTTTTTTATTTTGGTTTTTATTTGGTCTTGTCAAGATTCAACTATAAGTGAAAACATAATTGACTACGGCATCGTAATAAATGAAATAAACTACAATTCATCTGATGATTTTGATGCTGGTGATTGGATAGAGATCTACAATAATACTAACGATTCTATAAATATGGGGTTATGGGTATTGAAAGATGAGAATGATGATAATATTTTAGTTCTTCCTGAAAGTACAGTGATAATTCCTGATCATTACATTGTCTTTTGTAAGGACTCTACTAAATTTTCCCAATCTTTTCCAGATGTAAATTTTTTTAAAAGTGAATTGGGTTTTGGTTTAAGTGGGGGAAATGATGATGTTCGATTATTTGATTCAAATGGATCATTAGCTGACATAGTACAATATAGCGATGATCCTCCATGGACTACTTCTGCAGATGGAGAAGGTCCAACTTTAGAGTTAAAACATCCTGATTTGGATAATGCACATTGGGAAAATTGGGTTCCTTCTTTGGGATTTGGTACTCCTGGATCTATAAACAGTAGCTTTATAGATAGTTATTAAAATTGAAAATAATTTTAGAATATTGAAATCAAAGTCTATTACAATATATTTTTAATTATTAGTTTTAGACTTAAAATTGTATTTCTATTTCTTAATTAACATTGTCAAAACTATAATGTATGGAAATATCAATCGAGCTTTCTAATCTCGCCTTAAAATATTTTTTCAGTACGTTTATTGCCTATATTATCATAATTCAGGTTTATAAACGGTTTCATGAGGGCAATGAATTTGTATTTACATATTTCATGTTCAACTCGCTTATATTCTTTTTTGCATACATTTTAGGGAATATGGATATAAATATTGGATTTGCATTTGGTCTTTTTGCTGTTTTTGCAATCCTTCGATACAGAACAGATCCCATCCCAATCAAAGAAATGACATACTTATTTATAGTAATTACATTAGGCGTTGTCAATGCCATAGGTTCGAATGAGGTCTCTTTAGAAGAATTACTTTTCGCAAACCTCGTAATCATTCTCATGACATTTGCGCTTGAAAAGAATGGCCAACAGAAAGTTCTTGGCCGGCGTACAATTGAATATGAAGTATTGGAAAATATTAAACCAGAGAACCATAACAATTTGGTTCTTGACTTAGAAGATAGGACGGGACTTTCTATTAAGGATTTTGAAATAGGAAGAGTTTATTTAGATAGGGTTAACATTAAGATCTTTTTTGACGAAAAATAACCCTCTTTTCTTCTTTTGTATATAAGATGTTGGCTGCCTTTGAAAAAGTAAATAAAATTAAGTTTTTAAGCATATTCATTCTTACAGTACAGTACGGCTTTACATCATCTATCACAGAATCTTGGAGTAGCGTTGGGTTTGAAAAGAAAATCCTTAATTCAATTACGCTTGATATGGAACAATCCTTAAGAACAAAAGATAATATATCGTCGTTTAAGCAGACATTTACAGAAGCATCATTCTCTTACAGCTTACATAATGGTTTAAAAATATTTATTCCGGTACGATATGCTGTATTTAACGAAAAGATTAAAAAGAGAATTAGTCTAGGATTTTCGTACAAATATGATTTTAAACCCTTTACTTTGAAATACAGATCTAAATTTCAAAGGTCTTTTCAAAAAGATAAAATTTTTGATCCTTTGGCTAGAAATAAATTAGCTATTGATTATAAAATAAATAAAAAGGTAAAACCATATTTATCAGGTGAAGTCTTTCACTTTATTAACTCCGATCAATATGAAAATGATGAGAAAAGATGGTCTATCGGATTAAGTATGAGCTTTTCAAAGAAAAAAAAAGATCAAGGTATTCTATACTTATAAGATTGAAGGCATAAATAAATCGAATCCGGACAAAACAAATGTGATTGGATTAGCATATACCTTAAAATTATAAATAAGTTATTTTTTATATAGTTAGTAAATCTTGATCTCGTTTTCTGAGATAATATCTTTTTAATTTCGTTTTGATTATTAATGGTGATTCTAATTATAGTTAAATTAGTTTGTTATCTAAAACACTATAAATAAAGTATGCCTGAAGGTCCAGAAACACGTAGAATGGCTGACAAGATTAATAAGTCCTTAAAAGGTAAAAATATCTTGGGATTTAAATTCTATCATAAATCATTAACTCAATTTACAAATTTAAAAAAAGTATTAATTAAAGATGTTTTGTCTAGGGGGAAGGCTGTCATTATTAGACTTGATAATGGATTTAGTATAATTTCCCACAATCAATTATACGGTAAGTGGACCTTTCATCGACCGGAGACAGTGATAAAAAGTAACAGGCAATTAAGAATAGAATTTACTACCAAATCAAAAGTAGTAAGACTTTGGTCCGCTACGGATATCCAACTATTCAGATCTTCTTTTGAATCTGATCACTCTTACTTGAAAAAAATAGGACCTGATGTTCTTGATACTACTACTACAAGTAATATAATTATCTCGATTTTAAAGGGAAAAAAAGCATATAAGAGAGCTCTTAGTTTTGTGCTATTAGATCAGTCTATCATTTCTGGATTGGGTAACTATTTGAGAAGTGAAATCCTTTTTTTTGCTTCACTTCAGCATACCCAAAAAGTATCAAATCTTAACGATCAACAAGTTTCAGATTTGGCTATTTCAATCAAAGAGGTCAGCATTAGAGCATACCTCCAAAAAGGGAAAACAATTGATCTGAATTATTTTGAAAAAGAATTTGGTAATAAGGATAACTTTAAAAGAGTTAAGCATATGGTATTTTCTCGAGCTGGATTACCTTGTTTTAAATGTGGAGAAATAATTGTAAAGATTATTGTTTCCTCCAGGAGAATCTTCCTATGTCCTAGTTGCCAAAATTGATTATAATGAATTCTTCTGAACAATATGAGTTATTTGATGGTGAATTAAAAATTACGAATAAAGGAAGTGGTTTTGTATCGAATGAATTAGCAAATGAAAATTATTTTATAAAACGAAACTTTTTAAAAGGAGCTTTAGATGGAGATAAAGTAAGGATCTCAATAAATTCAACATTTGGAACATTTTCAACTGCTCGTGTACAAAAAATTTTAAAAAGAAAAAATATATACTTCACTTCAAAATTATATATGAATAAAAAGCAGATTTTTGCCTCAATATATCCATTCCAATCAAAAAAAATCATCTTAAAGAACATAGATTGTAACATCGATAGTGGTGATATCTTTTACATAAAAATAATTGATTGGAGAGAAAACCACAAATCAGCCTATGCGGAACCTATTAGTTTAGTTGCAAAATCAGATGATCCAATGTCAGACTACATATTTATTGCAAGAAGATATGGTTTAGATAATTTTAAAAAATATACTGACACCATCATTGATCAAAATAAGTATAAAGATATATTACAAGAGAACATTAAGAAGAGGACAGACTTAACAAGCCTGAATACATTTACTATTGATCCAAAAAATGCAAAGGATTTTGACGATGCAATCTCAATCCAAAAAAGGGATAGCTATACCGAACTATATATACACATTGCAGATGTTTCTACTTTTGTTAAAGAAAATTCAAATAATGATCAATGTGCTCTTGAGCGAGGGAATAGCTATTATTTTATCGAACAAACAACGCATATGCTTCCAGAATACTTGTCAACCGATATTTGTTCCTTGGTACCAGGAGAAAAGAGACTAGCTCTTACTCTGAAAATCACTTTGAATACTATGTGCCAGATAGAAAATTTTAGTTTTTTTGAGAGCGTTATAATTAGTAATCAAAAATTTCATTATGATGAAGTAGAAAAAATTATTCAAGGTAAAAAAGAAGGTGGCATCCTAACAGAATTAAAAAAACTTAAGCTATTAACCGATAAACTAAAGAAGAAAAGATTATTTAAAGATGGTTTCAATTTAGATAACAATGAAATCTTTTTTGAATTGGATAAAAAAGGTATCCCAATAAAAAGCAATAAGTTGAAAAGGCTTCAATCTCATGAAATTATTGAAGAATGTATGTTGCTGGCGAACATGCTTGCATCCTTACATTTAAATAAACAGCAAAACGAACTTAACTATTTTGGTTTGTATAGGAATCATGAAAAAGTATCTATGAAAAATGAGGCCTATTTAAAAGAGTTAATTGGTTTTATCCAAAAAAATCCAATCAATTTCCAGTCAAATTTAAAAGCAAAAGATTTAAATGCTTTTCTTGATAATCTAAATTCCGATCAAAGAAAAGCATTCAGTCACCTGATAGTAAGAAAAATGCAAAAAGCAAAATATTCGACTAAGTCATTGGGACATTATGGTCTAGGATTAAGGTCCTATACACATTTTACTAGCCCAATTAGAAGATACTCTGATATTGTTGTGCACAGGATGCTAAAAGGGAATTTTAAGGAAAATGATAGGATTTTTAGCATTATTCATTTCTGTAATAATGGAGAATTAAGGTCCCAAAATGCTGAGAGAGATTATAAAACCATAAAGGGACTTAAGTTCTTACAACTTAAACAGAAGGATTCCTTAGTTGGATATATTACTAAAATTCAAAAATCTCGTATTATTATAAATGAAGTCTCTTCCGGGGTGGATGGAATAGTTTTAAAAAGATACATCCCCAATGGATATTACGAATTTGATGATAAAATGTTTTTTATGCACAACAAAATTGGATCAAAGAATTTTAGAGTCGGCCAAAAAGTAGATATCAAAGTAGCCTCAATTGATTTAGTAAGGCAAAATGCTTTTTTTAAATTTATTCACTAAAAACATATTTTTCTCAATTTATTAAATATTTACGAAGCTTTTGGAAAAACCATTTAACACTAATAGAACTAATTATATTTTACTACAAAGTTGGGAAAATCTCAGTTTTTTGCACTGGCGGGTAGATAAAGAAATTTTGATTCAACATATCCCTAGACATTTGACTTTAGATTTATATAGAAACGAAGCCTATATTGGTATAATTCCATTTATGATGAAAAATGTTAGACCAAGGTGGGGAGTAAGTGTTCCATTTATTTCTAACTTTCCAGAATTTAATATTCGAACATATGTAAAGTTCAAAAATATAAAAGGTGTTTTTTTCCTTACTCTGGATGCTCAAAGTATTATTACAAGGATATATGCTTCAAATTTTTTTCATTTGCCATATCGTTACTCAAGAGGATTTGTAAAGCGAAAAAGTAGTACTTTTTTTTGGAAATCTGATCGGCTTTTAGGTGGCTATGGCCTAGAGGGTTCATGTAAAGGAATCGAAGAGGATCAGTACGCAGTTAAAGGATCTTTAGATGAATTCTTATTGGAAAGATATTTTCTTTTCACCTATGATCAAAAAAAGATAAAAAAGGGTTTTATTCATCATAAGAAATGGAAATTTAAAAAAGCAAAGCCAAAAATAATTAAAAATGACTTTTTAAAATCATTTTCATTAGGTATAAAAAACGTATTTTCTCCTGATTGTTGTCATATTTCAGATGGAGTTAAAGTAAAAGCGTGGGCTTTAGAGGATTTAATTGAAATATAGGAATTATGCAGATTGAATTTAGTAGATGTTCATTGCCAGCATAATGATCATTAAATTTATTTTAGCAATTACTTTAAATATGGACAAACATTATGAAATATTTACAAAAAGCCTTTAATAAACATCTTATAAGTAAAATTTTAAAAATAGGGCATAAGCCTGCACTTAAACCAAAAAACGAGGAATCTAGGATGCAGGATTTAAAAAAACTAAAATTGCTTGAAGATAATATAGACTCGAGTAAACGATTCTCTGGCTTTCCAAAACTGGCAGCTACTTTAACCGATTGTGATAAGGCCGCAATTAATATCATTAGTAATGACACTCAGCATTGTAAAGTTAACTTTGGTATGAATGCTATTGAAAATATGGTTATGAAAGAAATACCAAGAGAGTTATCGGTTTGTGCACATGTTCTAAACAATGACTCAAAACCCTTGGTGATTAATGATTTAACAAAAGATGATCGAACTAAGCATGTCTTTGAATTGGACAACTCTGTATTAAATAAAACTTTCCCAAAATTTTATGCAGGCAGTCCTATTATCACCTCAAATGGGTTTACGCTTGGCTCATTTTGCGTATTTAATTCAGAACCTAAAACATTAGATCATTCAAAGCTAGAAGGACTTAGAATGTTGGCGGATCAATTTATAGACCTGTATGAAAGTACTCAAAAAGAATACGAAAGCAAGGTTCCATTAGAAACGACTTCATCTGAAAAAATTAATGGCGAATATTTTTCTTCGGCATCGGTCCTTTTTTGTGATTTTGTAGGATTCACTAGTAAGACTGAAAAACTTCAGCCAGGAGAATTAGTAGAAATACTAGATTCATTTTTTACTGGTTTTGATAAGATTATAGAAAGATTTGATTTAAAAAAGGTAAAAACCATTGGAGATGCTTATATGGCAGTAGGTGGAGTCCCCGATCTGAACTCTAATCATGCTGAAAGAGTAGTATTAGCAGCCAAAGAGATTATTAACTTTGTAACAGGTGTTAACTATCAACAAGATGCAATTGGTAAAGATTTATGGCATGTAAGAATTGGCGTCCACTCTGGACCAATCATTTCTGGAAAAACTAGCAGCAACTTTGATATTTGGGGAGATACGGTCAATATAGCTGCAAGATTGGAAACTAGTGGTGAGAAAATGAAAATCCATATTTCTGATCAAACAAAAGAATTGATACCTTCAAATATAAAAACGACAGATCAAAAAATAACAAACCTAAAAGGGAAAGGCGATTTTAAAAGTTGCTTTGTATCGGTGTAATAAAATAATTATTTTTTCAATGCTAAGATATATTGTACTTCTATTTTTATTCATGAAGATCATAATTGCAAAACAAATAAGCCACATAAATGATCTACAATGGAGCAACAGAATAATTATTGTAATGAATGATATCAATTTTGAATTTCAAAAAAAAATAAAACTGAACCAAATAGGTATAGATGATAGAAAGATTTCAATAATAATTTGCAATAAAAAAGAGGTTTATTTAGATAGTAAACTCATGCCAGAAAAATTTTCTGATTCAGTTTTAGAAAGAGTTGAAAACATTGATAAGAATCATCGTTTAATTCTTATTGGGAAAGATGGTAACATTAAAAGCTCTTATTTATTTGAAACAGAATTGGAAAAAATATTTTATGATGTAGATAAAATGCCAATGAGAAAGTATGAGATGAAAATAAGGAATAACAGTAAAACCGATTATATTGTTGAGTAGCTTAGATAAGCTTTAGCAAACATATTGCTTTCTGGAGGCTCAAAACTCCACCACATATAAAAATATATTCCAATAGATATTAGAAAAAACACCATTAGATATACTGTCCATTTTAATAGTCTTCGCATTTTTTTAGTATTATTAAATATTATTAAAGGATTATAAACTAAAAAGAATATCTAATACTTTCTTTCCATCGCTCCTTAAAGCATTATGTTCATAGATATCAGTTTCCCAAATTTTTATATTTGGTATATTTTTCGCTAAGTCGATAGAAAAATCTCTATCTACATACATGTCATTAGTGTAAACAGCTGCTTTAATAGGGATCTTATTTTCACTAAGAATGTTAGCATCATAAAGTTGAGGCCAGTCACTTTTTTCAGCCAATATATTTGCTGCATTTTTAAAAGATTTAAGGGATTGATACTGATCTAGCATCCATGGAAATAACATTTCTCCAGTTAAATATAGATTATCAACATTATTTATAAAAATAGGATACTCATCTAAAATACGTTGCGCAGACCAATTAGTAGAAAAACCTTGTGCATAACATGCTTCATGAAGAATTGTGAAAAGTGGATTCGTATCAAAGGTTTGCATTGATAAAATATTTTTTAAAAAAGAATAAGATAATTGCTTATTGACAAAAGCTTTTTCAAATAAAAAATTCAAAGAAGCCATACCATCGCTAAATCCAAGATTTAGCCCTAGCTGTTGAAATCTTTTTACTGATAGAATATCACCATTGGGAAGCGCGACTTCATTATCATCCAAATATTTTGCTATTTTGTCCATGTTCTGTTTTGCTTTCGGAAACATTTTAAAAAATAACTCATTTTTTCCAATTACCTTTTTAAAAGTTGCTCTGTAAATTTCATCTGTATGGGCTTTTAAAGGGGGGAGGCCACCAGTTATAAATACCTTTTGAAGACTGTTAGGGAAAAAGGATACATAGTGTATTGCACAAAATCCTCCAAAGCTTTGACCAAGAACTGACCATTTGTTATCTCCAATAAGATTCTGTCTAATATGTTCAGCATCTCTTATAATATTATCTGCTCTAAAAAATGTCAAATAATTTGCTAGCTCTTGATCACTGATTTCTCTGATACTATTTGGGTCTACAGGAGTGCTTAGCCCTGTACCTCTTTGGTCAAGTAATAAGACCTTATACTCTTCACTAGCTCTCTGAATCCAACCAGAATTTGTTAGCGGCCTAGGTGATTCATAACCAGGTCCACCTTGGAAAAATATTAGGTAGGGAAGAGATTTTTCTTCATTTTTCTCATTTATAATTTCTCTTGCAAAAATAGAAATTTCTTGTCCTTCTTTTTTGCTATAGTCAAGGGGAACTGTGAAATTATAATCCGTCACGATCATGCATGAATATTTATAACGATTAAAATCCATTAATTTTTTTTATTATTAGAGTTAATAAATGCAAAACTTGTTTGTTGTTTTGATATTTTTTGTGGTAATAAATTAATCATTATGTTAATGCTTTAGAAATTTTTGTGTAAATATTTAATTTATATATGTATAAAACAATTTTTATTTATCTTTTTCTCTCCAATCTATCATTTGGACAATATTCATTTTTAGGTTCTTTTGAAGTGAGTTCAGCATCTTATGAAATTACTGTTTCTGATAGTTTACAAATGGACTATACTCTTTATAATCCCATAAATCATGAATCAGAAGTTTCTATTTTACTAGTACATGGATTCTCAAGGGATCAAAGTGTTATGGCTGGATTTGCTGAGCATTTTGCTAGTTGGGGACTTCTAACGATAACGATGAATTTATTGCATTCATCTATTATAGATAATGATCCGGTATTAGATGCATTAGATATTAATATTCTTGCAGATCAGGTTGGTCAAGGGTTGCCGATAGTTTACGTGGGGCATTCTTCTGGTGGAATGCGATCTGTATTAGCTGCTAGTCAAAATTCTAATGTGATTGGAGTATTAGGACTTGATCTTGTAGATGCTTTATACCTTGGAACGGATAATCAATATTACGGGCTATCTGTAGCTTCCAATATGATGATTCCAGTATGGGGTATGTTTGGTGAATCTAGTGCTTGCAATGCTAATAGTAATGGAGTGAATATTTTTCAAGAGGTGGTTCAAGGAAATGCGGTTATTATTACTGAGGCAGACCATTGTGATTTTGAGTTACCTACAAACTTTTTCTGTTCGCTACTTTGTGGACAGGAAAATTATATCTTCTCCGATGATGATATTGAGGAGGTTGTCTTAAATTTATCAACATCATTTATCCTGGATATTTTTAATTTTGATGAGACTAATATTGAATTATGGGATCCAGGTAACAATTACTATGATAGCCTTGTTACTGTTGGAGCATTGCAGCAAATTACATCATTAAGTGTAGATGGAAAGATGGTGAAACCTGAATTTTTCAATCTCTATCAAAATTTTCCAAATCCATTTAATTCATTAACTAATATTAAATATGAAGTTTTTAAATCAGGAAATGTAAATCTAGTAATAATAAATTCTAAGGGTTTACATGTAAAGTCAATAGTTAATAAATATCATCAGATAGGAAAATATTTAATGGAATGGGATGGGATGGATGATCAGGGAAGAAACATGGCTTCAGGCATATATTTTCATAAAATAATTTTAGGTGGAATGTCAAAAACTGAAAAGATGATCTATATCAAATAATTTTAAAAATATGGGTACCAGAATGTTAAAAAGATTAGGTTTTGGAAAAAATTTAATAAGACCATATTTTTGATATGAGATCTTTAGAAAAGTTGTTAGAAAAATATATTGAAAAGTATCCCAGTGAAACTTCACCTATTGATATTTTAAAATTCTTAAAAAATAAAAATTGTTTCTCAAAATCTAATCGCGAAGGACATTTCACTGGATCCGCTTGGGTTGTCAGTCCAGATAAGGAATATATATTAATGACTCACCATAGAAAACTTCGGATGTGGCTTCAATTAGGAGGACATGCAGATGGCGAACAAAATCTTTTTAAAGTAGCATTAAGAGAAGCAGAAGAAGAATCTGGTATCCAATCTTTTATTAGTTTAAATAAAGAAATTTTTGATGTGGATATTCACAAGATCCCTCCTGATAGGGGTAGCATTGCCCATGCTCATTATGATGTAAGGTTTTTGCTAGAAGCAGATCCCGTTTCTTCAAAAATAACAGTAAGTGAAGAATCTTATGATGTTGCATGGATACCTATTCAAAAGGTCCTAGATTTGAATTCTAAATCTTCTATTGAGAGAATGATCAAAAAAACATTGCAATTGAAAAAACAGCAAAATATTTAATATTTTTTCTTTATAATATTATTTGTTCATTTTGTAAGGAAACGGATTTTGAATCAAACTTGTACTTTTGTAATTAAAGTCCGTATTTACAGAAATAGAAAATTTATCTTTTAAATAAATAAAATTTTCTCCGACCATTTTAAATCTATCATTTACTGAACCTTCAAGCATACCTATTCGATCCTCAATTTCAATAAATTTAGCACGAGTAGTTTTTGATACTGTTTTTTTTGGTTTTTTTTTATTACCTATTAAAACTATACATGAAATAACGATTAAGCCTCCAGTTAACATGCCTTGTAAATAAGATTTCATAATAATCTCTTCTCCGTTTTTTGTAAATAATTATTTTAGTGTGGTAAATATTATCCATTTAATATTAATAAAAATCTATCTTCATATTCTAGTTAAAATCAAAAGCTAAACTATTATTACAATTTAAATATAGCAAAACTCTATATCTGTAGTTAATCTACAGCAGTCCTATATTTATGAATATCATGTTTATTACATCTCCATCTTCTCAAATTTGAATATAGATAAGAATATTCTACTTTTATGAATATATTGTTTATAGATCTAATAGGATGGG
>JBJKZY010000010.1:0-52093 GCA_045568995.1 Fidelibacterota bacterium | reverse complement strand
CATTGCCACTAAAAATTTGTATAAAATACTTTTTGTCATCGTAACACCTCAGTTTCTTACCACATGATATAATTATATGAATGCAAAAATTATTGTTTTAAAACTGAGGATACAAGAGTTAAGTCAAAATTATTTAATAACATAAAATTGTTATAAAATATCAAATTAAATAGCCTTAAAACTATTTAAGGATTAGGATAAACATTCTCAATAAAATAATTGGTAACTATTTCCTCGATAAAAAGTTTATATCCTATACTACTAAAAATGGTAATTTAATAAATGTTGCTAAGCAATTTATTAAGTATTTAAATATTTAGTATGTATATACTTGGTATATCTGCATTTTATCATGATAGTGCTGCTTGCATAATTAAAGATGGTGAAATTTTAGCAGCTGCACAAGAAGAGAGGTTTACTAGAAAAAAGCATGACCAAAACTTTCCTTCAAACGCTATTCAATATTGTTTGGAAGAAGCAGAAATTCAATCCTATGAACTTGATCTTGTGGCTTTTTATGATAAGCCTTTTTTGAAGTTTGAACGAATACTTGAAACCTATTTATCGTTTGCTCCGAAAGGAATTAATTCTTTTTTAAAAGCGGTGCCGCTCTGGATTAAAAAAAAACTTTGGACAAAAGAACTAATTAGGGAAAAGCTAAATTATTCTGGTAAAATCCTTTTTCCAGAACATCATGCTTCTCATGCGGCTTCAGCATTTTTTACTTCTCCATTTCAAGATGCTGCTTTTCTAACAATGGATGGAGTAGGGGAGTGGTCTACTACTAGTTTTGGAATTGGAGATGGAAATAATATGGAAATACTTGCGGATATTAAATTTCCAAATTCTTTGGGTTTATTATACTCAGCAATAACATACTATACTGGTTTTCGTGTTAATTCAGGAGAATATAAAGTTATGGGACTTGCTCCATATGGTGAACCGAAGTATAAAAAAATAATATATGATCATTTAATAAATGTTAAAGAAGATGGCTCTTTTAAAATAAATATGGATTATTTTAATTATGCTGTTGGACTTACTATGACAAATAAAAAATTTAATGTATTATTTGGAGGACTCCCTAGGAAACCAGAATCAGAATTAACTCAAAAGGAAATGGATATAGCTAGATCCGTCCAAGAAGTAACAGAGGAGATAGTTTTGAAAATGGCAAAGCATGTGAGAAAAACAACTAAGAAAAAATACCTTTGTCTTGCAGGTGGAGTTGCCTTGAATTGTGTCTCCAATGGTAAGCTATTACGTGCCGGTATTTTTGATGATATCTACATTCAGCCTGCTGCAGGTGATGCCGGAGGAGCGATTGGAGGTGCAATGATAGCATGGTACCAATATTTAGGTAACGAGAGGAAAACTGATGGGAAAACAGATTCTATGAATGGAGCATATCTTGGACCAAATTATAGCAATGAAAACATAAAATCGTACTTGGATAATAATGGTTTTAATTATTTAAAATTAAAGGATAGTGAACTTCCTGAAAAAATAGCAGACTTAATCTCCCAAGAAAAAGTAATCGGATGGTTTCAGGGAAGGATGGAGTTTGGGCCAAGAGCTTTGGGAAGTAGAACAATTATTGGCGATGCCAGGTCGCCTGAAACTCAAAAAGTAATTAATCTTAAAATAAAATATAGAGAAAGTTTTCGTCCTTTTGCCCCATCAGTTAGAGAAGAGGATATATCTGAGTATTTTGACATAGATTGTCCCAGTCCATATATGCTTTTAGTTGCAAAGGTCGCAAAAGATAAACAATTACCAATGACAAGAGAGCAAGAATCATATTTTGGTTTAAAAAAATTAAATATTCCACGATCTGAAATTCCTGCTGTAACTCATGTTGATTATTCAGCTAGAATTCAGTCTGTAAGTAAAAAAACTAATGAACGATATCATGAAATGTTAACTGTGTTTAAAAAAAAATATGGTTGTCCAGTTGTTGTAAATACTTCATTTAATGTTCGTGGCGAACCAATAGTGTGTACTCCAAATGATGCTTATCAATGTTTTATGAGGACTGAAATGGATTATTTATTGTTAAATAATTATTTACTGAAAAAAACAGACCAACAGATATTAAAAAATGATTCTGATTGGAAAAATGAATTTGAATTAGATTAATTATGATTGAAGAATTCACAAGCATTAAATCGACTAGAAAAGACTTAAAAAATTTCGGTTTTACAATTGGCTTTATTTTATTAATTATAGGTGGAGTACTTTTCTATAAAGAAAATTTTTTATTTGTTTATTTTCTTTCTATAGGGTCAATGTTAATTGGTTTAGGTGGAATTGCTCCGTCGGTATTGATGCCTATTTATAAAATTTGGATGATTTGTGCAGTTATCATTGGATGGATAATGACAAGAGTAATTTTGAGCGTTTTATTTTTTTCAATAATTACCACCATTGGAATCTTTACAAGATTAATTGGAAAAGATTTTTTAAGTTTGAAGTCAAGAAACCAGAAATCTTATTGGAATAGTCGTGATAGGGAATATGAATTGAACCAAGACTATGAGAAACAGTTTTAATTAAAAAAGGAAGGGTATGTCTAAGCTATCAATCTTAAGAGAATTTTGGGATTTTTTATCCGAAAGAAAAAAATGGTGGCTTGCTCCAATCATAGTATTTCTTTTCCTATTTGGGTTTTTAATTTTTCTTACTGAAGGCACTGCTGTGGCGCCATTTATTTATACGTTGTTTTAACAAAATTTTTTGTAAGAACATTGAATAAGATACAAGTTTTGAAAAAAATAATTTATACAATACTTTTTTTAAATATCCTATTTTCTCAGGACCACTGGGAAACAGCGATCTTTGCTTCAGATGAATGGAAATATATTGTACCTGATGCAGAGCCATCAAGTAATTGGAATGAAGTAAATTTTGATGAAGCGACGTGGATTAATTCTCAAGGTGGATTTGGTTATGGAGATGGTGACGATGGGACTATCATTGGACCAGCAATTTCAGTTTATTTTAGAAAATTTTTTAATGTTTTTGACAAAAATAAACTATCATGTGCAATTTTAAGCGCAGATTATGATGATGGCTATATCGCCTACTTAAATGGAATTGAAATTAGTAGATCTTATAATTTACCTGAGCCGGGAATATTTGTTTCATTTGATGAAACTACATACTCTGATCATGAGGCTTCTTTATATAATGGAGGCTTACCTGATAATATTTTTCTAGATTCTTTATTTTTAAATAATTTACTGGTTGATGGTGAAAATGTGCTTGCTATTCAGGTGCATAATGTTGGTATGAATTCATCAGATATGTCAGGGAATTTTTTTCTTACTTTTGGCATCGCAGATGACTCGGAGTATTACTCGCAACCACCATCTTGGTTTCAGGAGCCAATAGTATATGATGAATCCAATCTTCCTATTGTAGCAATTGATACTTATGGTTTTGGCATACCTGATGAGCCAAGAATATCTGCATATATGGGAATTATAGATAATCAATCAGGAATTAACCATATAGATGATCCTTTCAATGACTATGATGGTCACATTACTATTGAAAGAAGGGGAAACTCGTCTCAATGGAATGATAAAACCCCATATCGCTTTGAAACCGTTGATGCTCAAGGCGAAAATAATAATGTTGAGCTTTTAGGAATGCCTGAAGAAAACGATTGGGTTTTATACGCTCCTTGGCAGGATAAAACAATGATTAGAAACGTATTGATTTACAAGCTTTCTAATCAATTAGGAAGATATGCTTCTAAAACAAGATTCGTTGAGCTTTACCTTAATAATGAATACCAAGGGGTATATGTTTTAATGGAAAAAATTAAACGCGATAGCGAGAGGGTTTCTATTTCAAAGTTAGGTCCCGAGGAAATTAGTGGAGATGATGTTACGGGTGGATACATTTTAAAATTTGATTGGTATTATACAGGAGATAATATAGGAGGATTTGAAAGTGATTATGATGGTATGATTTATAATTATCATTACCCCAAGCCTAGTGATATTGTAGAAGAACAAGAAGCTTATATTCAAAACTACATTAATAATTTTGAAAATATAATGTTGAGCAATAATTATGCAGATGAATCAAATGGGTACCCTTCCATCATGAACGTTGAATCTTTTGTAGATTTTATTTTGCTTCAGGAGCTTGCCAAAAATGTGGATGCTTACAGGCTTAGTACTTATATGTTTAAAGATAAAGAAAGCATTGATAATCGATTAACTGCCGGCCCTGTTTGGGATTTTAATCACGGTTTTGGCAATTGTGACTATGGTGAGACCTGGGAGACAGATAATTGGTTATTAGAGTATAACCCAGAGGGTGGAGATCAAATGGCTTTCTGGTGGGAATTATTGTGGCAGGATGAGAATTTCCAACTAAAAGCAGCTCAAAGATATACTGATTTAAGATCGACAGTACTTTCTGAAGAGAATATCAATAGTGTTATAGATAGTTCTGTTTTATATCTTGGTGATGCGATTGAAAGAAATTTTTTGAAATGGCCAATTCTTGGTAATTATGTATGGCCAAATTATTATGTGTTTGATACCTATGAAGAAGAAATAGAATATTTAAAATCGTGGATACAAGGGCGTTTGAATTGGATGGATAATGAGATTTTATTATTAAGCACAAACCAAAACTTGAAACCAATTTCAGATTATAGTTTAGTTCGAACTTATCCAAATCCTTTTAATCCAAAAATAAATTTTAGTTTTGAGATTTATAAACCAGGAATAGTTAGTTTAAATATATATGATCTATCCGGACGTGAAATAAAAAAAATTACCAAATCTTTTTATCATACAGGTCCAGCTCAAATGAGTTGGTTTGGTAGAGATAAAAACGGTAACAATGTAGTGACAGGTGCATACATTTATGAGCTAGTTCATAATCAAAAAATGAATCGTGGGAAAATAGTCTATTTAAAATAAGTAAATGAAAAAGACTGTATTATTTTTGATTACTAGTATATTTTGTTTTAATCAAGGTTTTTCTCAAGCAAATCAAAATTTAAATGATTCATATAGCATTACGAGCGCTTCTTTCTTTAACTATGGAACTTCTGGCTATGAAATAGATGGTTTTATTGAATTTCAAATGAAAAACATGTTTTTTATGGAATCCTCTATCAATTATGAGATGGGTGATAGATTGAACTTAAATTTTGGAAATGATCAAACAATAAGTTTTAGCTCTTCTATAGGATTGATGAAGAGTATAGCAAAAGATTTATATGCTGTTGGGGGGTGCTCAAATTATACAGAGCTAAAAAATAATAATTTAAATGAGTTTTTTATTGGGTTGATTTCAAAATCTTTGACGGGAATATTTTATGCGGGCATTCAAGGGAGCCTAGCGCCTAATTTTTTAGGAATTGCAGATATTAACTCTTTTTTTGAAAGTAATATCCCAATCGATATTTCAATTATGCTTACGCATACATCATCATCGAATAAGGAAAAAGTAAATAAAGGGAATACAAATGAAAAAGGTTTTGATACTTTTCTTAGATTTTCAAAAGAGTATGAATCTGGAATATCTATCGGATATAACTTATCGCAAGAAAGATATGAAACTCCTAAGTTATTTACTTATCAGAAGTCAGGAGGACAGACTTACCAGATAAATCGCTCTATAAGTGAAATTGGATTATTTCACACATTCCATGTGGGTTACACGTTTTGAATGAATTTTAAATTTAAAAATAATAACTAATTATATTATTGAACTTAAAAAAGATGAGTCTTACTTCTATCCAAATAAAAGAAAAGGCTAGAGAGCTAGGGTTCCAGAAAATTGGAATTGCAAAAGCAAAAGAATACCCAGAAGATCAAGAAAACCTTAATTCTTGGCTGGAAGAAGGTAGAAACGGAACAATGATATGGATTAATAAGAGGAAGGAGGAAAGAGGAAATCTTTTTAATTATTTTCCTGAAGTAAAATCAGTTATTTCATTAGGCATAAATTATTTTGTTGGGAAGAAACAAAGTGATCTGAATGCTGATTATAAATTTTCAAATTATGCTTGGGGTGATGATTATCATGTGGTCCTGAAAGATAGGTTGTTTAATCTTTTAGATTGGGTAAAAACAAGGTCAAGTAGAGTAAAAGGTTTAGTTTGTGTTGATACTGCTCCAATAATGGAAAAAGTATGGGCAAGAGAAGCAGGTTTGGGATGGATAGGAAAGCATACAAGCCTGATTACAAAAGATTATGGAAGTTGGCTTTTTTTAGGTGAATTATTGCTTGATATTGAGCTTGATTATGATCCACCCTTCAATGAGGATTTATGTGGAAGCTGTACAGCATGTATAGATTCATGCCCTACTCAAGCACTTGATTCATATAAGATTGATGCGAAAAAATGCATTTCTTATTTAACAATAGAACATAGAGGAGAATTTGAAGCTTCTAGTTTTGACTTAGAGGGCTGGATCTATGGTTGCGATGTATGTCAAGAAGTTTGTCCTTGGAACAAAAGATTTGAGCAGGTTAGTGATCTAGCTGAATTCCAACCAAGAGAAGAAATCCTTAGTTATAAAAATAATGATTGGAATGACTTAAGTGTAGAAAATTACACTTCCCTTTTTAAAAAATCTCCTGTTAAAAGAACAAAGTACGGAGGGCTTAAAAGGAATATAGATAAAAATAAAAAAGAATAACTTTAAACCATGCTTATATGGAAGCAGAATCAATTAAAGATGCAGTAAAAGGTATTGAAAAACTTGTTAATCAATTATCAATAATAATTTGACCTGTTATGAGAGTTATTTATCTTTAATTGTTATGGTCCCGTGGTGCGCTCTTAAGTTAAAAGGAATAGTACCTCCTGCAATTGTTCTTTTTCCGATTATTTTTTCATGTTCTGTTTCGACTTTTAAAATAATATCCGAATCTATTGCTTTTACTGATGTGGTTTGATAGACAATATTTTCCATATTTGCCGGTAAATTTTTTGGGACAACTGTTTTTATATTTCCATTGTGAGTCTCTATAAAAATACTATAATCATTAATTGAAGAATCGTAGCTCAGATCAACATCTATATCACCAGATGAGGTAATTGCTTCAATGCTGCCCACAGCATCATCAATTATGATATCTCCTTTTTCATTGTTGATTTTGAGAGCTCCTGTAAATTTTTTAATTGAAATATTTCCTCCTGATGAGTAAAGATTGCCAATTCCAGAAATATTTTTAATACTGGTATTGTTTCCATAACATTTAAAAGTTATATCACCCTTTAAGTTTTCTCCAATTATTTTTCCGCCAGAGGCCCGACATGAAATTACATTTCCTTTTATATTTGTTAATATTATTGATCCCCCACTACTTTGACAATTTATGTTTCCAGAAATAGAGCTTAGTGTGATATCTCCTCCAATAGTTGAAGAGGAGACTGGCCCTTCAAAATTTTGCATTTCAATCCCACCACCAAAAGAATGTATTTCTGCATTTCCTTTACTATTTTGAATATTTATAGTCCCTCCATTACTGAGAGAATTTATTTTGCCCTCACAATCTTTAATTAAAATATCCCCACCTAATGTAGATATGCTCATTCCTCCGACTATCCTATTTATAGAAATGTCTCCTCCATTAATATTAAAGTTTAGATTGATATTCTTTGGAAGATCCAATTCGATAGATGTTTGAATGAAGTCATTATTACTTTTGCTGCTATCTCCAATAACATTAATTTGATTTTGATCTTTTAAATGAGTTACTATAATATTTTCTTTTTTATGAATGTTTGGAATATCTTCTTTTTTGATTCCAAAAGTTATTTTTTCTACATTAATAAACGCACCAGATCCCTCATTCCCAGAAACAATTAAATCCCCAGAAATGTTATTAAGAATTAAGAAATAGGAACCATCATCAGGTAAGGTTTTGAAACGATATGTTTGTTTTATTACTGTGGAGCCATTATTCGCAAAAATTGCCATGGATAAACATATAAGTATTTTTATGGAGGCATTTATTTTTTGTTTCAGCATAATTTCAATTTACAATAGCTGTATAAACAAAAAAAGCTCTCTACTGAGAGCTTTTTAAGAGGATGTTTTGTTTTTATAGTCCAGTTTCTGCAACGGTATTTTTTACAGCTGCAAGAGTTTTTATGAGTTCGTTTTTTTCATTATCATCTAATGTGAACTCTAGTATCCTCTCAACCCCACCAGATCCAATTACGGTAGGAACACCAATAAAATAACCATCTATGCCAAATTCTCCTTCACAAAGAGAGGCACATGGGATAACACGCTTTTTATCTCGAATAAAAGATTCAGCCATCTCAATTGCTGATTGAGCTGGAGCATAAAAAGCGGATCCATTTCCAAACAATTTCACAATTTCTCCGCCTGCTACTCTAGTTCGGTCTTCGATTTCTTTTAGTCTCTCTGGTTTTATTAGATCAGTGACTGGGACACCTCCAACTGTGGCTAACCTTGAAATAGGAACCATTGTGTCGCCATGACCTCCTAGTACCATGCATGTAACATCTTGAACAGAATAACCTGTTTCCATAGCAATGAATGCTCTAAAGCGACCACTATCTAGAGCTCCAGCCATTCCAACTACTTGATTTTTTTTAAAGCCAGAAACTTTATGAAAGGCATATACCATAGCATCAAGAGGATTTGATATAACAATTACGAAAGCTTTGGGCGCGTTCTTTTTTATGTTTTTTGCTACATCTTTCATAATCCCTAGATTTATTTCTAATAGGTCTTCTCTATTCATCCCAGGTTTTCTGGGAATTCCTGCAGTGATAATAAAGACATCCGTTCCTTCTACATCTTTCCAGTCAGCTGATCCAGTAATATTACAATCATAGCCTTCATGCGGTCTTAATTGCATTAGATCTAATGCTTTACCTTTGACCATACCTTCTGATTGTGGAATGTCAAAAATCAATATATCACCCAACTCTTTTTGAGCTGCTAAAAGTGCGAGGTTTCCTCCTATTTGCCCGCCTCCAACAAGTGTAATTTTTTTTCTTGCCATAAAATTTTCCTTTAAACAAAAAATCCCCAAAAGGGGATCTTTTTAATTACTTATCATAACATTGACGAGTTTTCGATTTCGGCCTTTTTTGCTGAATTTTACTATTCCATCTGCTATAGAAAATAATGAATCATCATTTGCTCTACGTACGTTTGATCCCGGATGGAATTTAGTTCCTCGCTGTTTTAAAATAATAGTACCCGCTAACACAGATTGTCCATCTGCAACTTTTAAACCAAGATAACTAGGATTTGAATCGCGTCCATTTCTAGAGCTTCCCTGACCTTTTTTATGTGCCATAACTTATTCTTCCTCTTCCAGAATTGCTTCTGTTGAAATTGTTTTTCCCTGAGTAGATTGGATTTTTCCAGCTCTAATTGCATTAAACTCAATCTCTGTGAACCTCTGTTGATGCCCGTTTTTTCGCTGGTATCCCTTTCTTCTTTTTTTCTTATAAACTAAAATTTTCTTATCTCTTCCATGATCAACTATAGTTCCAGTAACAGAAGCACCCTTCAAAATGGGATCTCCTATTTCTGTGTTTTTACCATCATTGATTAGTAAAACTTTATCAAATGTCAAACGAGTACCAGTTTCTCCATCCTGCTTAGGAACTCTGGTACGAGCACCAGAAACGACTTTATACTGTTTTCCTGAAATATTTATTATTGCATACATAGTTATCCTCTAAAAAGGCCGGCGAACTTACAAGGTATTTCAATCTTTTTCAAGACCCATTTCTTTTGTTACATCCACATCGTCTTTAGATCTAACAAAACGAAACTCATCTAATCTTAAATCTACGTTCTCAATAATCTTCAAATGAATAAAATTTTTCCACATTAATCCCTTTAGTACACTCTTTTTTTCTTTGTTAAGGTAATTTGCATTTTTGGGATGCAGATGCAATTTAATTCTTAAACTCATATGCTTTGCTTTGTATCTTCTTAGCCAGTGTTCAATTCTTGTTATTAGTGTCTCAATTGAAATAATTTTTCCAGAGCCCTTACATGAAGGGCATTCTTCGCTCATTGAATCTAAAAGACTTACTCTAATTCTTTGACGAGTCATCTCTAAAAGGCCAAATTCGGTAATGGGAGCTACCGCTACTTTAGCACGATCTTTCCTTAACTCCCTACGGAGCTCATGGTATACTTTTTTTCTGTTTTCTTCTTTTTTCATATCAATAAAATCAATGACAATTAAACCAGAAAGGTCTCTTAGGCGTAGTTGCCTTGCAACCTCTCGTGCTGCTTCAAGATTTATTTTCAGTGAGTTATCTTCGTGAAGCTTTTTCCCAACAAATCTTCCACTATTTACATCTACTACTACCATAGCCTCTGTTTTTTCAATAATTAAATATGCTCCGCTTTTCAGCCAAGCTTTTGGGCGCATAAGTTTTTCAATCTCACTTTCGATGCCGAAGCTTTCAAATAACGGTGCTTTCAATTTGTATAATTCCAATCGATCTAAAAGACTAGGAGAAATATCTTCTAAGTATTTTTCTGTTTTTTTATATAATCGTTTAGAATCTATAATTATCTTTTCTACATCAGGAGTGAGAAGATCTCTAACTACACTAGATGCAGTTTCTAGATCTTCATACACAATAAGAGGAGCTGCTCCAGTATCCGCTTTTGTTTCTATCTTTTCCCAATTTCCCATTAATTGATTAAAATCATTTTCAATATGATTTTCTGATTTGCCTTCAGCAACTGTACGGATTATAATTCCTAGGTCTCCTTTGCGTAAAGATTGTGCAATTTTTTTCAATCGACGCCGTTCATATTTATCCCATATTTTTTTAGAAATACCTATATAGTTAGCACCAGGGACTAAAACTAAAAGTCGTCCGGGAAGAGCAACCTCAGTAGTTACCCTTGGTCCTTTTCCTGCAAACGGCTCCTTGATAACTTGAACAAAAATTTCTTGGTCTTTTTTTAAATCAACTTCTATGTTATCATTTTTATTTCTTTTATTTTTTTTATGGTCTTGTAAATATTCTTCTGAGTCAATTTCAGAAAAAGGCAAAAAAGAATTTAGCTCATAGCCGATATCTACGAATGCAGCTTGCATCCCAGGGAGAACATTTTCCACTTTCCCCTTGTAAACATTGCCAACCATACGATGATTATCTTGACGTTCAATATAGACTTCCACCAATTGATTATCTTCTTGTATGGCAATACGAGTTTCTTCCATACTCTCATTAATAAAAATTTCTTTACGCATATTGTACCTATAACCTCTTACTATGCATTATGCAAGATTAAACAAAAACCTATAAAGGTTTTATAGCGCACTTCGTTGTGCGTGTTATGTAAAGGGGACTTAGAAAAGGAAGGAAAATTTTGGCCCGATTATTTGGGTGATAAAAAATGTGTCTTTTTCGTAAAAAAAAAAATTAAAAATTTGTCATCCTTTTAAATCCCACGAATCTAAAATTAACTTATTTCTTTGATTCTTTCAATGGATATAAAACCCTAATTTCAAAAATATTAATTCATAGTCTTTTTAGGAAAATTAGCTGAAAATTCTTCATTTAATTATCTTTTTAGTTTTTAGTTTTGCAACAGTATTTGCAAAAATGGAAATAATTGCATTGTGCCTAGATGTAAATGGTCCAGTATTGCGCAAGGGAAGCGTAAGAAGCGGGCTTATTAGGAAAGGAGATTATATTTACCATGGAGACAAGATTATTACTGGACAAGTGGGATCTGCTTCATTTATTATGATTTACGAGGATACTTCTATTCGTATATATAATAATTCTGTTATCCGATTGGTAAGTGATCGATACAGTATGCTTAATCATTCTGAACTTGCATTGTTTGTAGGTAAAGTTATTATTGAGGCTGATGACAACCTTGACTATCGTTTTATAGTAAATACTCCTTCTACTAAAGCTACTGTTTCTGGCACAAATTTTTTGGCTGAATATCAAGAAGACCTGCTTTTTAATGGTGTAGATTATTCTATTTTTACGGTTTTAGAAGGCATCATCGAGCTTGAAAATCTAAATTCAA
Organism: Fidelibacterota bacterium; assembly: GCA_045568995.1. Classification (GTDB taxonomy): domain Bacteria; phylum Fidelibacterota; class Marinisomatia; order Marinisomatales; family UBA1611. The sequence goes on along the minus strand of JBJKZY010000010.1, from coordinate 40,043 downwards.
ATCTTTCTATGTACCTATTAAACGGGGAGACGGTAGTTTCAACAGACAGTGGGAAATTCCTACGCTTGGATACATTTAGAGAACCTCAGGGGATAGTTAACTCTCTTTTGGAGTTTCGATAATAATGAATGTGGGTCAAATAATTGCCATTGGAGGTGGTGGATTTGGTAGGAATCCAAATCACAATAAAATTGAGAGATACATTTTAAATCAATCAGAAAAAAGAAATCCTAATATTCTTTTTTTGCCTACTGCAAGTGCAGAGGATAAATCGTATATAGTGAACTACTATTCTTGCTTTTCAAAATTAAATTGTACACCTTCACATGCAACTTTCTTCCAGCGCACTACTAGGCTGGATAGTCTTATTAGTAAAGCAGACATAATATATGCAGGTGGGGGAAATACAAAAAGCATGTTAGCCGTTTGGCGAGAATGGAAATTGGACATACTATTAAAAAAAGCATATAATAATGGAAAAATTCTTTGTGGTGTGAGTGCTGGAGCGATTTGTTGGTTTGAGCAAGGAATTACAGATTCTTGGGCTAGTAATTTAAATACCTTAGAATGTTTAGGATTTATAAAAGGGATGGCCTGTCCGCATTATCAAGAAGAACCAGATAGGAAGCCAGATGTTCATAAATTCCTAATAAATGGTAAGGCTATTCCTGGATATGCTATTGATGGAGGTGCAGCGGTACATTTTATCAATGGCAATTTTCATAAGGCTCTGCAATTTTACGAAGATTCTTCTGTTTATAAAGTATCCGAGAGCAATGGAAGGGTTCAGGAGAATCCTTTGGATATGCACAAATTATAAAAAAATAGTATGTCTTCTTTTACAATAAATATAAATGGTCAGAAAAAAACGGTTGCTGTTGATGATGATACCCCTCTTCTTTGGGTTATTAGAGACGAACTACAATTGACTGGAACGAAATTTGGGTGCGGTAAGGGTCTTTGTGGAGCATGTACAATACATTTAAATGGTGTAGAGACTAGATCTTGCCAGACAGCAATTGATTTTTTGGATGAAGAGGACGAGATTACAACAATTGAGGGCCTTTCTGAAGATGCCTCTCACCCCGTCCAAAAAGCCTGGATTAAGCATGATGTTCCGCAATGTGGATATTGTCAGCCAGGCCAAATAATGACTGCTTCTGCATTCTTAACTCGAAATAGTAATCCCAAGGATGAGGATATTGACAATGCTATGAAGATGAATATTTGCCGCTGTGGTACTTATCCAAGAATAAAAAAAGCTATTCAGTCAGCATCGGAAGAAATTAGAAATGGCTAAAGATCATACAATTTCTAGGAGAGAATTTATTAAGGTAACATCTATTCTTGGGTCGGGTTTTGCGATAGGCTTTAATTTTCTTCAGGCTAAAAAAGAGTTGAATTCACAATTCTCGCCAAACATGTATATCAATGTTTTGAGTGATGATACAGTCGTATTATCTGTCTCAAAGGCTGAAATGGGACAAGGGATTTGGACCTCACTTCCCATGCTAATTGCTGAAGAAATGGAGGCGGATTGGGACAAAGTAAAAGTAAAGCAAATTTCTAAAGATAACTTTATTGGCACTGGCGGGAGCATGTCTATTAGCGGCTATGGATGGGAGAAGATGAGAGAGGCAGGTGCTGTAGCAAAACAAGTTCTTGTTGAGTCTGCAGCTCTGAAATGGAAAGTAAGTCCTGTGGAATGTGTAGCTAGAAATAATGTCATTTATCATGAGAAAACTCGTCAATCCACTTCTTTTGGGTCATTAGTTGATAAAGCTTCTAAGGTAAAAATCCCTAAAAGTATCAGACTAAAAAAACCTTCAGAATTTAATCTTCTTGGTAAGGATATGCTAAGAACAGACTCGAAAATTAAAGTTGATGGAACTGCACCATTTTCTATGGATAAGAATCTATCTGGTATGCTTTATGCCATGGTCGAAAGGCCTAAGTATTTTGGGGCAAAATATAAAAATTCAAATTTAGAGCAGATAAAAAATCAAAATGGAATAATCGATGTTTTTTTAATCCCCTCAGGAGTGGCAATCGTTGGTGAAAAATATTGGTCAGTGGTAAAGGCAAGAAAATTGTTAGAAGTGAATTGGGATAAAAAGTCAAATCCTGTATACGCTGATAGTAAGGTTTACAATGATCACCTAGATAAACTTTCTAATGGGAAATCTTCAAAAGTACGAAAAGAGGGAGCTCCATCTAAAATTTTTAAAAATGCAAAAGATGTTCTCAAAGCTCAGTATTATTTACCATTTCAAACGCACGCTGCTATGGAGCCTTGCAATTGCGTAGTGAATGTTTCTGATGGCGCTTGTGAGATTTGGACTGGAACTCAAAACCCTGATAATGCAATTACCCGAGCATCCAAGGTTACTGGAATTCCTGAAAAAAATATTAAGCTTAACTTAACTTTTTTAGGCGGCGGCTTTGGTAGAAAATCTTTTAACGATTGGATTGAGGATGGTGTAAGAATTTCAAAGCATTTAAAAAAACCGATTAAATTAATAAATTCCCGCGAAGATGATACCAAATACGGCTTTGCTCGCCCCTCAAGTAAGCATAATATGAGTGCTGTTTTAAATAGCAAAGGTATAAAAGCTTGGAAGCATGTTGTGGTCTCTCCTGATCCTCTAACAGGAAATGCTGCAAATCAATATGGTGCTAGTATTCCCATTCTAAAATGGGCAACAAGTATTGGTATTGTTAAAAACAAAATAAGAAATTACCTTGTCACAGATGGGGCGGCTCATATTCTTTATGATTTTGAAAATCTTTTAGTAAAAGCATCCCCTTTTGAAACTGATATCCCGTTAGGATTCTGGAGAGCAGTATTCCACTCTCAAAATGCATTTGCTAATGAGTGTTTTCTAGATGAATTAGCTCAAAAATTAGAGATTGACCCAATTCAGCTAAGACTTAATCATCTAAAAAATAGCTCGAGATCAATAAAAGTGATTCAAAGGGTATCTCATGAATCTCGCTGGGGGTCGATACTACCTAAAAATCATTTTCATGGATTTGCTTATCATCACAGTTTTGGTACTCATGTAGCCCAAGTGGTAGAATTGTCAATTGTAAATAGTCGAGTAAAAGTTCATAAAGTTTTTTGTAGTGTAGATTGTGGTCAGACAGTAAACCCGATGACGATTAGAGCCCAGATACAAGGATCCATTATTTTTGGTATGGGTGCAACTTTGTATAGTGAAATGACCGTAAAAGATGGGAGAGTTAAAGAAAGTAACTTTGACGATTATCCGGTTGTAAGGTTTGATGATTCTCCTCAAATCAATGTTTTTATACTAAAAAATAACCAAAAACCCGGTGGAGTTGGAGAACCTGGATTACCACCTATAGCTCCTGCAATAGCTAACGCGGTATTTGCTGCTTCAGGAAAGCGTATAAGAAAACTTCCCATACGACCTAAAGATATTTCCTAGTAATAAATATTCATTTTTAAATACTTAATTTTTGTTTTTTATTTAGTTAAAAATTCAACTAAATATACCGCTTTTATTACTCCGTGACTTTTTTCCGCTCAAATCGCTTTTTTTAGTTGCATATGCAACTAAAAAAATAATAGTTTTGGGTCATGACAAAAGAAGCTTCATTAAAATTTCACATGAATTTGGGTATGTTGATTCGATCAGCTCACAATTCAATGACAGAAAGATTTGTTCAAAATGTATTTAAATCTGGTTTAGATATTTCTATGGATCAATGGATGGTGCTTGGTCCCATATGGCAATTGGGTTCTCCTTCTCAAAAAGATATAGGTGAAATTTGTCTGAGAGATAAGCCAAGCATTACAAGAATCATTGACTCTTTAGAAGATAAGAGTTTAGTAGTCCGAGTTTCGGATCAAATAGATCATAGAATCAAGCGAGTTATATTAACAAATGCAGGGAAGCAATTATTCTATGATGTCCTTCCAATTATGGAGAAAACAAGGGAAGAAGTTCGAGGTCAAATATCGGAGGAAGAGATTGAAATTTTCAAAAACGTATTATCCAAAATTATAAAAAATCTCAACTCATAAGCATAATGCGGCCTACTTACCTACTATTTTCTTTCATTATGATTCTTGCGTTTGGATGCTATCATAATCCTCAAACTTCTGCTGATGAATTAGATATTAATATTCCAGAAGAGTGGTCAATACCTATTCATCAAAAATCTGATAACAATAAAAACTGGGTTGCCGCATTTAACGATGAAGATTTAATTTCATACCTTGAAGCAGTAAAGACAAAAAGCCCAGACTTTCTTTCTATTTTGGAGAATGAAAAAATAGGGCGTTACAACGCAAAAATAAGAGGCGCAGATATTTTTCCCTCCGTAAGCTTTGGCTTCAACCAATCTGAGAGCCGTCAAAATTTGTCCGCATTTGGATTTGCAGATTCTTTTTTTGGTAATCAAGGATCTGATTCGTCAAGTCAAAATAATTCCTCGAGCAGTAATGTAATATCATTTAAAAATAAAACTTTTGGCCTTGGTCTTAATTATCAGTGGGAAATTGATATATGGGGACGTTTACTTAATGCAAGAATAGCAGCCAAAAAGGATTATGAAGCAGCAAAATATGATTTATCTTACCTTGGTTTTTCTCTTGTTGTAAGGAGTGCTATACTTTTTTTTCAAGGGGTTGAAGCATTGGAGCAGTCCATGTTATCCAAGCAATCGTATGCTAGCCTAGTTGAAATTAGAGATCTTGTGAAAAATAGGTATGAAAAGGGGCTACGGTCAAGCTTAGATTACAGACTTGCAGAGACTTCTGTTTCTACAGCGATTCTTGAAATGGAGAACAGAAAAAATCAGTTAGTTAGCTTAAATCGCCAGCTTGAAATGTTAGTAGGAGAATACCCTTCAGGTACTTTTATTCAGCAAAAAAAATTGCCGAAAAATCTGCCTAACATACCAAAAAGTATCCCTGCCTCGATCGTAGAAAGGCGTCCAGATATTCGTAGTTTAATTTTAAAAGTGGAGTCCAATGTAAGCCGTGTATCTCAAGCGAAGAGAAATCTATTGCCAGGCATAAGCCTCACAGGATCGCTTGGAACATCAAGTCAAGACTTTGACCAACTACTAGATAAAGATTATGGGATATGGAATTTGGGTGTGAATGTTACTGCGCCTATTTTTAATGGAAAGCGTCTTAGATCGTCTGTAAAAGTTCAAGAGGCAGCTTTTGAAATCTCAAGACAAGATTTAGTTAAGGGTTTACTTAAGGCTTTTTCAGAAGTGGAGCAACTCATGTACTATGATCAATCCTTGGGAGTACAGGTTAATGCTATGCGATCAGGAGTTGAACAGTCTAAAGATGCGTATAATTTATCTAAAGAAAGATATGACAAAGGCGTCACCACATTGGAGTCAGTCCTAAGCAGTCAAAGACAATACAATACGATTAAATCTCAATACTTGCAATTACAGCGTCAATCCATTGAAAATAGATTGCTATTGATTTTAGCTGTTGGTGGAGATTTTGCGTTTATAAACGAAGGGAGTAGGTAAGTGCGCAATATGAAAAAATATTTTGGACCATTATTCTTAATTGCATCTGTAATTATTGCTATAATATTAATCAAAAATAAGCCAACCGCTGAAATAAAAGAAGTTGAAAAAAATATTCCTTTTGTAAAAACGATGATTTTAAAGTCTCAAAAAGTTAATGCAAGAATTTCCTCCCAAGGCTTTATTAGACCAAAATCAGAATTAAATATTTTATCTGAATTGAATGCAAGAGTGGAATGGGTCTCCTCAAAAATGGAACCAGGATCTAGTTTTAATGAAGGAGATACGCTAATCAAACTGGACAAAAGAGATTATGAATTGGCTTTAATTACAGCAGAAGCAAATGTGTTGAATGCAAATGTTAACTTGGAAAGAGAAAAAGCGGAATCTGATATTGCTTCAAAAGAATGGAAAAGAGTTGGCGGAGGATCGGGAACTGATTTAGCTCTTCGTAAACCTCAACTTGCCCAAGCCAAGGCAACCTTAGAAGCCGCTAAAGCTGAGTTGGAAAGAACTAAGAGGAACTTAGATCGAGCAATTTTCGTTGCACCTTTCAAAGGTAGAGTCAGATCTAAAAATACAGATATGAATTCTATAGTATTTCCAGGTACTATGCTTGGAAATATCTACGCAACAAAATATTTTGAAGTACAATTACCCATTACTGATCAAGACGTAAAATTCACAGGATTGAGTTTTAACGGATTAGAAATTCCTGAAAATAAACAGCTTGATGTTACTTTCATCATCGGAGATAATATTCTAAACGGAAAAGTTATCAGGGCTGAGGCTGAGGTTGATCCTAGAACAAGAATGTTATCTGTTGTAGCAAGTATTTCCGAAAAAAATAACGATAATAATAATTTGATTTTAGTGGGACAATACATTCAAGCAATTATTTTTGGAATGGAAGTAGAAAATACATTTATACTTCCTAGAAATAATGTTCGTAATGAGTCAATCTGGGTAGTTAATTCTCAGATGGAGCTAATGAACAGGGCAGTTGAAATCATTCGATTTGAGGGGGAATTTGCTTTAATTAGTGAAGGTATTGAAGAAGGAGATAGGTTGCTCCAGTCGAGACTATCAAGCTTAATAAACGGTCAAAAAGTAACTTATACACTCAAATAGATCTTATGGAAAAAATAATACGTTGGTTTGTAAGTAATAAGGTTGTTTCAAACCTATTAATGGTCTTAATTCTGGTTACAGGTGCGACTACAATCCCTAGCTTAAAAATGGAGGTATTTCCAGAAATTGAATTAAATATTATTAATGTGACAACTGTTTACCCTGGTGCAACACCTTCTGATGTTGAGCAAGCAATTTGCATTAAAATTGAAGAAAGGCTTCAAGGACTAGATGGGGTTAAAAAAATCACATCAACTGCTTCTGAAAGTGTAGGCAGTGTTACTGTAGAAGTTATTCAAGGTGAAGATGTTAATGACATGCTTGATAAAATTAAAGCAGAAGTAGATGCTATTGATTCTTTCCCTGAAAGCATAGAAAAACCTGTTTGTAGGAAATTTGCTGGATCTAACCCAGTGATTTCTGTAGCTGTTCACGGTAAGTTAGAGGATAATATTTTAAATGAGTTGACGGAAAATATAAAAGATGAAATTGATGCTCTTCCTGATATCACATTTACTTCCATTGTTGCCGACTTAGAGACAGAAATAGCAATTGATATTGATGAGAGTGCTTTGAGAAAGTATAATCTTACATTCCAACAAATATCTAATTCAATTAGAGAATGGTCATTAAACATTCCAAGTGGAAGTATTAAAACGAATGAAGGTGAAATTTTAATAAGGTCCAATAGCCAAGGTTACTCTATTTACGACTTTTCTGAAATCCCAATTATTACTGAGCAAGATGGTTCCATTGTATTTTTAGGAGACATAAGTAAAATACAGGATACTTTCTCAGATCAATTTGAACTCGATTTTCTTTTCAATGGCGAAAATGCAAATTTAATCACTGTATTTAGGGTAGGGAATCAAAATGCTCTAGATGTATCCAAAGCTGTGAAAGACTATGTTAGGGTCAAAAACACACAACTTCCTTCATATGCTAAAATCACCGCTTGGGATGATGAGGCTAGAATATTGAGCGGAAGGATCGATACAATTGTACGAAATGCCCAGCAGGGTCTCATTTTGGTTATTTTTGTCTTGGCACTATTTCTCAAGCCAAAATTAGCTTTTTGGGTTTCTCTTGGAATTCCTATTTCTTTTATGGGTGGATTTTGGTTGTTTGCTCCACTTAACCTTTCAATTAATATGTTATCACTCTTTACATTTATTCTAGTTTTAGGGATAGTTGTTGACGATGCGATTGTTGTTGGAGAAAATATTGCGTTATTCAGAGAAAGGGGTATGGAGCCTAATGAGGCCGCAGTCAAAGGAGCAATGCAAGTTGCAACTCCTGTATTTTTTGCAGTTTTAACGACAATGGTCACTTTTGCACCAATGCTAGCAGTTGAAGGGGAGATTGGGTCAATTTGGAGAATATTTCCATTGGTTGTCATATCAGTTTTGATTTGGTCCTTAATAGAAAGTCTTACCATTCTTCCCGCCCACCTTGCGCACAGCTCAGATAAAAAATCAAAATTCTCATACATTCGAAAGCTATCGCGAAATTGGGAAAAAATTCAGACCAAAATAGTAGAAGGTCTTAATCATGTAATAAAAAATTATTATAAGCCGCTTCTGGAGAAGGCCTTAAACCATCCATTTTCAGCCCTTTCATTTGCAGGAGGTGTATTTATATTGACCATAGGAATTCTTGCTAGCGGTTTTTTAAAATTTACTTTTTTTCCCGCTGTTGAAGATGACTTAGCGATTGCTACGATTGAATATGCTTCAGGAACCCCTTTGGAGATTACCAAAGAAGGTTTTGAAAAACTTGAAGAAGCCGCAACTCTACTAGAAAACCAGCTTTCATCTGAATTTCCTGATGAAAAAGTAATAAAAAATAGATTATCCACAATTGGATACTTGCCAATGCTTACCAAAACTTCAAGAGGGCCGGGTAATTTAAATGCTAATTTTGCAGGCTCTAATATGGCAGAGGTAGCATTGGAACTTGCTCCTTCAGAGACTCGAACAATCAGTACTGATCAAGTGGTGAAAAAATGGAGAAAGTTTATGCCAGAATTACCTGGCGTTAAAGAGCTATCATTCAAATCTGACTTGTTCTCAGCAGGAGATCCAATTAATATTCAATTATCCAGTAGATATATGGATGATTTGATCAAAGCAAAAGATGAACTAAAATCAGAACTGATTAGGTTCCCAGGTGTGTTTGATGTCAGCGATACTTATAATGTGGGCAAGGAAGAGATATCCATAAACTTACTTCCAGCTGCAAAAAACTATGGCGTGAGTATGATGATGGTTGCGGCTCAGGTTAGACAGGCGTTTTATGGACTAGAAGTCCAAACAGTGCAAAGAGGACGCAATGAATTAAAGGTCGTTTTGCAATACCCAAAGGAAAAACGTTCCTCTATTTCTGATTTAGAAAGAATGATGATTCTTACTCCTCAAGGCTCAACTATACCTGTAAGGCAAATCGCTGATCTAAGTTTGGGAGAAGGCTTATCTTCAATTGAACGAAAAAACAGAAGAAGATCTATAAATGTAGCTGCAGATGTAGATTTAACTATCGCAAATGCAAATGAAATAATTGAATCTGTAACCAACGTAGTTTTGCCAAAAATTTTAAAAAAATATGATTCTATAAATTATTCTCTTGAAGGGGAACAACAAGAACAAGGAGATAATTTAAAATCGCTAGGGAAAAACTTCATTCTAGCAATGATTGTGGTTTACATGCTATTAGCAATTCCTTTTAAGTCCTATTTTCAACCAATTGTTGTAATGTCATCTATCCCTTTTGGAGTCACTGGAGCCGTTATGGGACATATAATCATGGGTATGAACCTATCGGTTTTATCCATGATGGGTATTGTTGCTCTCACAGGAGTAGTGGTTAATGACAGTTTGGTTATGGTGGATTTTATCAATAGATATAGAAAAGAAGGGAATACTATAAAACAAGCCGTTTTAGAAGCAGGGCCAAGAAGATTTCGTCCTATCTTTCTTACTTCATTAACAACTTTTGTAGGGCTTATACCATTAATTCTTGAAAAAAGTACGCAAGCGAAGTTTATGATACCTATGGCAGTGTCACTGTCCTTCGGTGTATTGTTTGCAACAGCAATCACTCTGCTTCTGGTTCCTGTGTCTTATTTAACCCTAGAAAAATATATTTTAAAAACGGAGGAAAATAAATGAAAGTTGCTCTTATAGGTGGAACCGGTTTTGTGGGTTCATATTTAATTGATGAACTGATTAGCGATGAGCATACTCCTAGATTGCTAGTAAGAAAAAATTCTGATTACAAAGTAATGCAATCCGATAAATGTGAAATAATTACAGGAGATATTGATAATGACAATGCTTTAAAAGAAACTTTAGAGGGTTGTGATGCGGTTATTTATTTAATTGCTTTAATTAGAGAGTTCCCCAAAAAAGGATTAACAAACGAAAAGTTACAATTTAGAGGATCAGAAAAAGTTGCCAAATTTGCTGAGGAATTAGGTGTGAAGCGGTTTATGTTGATGAGCGCATTAGGTGCGAACCCCAATCCAAATGGGTCTAAGTATATGCAGGCAAAACATTTGTCTGAGCAAGCAATTAAGAATACTAATCTCAATTGGACTATCATGAGACCTTCCTCTCTTTTTGGTGACCCCAGAGAAGGAGATAGACCAGAATTTTGTATGATGTTAGATAAATTAATGCTTAACCTAGTTCCTTATCCAAAATTTCTCCCCTTTCCAGCGCCTTCTTTTTTTACATCTAGTCCTTTTGATGCAGGTCAATATGCATTGAGTATGGTACATGTGAAAGATGTGGCTTCGATCTTTGTAAAAGCTCTTTCTGATGAAACAACTATAGGGCAAACCATCGAAATCGGAGGGGAAAAAGAGGTTACATGGAATGAGATTATAAAATCAATTGCCTCTGTGACAGGTCAAAAAGTTTTTATGTTACCAGCTCCCTTTTTTGTGATTTTTTCAATAGCTGGCTTACTAGATAGATTTGAGTGGTTCCCTGCAGGGCAAGACCAGCTTAAAGATCTTGTAAAGGGAAGTGTTTGTAATTCCAATGAATTATTTAAAAAATACGATATTGATCCGACTCCATTTACTGTTGAAAATCTAAGTTATTTGAGGACTTAAACAACTATGAAAAAACTAATCCAATTAACAATATTATTTATATCACTTGCATACTCCCAAAGTGGTATTGTTTCAGGTTTTATTTCTGACTCATCATCAGGAGAAGCCTTAATCGGTGCAAACGTTATGATTCAAGAGACAGGACAGGGTATGGCAACTGATATTAATGGATATTATATAATTCAAAATATTAATCCTGGTAGTTATACGCTCATGGTTTCCTATGTAGGTTTTAGCGTTAGCCGCACTGAGATAATTATTTCAGGTGAAGAATCAATTAAGAAAGATATTGAGATGGTTGAAGACCTTGTTCAACTCACTCAAGTTGATGTCACCGCTGAAAAACTTCAAAGAAGAAATAACATTCAGCCTAGCAAGATTAATCTAAGTCCTAGAATGATGAAAGCGGCACCAGCACTTGCAGAGCCAGATCTGTTCAGAACTATTCAAGCCCTTCCTGGAGTTTTAACTACTTCGGAATATAGTACCGGGTTGGTTATAAGAGGTGGTAACACAGATCAAAATCTGATTATGTTAGATGGAATCACTGTTTACAATCCTTCGCATTTGGGTGGCGTTTTTTCAAACTTCATTGTGGATGGGGTTAAAGAAGCCGAGTTAATTAAGGGAGCTTACAATGCCGAATATGGAGGTCGACTTTCTGCTGTTTTAAATGTTATAAGTAGAGAAGGAAATCAGAAAGAATTTAAAGGGAAGGTAAACATTTCATTATTATCAGCACAAACAACCTTGGAGGGACCTTTTTATAAGGGTGCGTGGATTTTAAGTGGAAGAAGAACATATTTTGATTTGGTATTGCCTAAAGTTCTCCCAGATAATATTGCTACGAATATTCCTCCATATTTTTTTTATGATGTTCAAGGTCATATTTTTTCAGATATTACCCCAAAAGATAGATTGTCTCTTAGCTATTATACGGGTATAGATGATATTCTTTTTGACACTTTTGGTTTAGATGGACGCTGGGGAAATAATACCATTAGTGGTCATTGGCGTAGGGTTTTCAGTGAAAGATTAGTTGGGAATTTTTTAGTAGCAAATAGTAAATTTCGAACAATGTTCGGTCTTGGTGGAGATGGAGGACTTGTTAATGATAATATTATAGATGACCAGACTATTTCAGGTGATTTTTCGTGGTTTAAATCACCCAATACTACCGTCAAATTTGGAGCACAACATAAGATATTAGGGTTTGAATACTTTAGTAAGTTTCAAGATTCTGTAGCCTTTAGAATTGAAAATGCTCCCGTTGAATTAGGTTCCTATATAAAAATGAAATATAACCTGAATGAGCTTTTGATTTTAGAGCCAGGAGTTCGCATGAATTACTATAATGTTTTTCCAGATTCGTTATATCCAGATCTTCGGTTTGGCTTAAAGTATTTACTTACAGATGATAGATATATCAATTTATCCGTTGGTAATTATCATCAATTTATCAGCACTTTTCAAGATGATTTTAATCCATCCATTCTAGATAACTGGATTGCGGTAGATGAATCAGTTGCACCAGGAAAATCGGTTCAGTTTGTTTTAGGATATGAAGAATATATCCGAAATATGTATAAGATACAGGTAGAAGGTTATTATAAAGATTTAAAAAACTTATTAACCTATGAGGAGCGTAGATCTTCAACAGATGCCCAAGTATCAGATGAGAGATTATCAGATATTGTCACCCCAGCGGATGGTTATGCTTACGGGTTGGAACTATTCGGTCAAAAAATGGCAGGTAAATTAAGTGGCTGGCTAGCATATACATTTTCTGTTTCTAGAAAAAAAATGAATAGTATTTATAGTGAATCTGAAAAAGAATATTATACAAATTGGGATAGGACTCATGCCTTTAGTGCTCTTGGGAATTATCAGTTTAATAAAAAGTGGGAGGTGAATTGGAGATGGACTCTTCAATCAGGACAGGCTTTTACTCCTATTTTAGGTTATTATGTACAAAAGTTTCCAGAGAGCCCAGAAGAAGTTTTTCGTACTATCCCAGGTTCTCGAAATTCTGGGAGATACAAACCTTATAACCGACTCGATTTAGGCGCTGTATACCATGCAAAAATTGGAAAGACAAATGTTGACTTTTTCTTTCAAATTATTAATTCTTTTAATAGGGAAAACACTTTTAGGAAGGTTTATTCTCTTGGAAATCCATATAATGGACTTGATGATGATGGTGATTGGGTTGAGAAAGATCATGATGCGAACGGTAATGGAAGACCAGATATTGGAGAAGTAAACGTCGATGAAGCGGATGAGGGTAAAATTCAAGAAAGAGATTTATCGCTCTTCCCTATTATACCAACCTTTGGATTTACTTGGGAGTTTTAAAATGAAATATTTATCTCTACTAACAATTTTATTGACAGCATTAATTTTAAAATCTTGCAGTTTTAATGATTCAGAAATGGTTTATGAAGAAAAGTTGGTAGTGTTTGCATCAATTTCAGCAAATCTTCCGGTTATCGATACGGTGCTTGTGTCAAAAACAGCTAGTATAAATGATGAAGGTGTTTTATCTAGTGATTTGGTAGTTAATGATGCCCAAGTACGATTAATAGAAGATTCCACTGGAAAAACACTTAATTTTTTTCATGTAGGACCGGGGCAGTATTTTCCAATTTTTGAGGGAGTAACATTAGAGGACCTTGAAAATTATACAGCTTTTATTATTCAACCAGGCAGAACCTATAGTTTGGTTGTTAGTAATGATATGGATTCTGTATTTGCTGCAACTACTGTTCCAGAAGAAATGAATATTCGAGCTGCTGATTTAGGTACTTATGTTTGTCCTGATGGTACAGAGCTATCCACAGATACAATAGATGTGAATAATTTAAAGGAAATTTCTGTTGATCAGTTACTAAGTTTTGCATTTGATCCAGAATCTTTTATCTCTGACTATAACATAAACGTTGATAGTATTACATTCCGCTTTGGCGATTGCTTCACTAAAAGTTTTGCCAGTTATCCTATGTTTGGTGTGGATTTTGATTCAGATAATTATCAGACTATTAAAACTTTGACTTACGCATTAGATGCAAATAAAAAAGGTCTAGAGCCTTTAATAAGTATAGGGAATATCAATGCACCTAGTGCTGAAGATCCAGATAGTGGTTTGTTTTACGATTATAATTACAATGGTTTTCGAGATAGTACGTTTATTAATTTAATCTATGACACTACTTTAGGTTTCAGAATCTGGAAGGGTTCTTATTTTAGGGGAGAAAACAATGTTCCTTATAGAATAAATCCCTGGCAATGGAATATTGAAGAATCACCAACACAGATTCCTTGGCTTTATTTTGATTACTATGGTTTAAACCTTATGACTTTTAAAGCTACAAGCGAAGCATACTTTGATTATTTTAGTGGTGATCCTGTTGGGCAAAACATTTACTTACTTCCAGATTCCAATCTTGAAGGAGGGTTGGGTGTTTTTTATAGTTCTTATGAAACTCGATTTCTAGTTTACGTTAAGCGTGAAGATAATTAATAAAATAAAAAAACCCTACTTTTGTAGGGTTTTAAAGTAGCCCGTAGGAGAATCGAACTCCTGTTGCCAGGATGAAAACCTGGAGTCCTAACCACTAGACGAACGGGCCAAAAAATCTGATATTTCAAGATTCAAATTTATTTTAGAAAAAAACAATCGTCCAACTCATTTTTCAGATATTATTTTTATAATTATTTTGATGTGTCAAGAATATCTAGAAGAGACCCATTTTCATGAAGTTCTTTAGTAATATCTGCTCCACCAACTAATTCACCCTTTACAAACAACTGAGGAATAGTTGGCCAATTAGAATGTTCACTAAGTTTTACTCTTATCATAGGATCTTCAAGAATATTTACATCTTTATATTGAACTCCATAATGATTTAATATTTGCACCACCGAATTAGAAAAACCACACATTGGCATATCCTTAGTTCCTTTCATATAGAGAATAACTTGGTTGTTTTTTATATCTTTAACGATTGTCTCTTTTAAGTCCATAATATTTACCGTTTTTTTGTTACCATTATTAATTGTTTATCGAAGCAATTATCACATTGATAGTAATAAATACGTAGGCGTAAAACAAATTGAATTATACGATGTTTTAATTTTTTCTGAACCCTTTTTAATTTATTTGTATTATCGCAATTTTGGCATTCATATATTTTTGGATACTTTGCTAAGAGCCGGATGCGGGTTCGTATCAAAATAAGATACAATGCGAAGAGAATAAGAACTACCCCCACCATGTCAGATAGTTCAAGCCAATTTAAAATATAAAAAATTGAATTTCTAATTAACTTTATAAAATCTGCAAAAAAGAAAATACTATTTTTGATTATTTTAAATAAAGATGCACTAATTTCCATATTCTCAACTAAAAGGAAAACACCTAAAAGAATCATTAAAAGCACGGTTATTTCAAAACTATTTTCTCGAATAAAAGACGTTTCTATTTTATTATTTGGTTTTTTTCTTTTACGTTTCATTTTCTTTTATATGTAAATATAAAGTACAGTAATATTAGATTAAATTAATAAAAAACATGTTATTACTTAGAATTTATATTATGCCACTATATTGAAAATTAAATATTTTTTTATTTTAATCTTTTAATTAAATAATTGTATGAAATTACTATCATGGAACGTAAATGGTATTCGAGCTGCCGTAAAAAAAGGGTTTTTACAATTTCTTGAAGAAGAAAACCCAGATATTATTTGTATTCAAGAGACTAAGGCCCATAAAGAACAACTTACATCAGAAATACTTGAAGACCATGGCTATTTTACCTGCTGGCACTCTGGGGAGAAAAAAGGATATAGTGGAGTAGCAACATTTTGTAAGGAAGAACCTTTATTTGTTCAAGAGGGAATAGGAATAGATAAATATGATAAGGAAGGAAGGGTTTTAATTACAGAACATAATGAATTTTTACTCTACAATATTTATTTTCCAAATGGGCAAAAAAATGATGAAAGGCTCAGGTACAAGCTTGACTTTTATGATGATTTATTGCCTATTATAAATGATCAAGTTGATTCTGGGAATAATGTTATTGTAGCAGGAGATTGGAATACAGCTCATCTTCCTATAGATCTTGCAAGGCCCAATGATAATAAAAACACCTCCGGTTTTATGGCAATAGAGCGAGAAAAGATAGATTCATATATATCGAACGCTTGGATAGACACATTTAGATTATTTCATGATGAAGGGGAACGATATTCTTGGTGGACTTATAGATTTGGAGCGAGAGATAGAAATGTTGGATGGAGGATTGATTATTTTTTTGTTAATGAAGGCATGGTTGAGATATGTAAAGATGCAGAGATTCATCAAAATATATTTGGATCAGATCACTGTCCAGTCTCTTTAACTCTTGATTTATAAAATTTTTTTTGAAATATGATATTTAGTTTGAAGAAAAAGAGAATTTATACTTTTAATTTTTAGAAGATTAGGTCCACAATTATTTCATCAGCAAATAAAAATCCTTTGTTTGATAGACTTACGAGATGATTTTTCTTCTTTAGACAATTTTTAAATTTTTGATTAGCAGATAATAATCGATTGTCTAATCTGTTTCTATATTCTTTTGGGAATTTATTTAAATCAATTCCAGAAGACATTCGAAGCCCGAAACCAATAGTCTCATTAAGTTTATTTAGCTTTGATAACAGTTCTACATTGGATTTTATTGGTCTGTTTGATTCAATGTTTTTTAAATAAGTATCTAAGCTTTTTGTGTTATTCCATCTATATTTACTATCGAAACTATGTGCAGATGGGCCAAAGCCCAAATATGGTTCAATATTCCAATAATGAATATTGTGTTTACATTTTAAACCTGGTTTTGAAAAATTTGAAATTTCATATAAGCTGTAACCATTTGAGGTTAACCTATCTATGGTATTTTCAAAAAATTTAGCGTTTATTTCTTCTTTGGGCATTAAGACAATCTTTTTTTTGACCATTCCAAATAATTCAGTGCCTTTTTCTACTGTGAGACTGTAAGCAGAAATATGCTCAGGTTTTAATTTTAGTGTCTCTTCCAAATCTGATTTCCAAAGTTCTAAAGTTTGTCCAGGTATGGAATGTATTAAATCGATATTAATATTATCATATCCAATGTCTCTTGCATTATTATATGTTTGAAAAACTTCTCTTCTATCATGAATGCGCGTAAGAAATTTTAACAATTTAGGTTGTAAAGATTGAACTCCAATTGAAAGTCTATTTATTCCAAAATCTTTATATAATTTTAAATGATCGATAGGTGCTTCACCTGGATTAACCTCAATTGTAAATTCAACTAAATTGGACAGATCGTATTTTTTAGATAATGCAGAAATTATTTTTTCTATTTGTGTACCATTTAATAGGCTTGGCGTCCCTCCACCAATAAAAATTGTATCAATCGTCCATTTTGAAACATCCGCATTACACGTCTCTATTTCTTTAGTAATCGCATTTATGAACCTTTGAATACTATCTTCTCTTTCAGTTATAGAGTAAAAGTCACAGTATAGACATTTTACTGTACAGAAAGGTATATGGATATATATTCCGGCTTTTGTCATTTGAAAAATTACTCTTCCTTAATTAAAATTTTTATTACAATATTTTTTATAAAATTCGTAGCTTAAATAAAGTATTTACAAAATGAGAATTAATATAAAAACCGCAACAACAAAAAAAGATAAAGTTAAATGTTTTTCTATTAGGCGAGACGTTTTTGTAAAGGAACAAAATATATCGGAAAAAATAGAGTTTGATGATGAAAATTTTGATGCTACATATTTTATTGCACAATATAATAATATATTTGTTGGTACAGCTCGTTATCGTTTTACCGATCTCGGTATAAAATTAGAGAGGTTTGCGGTTTTAAAATCTTATAGGAATCTTGGTATTGGAAAAGAATTAGTACTTTATATTTTAAATTCAATTAAAGACAAGAAGTCAATCTATCTTCATGCGCAAGAATCTGTAACAAATTTCTATTCCAGGTTAGGTTTTAAAAGGATTGGAAGCCAATTTTTTGAGGCTGAAATTCCTCATCAAAAAATGATTTATTACCATAGATATAAATAAAATGGGAAAGAGTATATATATTCGCTTAGGACGTCTTATAATTCCTTTTTGGCCAGTTCTATTGTTATCCACATTCTCCGCAGTTGTATATGTTATTTTTAATAGTCTTTCAATTTGGCTTACAGCTTCTCTAATTAATAATATTTTAACAGATTTTGATCAATTAATAAAAGAACATACAAAAAGCGCACAAAGCATTAATAGTCTTAATGACCAGTTAAAGTATTGGACTAATGAGCTCATTCTAAGAGAAACTCCAAAAGAGACTCTCAAAACGTTATGTTTGACAATCCTAATTGTTTTTATTGTTAAGAATATTTTTTTATATATAAAAAATCTTGCCTTGACTTTTGTTCAGTTTAACTTAATTACTCAAATAAGGAATAACTTATTTGATCATTTTCATAAATTATCTATTTCATTCTTTGATAAAAATAGAAGCGGAGAATTAACATCAATCCTCGTTAATGATGTCTCTAATATGAGAATTGCACTTGGGACTAGTTTTCATAAAGTTTTTATTGAGCCGATAAATATAATTTCATTTATATTGATCCTTTTTATAATCAATATAAAACTAGCGACTATAGCTGTGTTTATTATACCTATAACTTCTTTTATCATCCTATTAATTGGAAGAAGTATTCGTAGAAAGTCTAAACGAACTGCAGAACAGATTGCAGGAATTATGGGTAGAATAACTGAAATATTGAATTCTATTCGGGTTGTAAAAGCATTTGGAAATGAAGATTATGAATCGAGGAGATTCAAAAAAGAGCAAAGCAAATATTATTCTTTAATTACCCGAAGAGCAAAACTAAAGCTGACTGCATCTCCAATTACGGAAACTATTGGTGCAATAATTGGAGTCCTTTTGCTATGGATTGGTGGATTAGATGTTTTAGTCCTTAAAACAATGAACTCAGAAGATTTTATTAGATTTATTTTAATAATGTTTAGTGTTTTAGGCCCAATACGACTCCTAAGCAATGTAAGTTTACAACTTCAAATGGGGATTGCTTCAGCGGAGAGAGTTTTCAAAGTATTAGATACTAAGGCAGAGGTACCTGAGAAAAGAGATCCTATTAAAATAGATACATTTAGAAAGTCTATTGAATTTAAAAATGTAGGATTTTTTTATGGAAACAACGATTCAGTTTTAAAAGATGTCTCATTTATTATTGAAAAAGGAAAAATGGTTGCAATAGTTGGGCCTAGTGGCGCAGGGAAATCAACCATTGCAGATTTAATTTCTAGATTTTACGATGTTAAATCAGGATCAATTTTGCTAGATGGAAATGACTTGAGAGATATAAGTGTACAAACATTAAGAAATAACATGGGAATAGTGACTCAGGAGACCATCCTCTTTGATGAGACTATTGAATTCAATATTGCCTATGGTAAAATTCATTATTCAGAAGATGAATTAGTGGAAGCAGCAAAAGCAGCAAATGCGTATAATTTTATTAATGATCAGCCAAATGGATTCCATACTATTATTGGAGAAAAAGGATTGAAACTTTCAGGAGGGCAAAGACAGCGCATAGCTATAGCGAGAGCTATTCTTAGAAATCCTCCGATATTAATTTTAGATGAGGCTACCTCCTCACTTGATACTAATTCAGAAAGAGAAGTTCAAATGGCTATAGATAACTTAATGCGCAAAAGAACAACTGTTGTTATTGCTCATAGATTATCTACTATTAAGCAATCGGACTTAATTATTGTATTAGAAGATGGCAAGGTAGTCGAACATGGGAACCATACAAGCTTGATAAAAAATAATGGACTTTATTGCCAATTATATAATGATAAAAAACCAGAAACCTCATAGTGCCTGATAAAATTAAAATATTATTTGATAGTTACCATTTATATCATTTGCCTCAATTTGAGCCACTTATTGATTTGTTAGATATGGATAAAAGGTTTGATATTTTTCATTCAACATCTAATGAAATACCGAACCAGGAATATCAACTTTGTTCATCCATATTAAGAAAAAAACCTGGTACTTTTATAGAGGCTAAAACGGAAAAAATGCGTCAAAGAAAAATTAAAAATTTAGATTTAGATTTCTTTATTTGTGGCTGGTCTAGGTATGATATTGATAAATATGTAACTATAAAAACTATTGTTGGGATGATTTATCACGGTATAGGAATAAAACCTTCATACTGGCTAGATAATCATCAACGGCTTGATATGCGATTTGTTGAAGGAGAATATCGAGTACAGCAATTACAACAAAATGGAATTGATACTCGGCTTGAGCTTACGGGTTTCATAAAGTTGGATCCTATTTTTCAAAAAAACAAGATTGATATTAATAGTATAAAACAAAAATACAACTTAGATCCCAATAAGAAAACTATTCTCTTTGCTCCGACTTTTTATCCTAGCTCTGTTGAACCAATAGGAATGAAACTAGGAGAATATACCAAAGGATTTAATGTCCTAATTAAGCCTCATCTTTGGACCACTTTTTTAAATAAATTTGCTGAAATTAATCACAAGAGAAAAAATAAAATTTTCAATGGTTTAATTGAAAATTATGATCATATTCATCTAATCCCACCTGAAGATTACAATATTACCCCGTTTTATAAAGTTGCAGATGTATTGCTAACGGAAGCAAGTAGTACGATTTATGAGATGCTTGCATGTGGTAAGCCGGTTATTATAAACCGTTTTTTTAAATTAAAATTATCTCATCGATTATTTAAATATAGATTATATAAAAAGCGGTTAAATCAAGAAATGGAAAAAGATATTTCTAGTTTTTGTTTTGAAGCGCATAAGCCAAGTGATATCCCCATGGCTCTTGATTCAGCATTTAATAAATTTAGTAGTAAGCAAGACAAGGTAAAAGAACATCAAAAAAAAATGTTGTTTAAACTTGATGGACTAGCTGCTAGTAGAGCAAAAAAAATCATCCTCTCCTACAAAAATAACTAATCTATCTATTTTGAGAAAAGTATTATTTGAGACTCATCACCTTTATTATTGGCCTAATTTTCGACCAATAATTGATGAAATGATTATTTCTAAAGATTTTGATATATATGTTTCTATGCCTCGACGCAATTTAACCCTTCAACAAAATATTTTAATCAAGGAGTGCGATACCTTATCTATTCAGTTTATTACTGCAAATTCTGAGGTAAAAAGAGTTGAAAAAATTCACAATGAAGATTTTGATATTATTGTTTTTGGTAATGTTGGAAAATTAAATGAGATAGTTAATGATAAAACAATAGCTATTATGGTTTATCATGGAATTGGATTAAAACAATCATATTATAAAGACACTAGCAGTAGAATTAATATAAGAGCAGTTGAATCTGTGGCCCGTTTTGAAGAGCTAAAAAATGATGGGCATAAGAATTTATTATTAACAGGTTATACTAAGCTTGATAGGTTATTCACAATTCCAGATAAAGAAATTTATTCTATTAAAAAAAGTCTTCAGTTGGATGATAGTAAAAAAACAGTACTATATGCTCCAAGTTTTTATCCATCTTCAGTTGAGAAAATAAGCACTCAATTACCTCTACTAAGCCAATATTATAATATAATTATAAAACTACATGGTTTTAGTTGGGAGCAAAAACGATATGAGTATCAAAGCATGCTTTTTATTAAAATGGCAAAAGAAAATCAAAATATATATTTAGTACCAAATGAACAATTTGACATAATTCCTTTTTATAGAATTGCAGATTTATTAGTATCGGATATATCATCCACAATGTTCGAATATTTACCACTTGATAGACCA
Source organism: Fidelibacterota bacterium (assembly GCA_045568995.1). Lineage (GTDB taxonomy): Bacteria > Fidelibacterota > Marinisomatia > Marinisomatales > UBA1611. The sequence goes on along the minus strand of JBJKZY010000010.1, from coordinate 18,363 downwards.
ATTATTCAAGCTGAGTGTTATACTCTTAGGCTCAAGCATCGTATTTTCCCTTATAGGTTTTGGAAGAGACTAGATGTGAAAAGATGGGAAGATGTTGACTTTGTGTACAAAATAGATAATCCAGAAGATCTATTTAGTAGAATATATTATGCGTTAGATAATTTAGAAGAAATGCATACATTTCGAGAAAATGCTTCCCGGTATTATCTTTATAAAAATGATGGGGGGGCATCGCGCCGCCTTATTATGGCATTAAAAGATCATAAATGAAGATAGCTGTTTACAGTCCTAATTGGATTGGAGATTCTGTTTTAGCATTACCTTTTATAAAAGCATTAAAGACTCTTTATCCAAAAGCAAAAGTGTATGTGTTTTGCAAGGATTGGGTCTCCGATATTTATAGAAATCATCCGGACATAGATGATATAATATCTGTTCAAAAAGCGACATTAGAAAGTTTCATAGGTACAATAAAATGTGGCTTCAGGCTTAGGAAGATTAAATTAGATTATTTTTTTACTCTCACAGATTCTTTTCGCAGTGCTTTAGTTTTACGGGTTTCAGGATCTTTGAAAACCATAGGATATAAATCTCAAATGAGATCATTTCTTCTTACAGACTCAAGAAGTAAATCAAAGTTGACAGTTCATAGATCAAAGAAATATTTGTGTTTATTAAGTGAATATAAAAAACTAAACATAAAACCATATCTATATATCTCTCCAGATGAAGAAAAATGGGGAATGAAAGAAATGAGAAAAATGGGAATGGAGAAACCAATAGGGTTGTTTCCGTTCAGTGTTTCAAATAATAGGACAATACCGAAATCTATAATAATTAAATGGATACAAAATTCAAAAAGTGATTATCTTGTTTTTGGCTCTAAAAATGATATTCAAAAAGGTAAACATCTTATAAGCTCAGGCCAAAAATTATCAATACATTCAATTTGTGGTAAATATACACTTCGGCAGTCTATTATCCTTATCTCACTTTGTAAGTATGCATTAGCAGCCGATAGTGGTTTAGGACATATTTCTGCAGCTTTAGGAGTCCCAACCATTTCTTTTTTTGGGGTTGGATCTCCTAACATAACCTCACCTATAGGCAGTAAAGTTAGAATTATCAAACATTGTTACCCATGTAAAAAGGTCTTATGTCAGAATTCTGATGAAGAAGTTGTTTGTTTGAAAAATTTTTCTAAACAGGAGATAGAACATGCTGTTAAAAAGTTTGCAATAGAGTAAATTAGGTAAGTTTTATGAAAGCATTTATTTTAGCAGCTGGCGTCTCCAGACGTCTTTATCCACATACTTATGATACTCCTAAATGTTTGTTAGAAGTTGGTAATAAACCGATAATTCACTACCAAATGGAAGCGATTAAAAGTTTGGGTATAAAAGAAGTTTCGGTTATTGTAGGCTATCATAGAGAAATTCTTATCAAGCATCTTGAAGATAACTATCCATCCTTTACTTATAACTTTATTGTTAATCATCATTATTTTGAAACAAATACGGCATTTTCATTACATACTGGGAAAGAATTTTTAAATGATGATCTTATCTTAATGAATGCTGATGTTGTATATCCCAAAGGACTTTTAAAAAATTAATAAATTCGAAGCATGAGACTGCTCTTGCCGTTGATATTAGGTCTTGTGGTAGAGAGGAAGTAAAAGTCATTGATGGTGGTGCTGATAGGATTGTTGCGATTGGCAAAGAATTGATAGAAGCTCAATGTCTTGGTGAATTTATTGGAGTAGCAAAACTATCAAAAGATTTTTGTAAGCATTTTTCCAAGTCATTAGACGATCTTATTGAATCTGGTGGCTTAAATGATTATTTCGAAGCAGCTATTCATCCTCTCTTAGAAAAAAAAGATATCCACTATGTTGATGTATCTGAATTTCCTTGTATGGAGATTGATTTCATTGAGGATTTAGAAGAAGCTCGTACTCTATTTTAGTTAAAAATAAATTTTTTTAATATTTGTTAGATTATTCTTTCTACTCAATACAAATATTAGGCATGCATTCAAACATTATCGTGTTTAGATATTTAATAAAATATTAAATTAAGTCTCACTATTAACATAATTATTACGCAAAGGCAAAGCATATGAATTCGCTGAAAAATGAATTAAAAAATCAAATACCCGTTCTTCAAAATGACATAAAAAAATTGATATCTGAAAAAGGTGAACAAAAAATTAGCGAAGTAACAGTTGCCCAAGCTTATTCAGGATTACGAGGTATTAAAGCATTTGTCTGTGATACTTCATCAGTTTCAGCAGATAAGGGTTTAATTATTAGGGGAATTCCACTCTTAGAAATGACCCATGTTTTGCCGGAAGAAGTTTTCTACTTACTTATAACGGGTAAGCTTCCAAATGAGGTAGAACTGAAAGAACTTCAAGAAGAGTTTTCAAAGCATCTTTCAGTACCTAATTATGTTTGGAATATTCTTCAAGAGATGCCAGAGGATGCGCACCCAATGACAATGTTTAATACTGGTATATTAGCTATGCAGGGTGAAAGTGTGTTCTATGAAAAATATTCAAAAGGAATGCCAAAAACAGAATATTGGGAAGCAGTCTTGGATGATGGTATTAGACTACTTGCAAAATTACCTTCGCTTGGTGCTGGAATTTATCGAATGCGTTTTAACAAAGGACATAGGATTGATGCAGATCCAAATAAGGATTGGTCAGGAAATTTTGTACATATGGTAGGTCTTCCAGATGAATCTGGTGATCTCAATAAGTTAATGCAGTTGTATTTTATGCTGCACTGTGATCACGAAGGGGGGAATGTAAGTGCATTTGCTTCCCATACGGTAGCATCCGCATTATCCGACCCTTATTATGCTGTCTCAGCTGGATTAAATGGATTAGCCGGTCCATTACATGGGCTTGCTAACCAAGAATGTTTAAAGTTTGTTCTAAGCGTTCGAGATGAATTTAATGGTCTTCCAAATTCAGAGCAGTTGAAGGAATATTGCTGGAATAGGTTAAATAATGGACAAGTCATTCCTGGATATGGTCATGCTGTATTACGTTGTCCCGATCCAAGGTTTTCTGCCTTTGTAAAATTTGGTCAGGATCATATTAAAAACGATGATGTTTTTGGTATTGTTGATTTATTGTTTAAAGTTGTACCAGACGTATTACAGGAGCATGGTAAAGCCAAAAATCCCTGGCCAAATGTAGATGCTGCATCAGGGTCTTTATTATATCATTATGGACTAAAAGAATTCAATTTTTACACGGTTCTTTTCAGCATTTCACGATCTATGGGTATGATATCACAAATGGTATGGGAGCGTGCTTTAGGTATCCCTATCACTAGGCCAAAGTCAGTAACAACCGATTGGATTAAATCAACAGTTTATTAGTCCCAATGTATAAAAGGTTTTATTCCTTGGTGAAGCTGTGGGTTTTTACTTCATCAATTTTTGGTAAAGACATTTACCAATCCATAAGATTATATGATCCATCTCCTTCGAATATTTCGATTGTGGCTAATCAGGGGATTCCACTTGATCACGTTGGAGTTCAAGCAGGTGTATATACTGATCTTATTTGTACCAAAGATCAAACAATAAAGTTGCTATCAAAGGGGCTAGATATAGATATCTTAATACCTGACCTTACCTCCTATTATAAAGAAAGAAGTAGGCCTGCGACTTCTCGAGACTTTCCTTTGGGATCTATGCAAGGTAATTATACTTGGGATGAGTTAAATAATCGGTTTGATGAATTATTAAATTTATATTCAAATATTATTTCTGAAAGATTAGTAATTGGCCAATCTGTTGAGGGCCGTGATATTTGGGCATTCAAAATCTCAGATAACCCAAATGTGGACGAGGATGAGCCTGAAGTCCTATATACTTCATTAATTCATGCAAGAGAACCTGTGAGTATGATGAGTTTGTTTTATTTTACTCAGCATTTAGCTGAGAACTACTCTTTAAATGATGAAATTACCTACTTAGTTAATAATAGAGAAATGTGGTTTATACCAGTAATTAACCCTGATGGCTATGTTTATAATGAATTAATAGAGCCTAACGGTGGTGGTATGCATCGGAAAAACCGTAGAAATACTAATTGTGGTAATGGGACTGCTAGGGGTGTTGATTTAAATAGAAATTTTGGATATGAGTGGGGTGCAGATAATATAGGCTCTTCATCAGATCCTTGTTCAGAAGTATACAGAGGAGAGTTTGCATTTTCTGAGCCTGAAGCGGAAGCAGTACGTGACTTTGTCTTAGATCATGATTTCAAAAATGTTTTAAACTTTCACACTTTTGCTAACACTTATATTCATCCATTTGGTAATGGATCTTATCCAGATGAGCCTGACTTAACTGCCCATAGGGAAATCGGCAGTGAGATGGCAAGGTACAATGATTATTTTGTTGGTAATTGTTTAGAATCAATCAATTACACCGTAAATGGAGATGCTTCCGATTGGTCTTACGGTGAAGCTGGCTTAATTTCTTTTGCTCCTGAGGTAGGAGCTTCTTTTCAAGGTTTTTGGCCATCAGCTGACGAAGTAGAAGACCTATGTTTAAGCCAAGTATATCCAAATAAAATTTTTTCTTTTGTTGCTGGGTCAGATATCATTGTTCATTCTTATGAACTTTCCGAAGACTTTCTTTCTCCTGGAAGTGAAACTGAAATTGAAATTGTTGTACAAAATAGAGGTCTCACTAATTCTGATGGTGATGTAGAAATAAGTTTTACGCCACTTAATAATTGGATTTCTTTTGATAATGAGTCTTTTATGATGAGTGAAATAGACGCAAGAGATTCTGATGATGTAACATTGACATTTACCGTTTCATCTAATGCAAGCTCAGGTGTTTCTTCTGGAATAATAGTTAATACTACTAGCGAAAATAGCTATTCAAGATCCCAAGTTATTGATTTTGTTATTGGAGAGCCACAATTAGTATTTTTTGATAATTTTGAAAGTGGGACTGATAATTGGATGTTAAATGGAAGCTGGGGACTTACTGAGGACGCTTTAGAAGGAGATTATGCTTTGACGGATAGTCCTGATGGAGATTATCAACCTGGTCAGCAAACTATTGCAGAATTAGATTTTTCTTTAAACCAGGCTTTCATTGCTAATCCCAAAGTAACATATAATGCTAAATGGGATATTCATTCCAATAGAGATTTCGTTCGCATTCAAGCTTTTATTCAAAACGAAGGATGGGTTAGTTTGCAAGGAGAGTATACGGTTCCCGGTTCTGGTCAATCCACTCAACCCTATGGAGAACACGGATATGATGGTTTCCAAGAAAATTGGATTAATGAAACCATTCATTTAGATCAATTAAACAATTTAGAGATTACAAGTATTAGATTTATCCAAACTTCAAATAATTATATTGAAGGTGATGGATTTGTAGTAGATAATTTTCAAATATCTGGATATCCTATTGGATTGATGGGAGATTTTAATTCAGATACAGAGGTAAATATTTTTGATATTTTGGGGTTAGCAGATTTGTTACTTTTTGGTGCTACGCCAAGCCAAGCTCAATTATTTTTCTGTGATTTTGATAGCAATGGGATGTTAGATGTTATGGATCTTTTACGACTTTCTAATATTATATTAGGTTTATAAATGAAAAGTTTAATTTTATATACCTTGTTAATTCCATTCAGTTTTGCTCAAAAAATTGATTTAAAAGTTCTTGAACTTGGTAAAAGAGGTAATGAATATAGAGTTTGGATTTATTTTAAAGATAAGGCTGGATCAGAAAAAATAAATGCGACACAGGAAGCCCATCTAAGAAGATTAAAACATGGATCAAGAAGTGATTATAATTGGTATGATTTAAAAATAGACCCTGATTACATTGATGCTATTCGATCTCTAGGTTTAACAGTCGAGAATCAAAGTCGGTGGTTGAATGCAATATCGGTCATTTGTTCTGAAGCCGATTTAGATTCAATTGCCTTGTTTTCTTTTGTAGAAAAAATTGAACCAGTAAAAGGGTATAAAAAAAAACATTTTGAAGTAGGGGAAGATATCCATCCTAGTTCAAGAGATTTTGATTATGGGAACGCACAAACTCAGATTGAGCAGATAAATGTTCATGAGCTGCATAATCAGGGGTATACTGGAGAAGGGGTAAGGATCCTTGTAATAGATACTGGTTTTGATTTATCGCATAACGCCTTCCAGAGTATTAATGTCATCGACCAGTGGGACGTAATTAATGATGATTCAGAAACAGCAAACCAAAACGAGGATGAACAGAACATTAATCAGGATTCGCATGGAACGAAAATTTTATCTCTAATTGCTGCGAATATGCCAGGTGAACTTTTAGGCACTGCGTTTGATGCAGAATTTTTACTTGCAAAAACAGAAGATGTTTCTCAAGAAATTCAGCAAGAAGAGGATAATCTAGTTGCAGGTCTGGAATGGGGAGAATTGAATGGTGCAGATATTGTTTCTATTTCATTGGGTTATTTTGATTGGTATGAATACGAAGATATGGATGGAAACACAGCTGTTACAACTATAGCAATAGATATTGCAGTTTCACTAGGTTTAGTCTGTGTCACTGGTGCGGGGAATTGGGCTACTATTGATTGGTATTATATAGCAGCACCAGCAGATGCTGATTCGGTTATATCTGTAGGGGCAGTAAATGATATTGGTGAGATTGCTAGCTTTAGTTCTCGCGGTCCAACTTTTGATGGAAGAATTAAACCTGAAATTTGTGCTATGGGAGTGAGTGTTTGGCATGTGAGCTCAAATAATACGACAGATTATGTAACAGCTAGTGGAACTTCATCTTCTACCCCACTTACCGCAGGTGCAATAGCTCTAATGAGACAAGCAAGACCTGATTTATCACCTATGCAGTTGAGAGAGGCTGTTTTAATGACAGCTTCCATTGCTGATAGTCCAAATAATACATATGGTTATGGTATATTAGATGCTTTTGAAGCTCTAAGCTATTGGTCAACTTCTAGTATTGGTGACTCTCAACCCTATTCGGATAGTTATAATATTTTGAAAACATATCCTAATCCCTTTAATCCCTCAATTAATATTGAAATCACTAGTGTTGAGGAATCGATTACAGACGTTTCTATAATTTCATTTAGTGGTCAATTTGTAAAAAATATTTTCAAAGGAAAAATTTCTAATTCAACACAAACTATTTCATGGGAACCCGATAATCTTTCAAGTGGAATATATTTAGTTAGGTTGATAAATGATAAGAATCAATCTAGGTATAAAAAGATAACATATTTAAAATAAATTTTTTAGTGGGAATATCCTTGTCTCCATTTAAATAAACATACAAATTACGTCTCGCCCAATTGTCATCTTTATGATAAATACTATAAAAAATATAAAAAGAGTTTGTTTTACAGCTATTTGGCTAGTTTGTTTAATTAATGCTAAGAGTAGTAATGATATCACCATTCCTATAGATTTTTCAGTTTATAATGGACAAGGGTCAATATTATTAAATTGGTCTATCCCAGATTCTATAAAAGTAAAAAATACTATTATCTATTCGCAACAATTCGGGGATAAAGAATTTAAAGAGATAGCAACCTTGCCATCGGAAACATTTTTCTTTTTAGATGCGAATTGTGATCCTGGAGAAAGATATTTTTATAAAATAGTAGTCCAGGATATCTATGATAAATCCTTTTCGGGTGATTCAAAAAATCTGCCATTTGGTTCATGTGATATAATTAAAGAATATTTTTCATATGATAAAAATATTCAGTCTGTTTCTAACCTTTTGGTGAAGTATATAAAAGATAAATTATTACCTCTCCAAATTGAAAATAATTTCAGTCATTTACTTGAGGCCTTGCATACTGAAAAAATTAAAAATTATAATTGGGTAGAAAATTTTCCTTCTCCTATACTTAATGCACTTTCTGAAACAATAGATAAAACAAATGGAATTATTTCAAATTCAAATTTCTTTGATGACATAATGCATTATGAAAGTTTATATAGGAATCATTTTTTTTTAACTCCTGAAATGTGGGATGAGCAAATTTATAATTCTATCGTTACTATGAGGAGTAATTGGAACATGGTATATAATAAGTATCCAGATGCAATAGAGATGCTTAATAAGCTGGATCCTTTTCGAATCGTAGCATCTAAAAATAATCCTCCAGAAACTCCAAAAATAATTCTTAGTGTATTTCATGAGGATAAGAAAGGATCAAAAGAATGGTACATCCTTTCTGGAGATGAGTATATCAATTTAGAAAAATTTATTGTAAGCGACGTGTACAACTTTTCAGTTGATATACCTAAGCATTGGAATTATGTCAGTTTGATGGTAGATGATTTGATTGTACAAACCATACCTATTTTGGAGAATAGATCAATATTTTACACATTGGAAGGTGACATAATACCTAAAACATATGCTGATCAGAGTTTTGTCAAAATAAAAAGAGATAAATCATCTCTTTGGTTTAATGAAATAATATGGAATGCGAATCTTAGGACATTAGATATTGAGCTAGCTGGGCAACCACAATTAGATGAAAAATATTTTATAAAAATCCAGGATGAATTTTTTTGGGATATTGATCCAGGATATAGTTTTAATAAACAATATATTGATTCTCTTTTGCATTTGGAGACTCAATTTGATTCTCTATTAATTGTTGAATTACAAAGTGTAAATGACTCTTTAGTCATTACCCATGAATACATTGTTCTGGATACTATTTCAAAGTCTATAGCGAGGTTAAATGATAGTGGGCCATGGGCTTTGGCTAATGTCAATACTCTTGGTTCAACAAATGTAATAAGTCAAAATAATTATGATTCTCAACTAGTTCCGCAGCTCTTTGTATTGTATCAAAACTATCCTAATCCTTTTAATGGTCAGACAAAGATCACTTTTGATCTAATTGAAGATGCAAAATTATCATTATACATTACCGATGCTAAAGGTAGAGTGCAGGAGAGGATCCTTGAAGAAGAAGTTTATAATTCTGGGACGTATAATTTTTTATGGGAAGCAGAGCATCTTTCATCAGGTATTTACTTTATTACATTGCAGGCAGAAGTAGATCATCTACCACCAGCAGTATTCAGCAGAAAAATGATTTACTTAAAATAAGTTATTTGTTCACACTAAAAATATCATGATTAAGCGGCAATTAATTTACTTTTATTTCTTTCTTATTTTATTTTTTGGAGCATGTACCTCTCATCCTCCAGTTGTTCCGGAAGTGCCAAAAGATGGTGATACAAAAATGGGATTTTCTTTCTCAGTAGAAAATATAATTCCTACTATTTGGTGGCGTCACGCTTTGAATAATTATACCGACGTTGGTTTTAAACTTGGCATACCAATTTCTGGAACGGGAATCGATATTAATAGATTATTAATGAAAAAAGATCGTAGATGGGATATGCTAAATCTTGCTTATAGTATATCTCCAAATTCTAGCCTTGATCTAACCTATTACATGTTTAAGGTGCATAAGAAAGAAAAATTAAGTTTTTTAAAACCTCCTATTAGAACTAGATGGAGAGCATTTCGACTAATGATAATCCCAAATGGTACGTATGATAATCCTAGTCAGCGTGGTTCCAAAATTAGTACAAGGTTAGGACTTCTTTTTGGAAGACGTTTTGGAGAAAAATGGGGGTTCGAAACTGGTTATTTTCATGATATTAAGGCTGGTTGGTCAGATAATAAAGATTATCCACATAAAGATCCAGAAAAGCCTCATTGGCCAACTCAATTCTCAAGAGGTATGGGTGTCTCATTACAATTATTTTTATATCTTCCTTCTTCTGAAAAAAACTAAATGGTTAATGCGGCTGAATATAGTTTTCGGTCTAGATTATTATCTAAAGATAAAAAAGGAAGTCTAGATTATTTAAATACAAATTTAGTAGGTGAAAAGTTAGTTTCAGCCCTCCATGATTTAATATTTTTTAGCGTGTTGGTGGAAAGCAGCCATTCTTCTATACATCCTGTATGCGTTGTGAATTCAATAAAAAATTTCATAAGTGATGATAGGTTGAATCCTTCAGGAAAACTACTTTCTTTTGCTCTTGAGTACTTATTCCAATTTGAGTTAAGGGGTGATGATAAATTTGTTTTAGATCAATCATTAAAAAAAGGAGCAGTAAAGACAGCTTTTGTTGGAGAGTTAGAAGATGCATGCCAGAATAGTCAATGGGATAAAGCAGAATCTTTATTAGCTGAAATTTTCATTGCTTCCGATCAATCTAGAGGAGCTTTTGATGCATTAGCAGAACTAGCTTTACAGGATTGTCCGCAGTATGCTTTAATTGTGTACCATATTTTAAGAGCATATCAATTTCAAGAACGTAAAGAGGATAATTGGGCATTCACCTGTTCATTGTTTAATTACATTAAAAATAAAAAATTACCTCAGCCCCATAGCTATGAAAAAATTGATTTGGAGATTTTATGGGATGATGTAATTCATAATGGTGACGTGGTTTTGTTTGGCGCAATGAGCAGAATTTTTGAAGATAGTTATACTAGGAGCTCTGGGTATAATAGAGAAATTAGTTATTGGCTAAAAAAAAAATATATATCTGAACAAAAAAGATCAATGAATAGAACTCGAGTAACTGTTCAAAATTCTATTTCTTTTATTTCATTAGCAGAAAAGATAATTTCTTCGGAAAAAAGTGAAAATCAAAAGTTAATGGATATTGTCACATTAGAAGCTTTACGTTCAATGATGAAAAAAGATGGTACAGGTACCTTTGAAACCTTAATAAATAGGTTCCCATATTTTTCTTTATGAAGATTGGGTCCTATAATTTGTATAGTGTAGAAACATCTGAATTCCGTTTAGATGGGGGAGCTATGTTTGGGATTATTCCAAAAACTATGTGGCAGAAATTTTCACATGCGGATGATTTAAATCGTATTCATTTAGTCACTCGTTCTTTGCTCTTGGTAAATGATAAAAAAAAAATATTGATAGATACTGGAAATGGAACAAAATGGGAAGAAAAACTTAAACGTATTTATCAGATTGACACATCAATTTTCAGCATAGAAACATCACTTAAAAAGTTTGGTTACACATTAGAAGATATAACAGATGTTATATGTACTCATTTGCATTTTGATCACGTTGGAGGGAATACAAAAATTGATCAGGGTAAAATTATTCCTACCTTTCCAAATGCAAAATACTGGGTGTCAAAAGAAAATTGGAGTTTAGCTAACCACCCTAGTCAAAAAGATGCCGGAAGTTTCTTGGCAGATGACTGGAAAGTATTGTTGGAAAATAGCATGTTAGAATTAGTTAGTGGAAATGAAGCATTTATCGAAGGGGTAGATATCTTCTTATCTAATGGTCATACCTTTGGGCTTATGCATCCTATCATTTCTGATGGAAATCAGACTATTTTTTATGGTTCAGACTTATTTCCAACAGCAACTCATATACCTATCCAATGGGTGATGTCTTATGACATTCAACCAATGGTTACAATTCAAGAAAAAAATGAATTATTAAAAAAAATGTACGAAAAGAATTGGATTCTTTTTTTCGAGCATGACCCTAATTTTCAGGCCTGTACAATTAATTGGGATGGAAATAAATATAAGAAAAAAGATAGAGTAACTATTAGTGAATGATCAAGAAATTAAAGACCAGCTTTTTAATAAAGGCTTAAAACACTATAGAGCTAATGAGTTCTATGAAGCGCACGAAGCATGGGAAGATCTTTGGTCAGATTTTTTTCTCGAAGATAAAAAATTCATTCAAGCATTAATTCAACTTTCCGTTAGTTTCGTACACATGGGAAATAACAATTATAATGGTGCCAGAAGCTTACTAAGGAAGTGTAAAGAAAAATTTGAAAAATTTAGCGGAATTCATAGAGGGATAAACATTGACCTCTTATTAAAAGACATTAAAAAAGTTGATGAAAATTATTTAAAAATTAAAGAATCCAATACTTTTGATTGGAAATGTATACCAAGGATATAATTAAATGAATCAAATACTCTTATTTGTAAAAGATTTCGAATTAGGAACAAGAATTTCAGCAGCGTGTGTTGACTTAGGATATTCAGTTGATTTTTCGGATGAAAATACTGACCCAGATTCTTTTAAAAATAATATTCTAGTAGCTTTTGTTGATCTAGATGAAAAAGTTTTTTCTTCTGTGGGGCTAGTTTCAGAATTAAAAAGGAGAAATTTAAATGTTGTCGGAATTATGAATAAAATAAATAATAAGGAGCGTGCCAAACTACAATCTGCGGGATGTGAATTCATTTTTACAAAGTCTAGTATTGCAAATAGTGTTGCTAAACTTTTAAATGAACTTTCTTTAAGAAAGAATAATTAAATGTTAGGTTTAAAATAGATGTTAATTCTAATTTATAGAATGTTAAAAACAATATAATTAAAACATTTTTTTTCATTTAAAAACAATTTTATTTTTAACAAAATCAAGATATTTTTTCTAAAACAAAAACAAATATTTTTAAAATATATGGCAAATCCAATTTTAACAAAAAAGTATCACTTCTGCGCATCTCATAAATATGGTAATGATCACTGGAGTGATGAAAAAAATTATGAGGTTTTTGGAAAAGATTACAATAATCATGGACATAATTATGTTTTAGAAGTATCCATGACTGGTCCTGTAAACCCTGACACTGGATGGTTGGTTGACCTTGGTCATGCTAACGAAATTGTAAAATCCAAGGTTGTTAATATTCTTGACCATTCTCAAATAGAACAAGATATACCATGGTTTAAAGGCAAACAACCTTCTTCAGAAGTTATTGTAGTTTGGGTATGGGAGCAGATTTCTAAATACCTTGAAGGAGTCGAACTTTATAGGATAAGATTAGTTGAAACTCATTCCATTCATACTGACTATTACGGTCCAGGATAAAAATGGAATTTAAAGATCGATTTTACTTAATTCTAGCTGGAATTTTTATAGCTTCATTAGTTAGTTGTAATTTAATATTTCAAAAATTTTTCACGTGGACACCATTTGGACTTTATACATTCGAATTGTCTGTAGGGATTTTACCTTATCCAATAACATTTTTAGTCACAGATTTAATTTCTGAGTTATATGGTAAAAAGAAAGCTGACCAAGTAGTTATTTCAGGATTAATTGCAAGTGTATTTGTTATGGGCGTTGTTCTCCTTGCAAATTATGTGCCTAACACACCTTGGTCTCCAGTGAATAATGAATTATTTGAAAAAGTATTTGGATTGCAGGGTCCTGCTGTTTTCGCATCAATGATAGCATATTTATCTGCTCAATTCATTGACGTAAGGGTTTTTCATTTCTGGAAAAAGTTGACTAAAGGAAAGCATCTTTGGCTGAGAAATAATGGTTCAACATTTGTTAGCCAATTTGTCGATACAGCTGCAGTTCTTATATTACTATGTTCAGCTGGTGTGATTGAATGGAGCAGATTTTTGCCTCTTCTTGAAAATGGCTTTCTTTTTAAGATTATGGTGGCATTAATTGATACACCAATTATTTACGGTGTAATTCACCTATTAAAAGGAAAAATTGAGATAGCAAAATATTAGGAACAACAAAATGATTAGTAAAATAGAAGAGATAACAAAACAATTATTAAAAGAGATAGGAGAAGACCCAAATAGAGAAGGTCTTATTAAAACACCCCATAGAGTATCAAAAGCTTGGGAATTTTTTTCGAAAGGTTATAAAGAGAATCTAAATGTAATTATAAATGATGCTATTTTTGAAGAAGATGCAAGAGATATGGTTATTGTAAGAGATGTTGAATTTTTTTCATTATGTGAGCATCATTTAATTCCCTTTTTTGGTAAAGTACATGTTGGATATATACCAAATGGAAAAGTAATAGGTCTTTCAAAAATACCTCGAATAATTGATATGTTCGCAAGACGATTACAAGTCCAGGAACGTCTTACGCACCAAATTGCAGATGCTATAAATAGTGTTTTGAATCCCAAAGGAGTTTCAGTAGTAATGGAAGGGCGGCATATGTGTATGCAAATGAGGGGAGTTGAAAAACAAAATAGTTTTACTTCTACAAGCGCCATGTCTGGACAGTTTAAAAAATCTGCAGAAACCAGATCGGAATTTTTATCTATAATTAGTAGAAGGACAGATTAGTTGTTTGACTTTGACTTAGCGGTCCTTGGCGGCGGGCCCGGAGGATATGTTGCTGCAATTAGAGCAGCACAGTTAGGACAGAAAGTTTGTATTATAGAAAAAGATAAATTAGGCGGTGTATGTCTTAATTGGGGGTGTATACCCACGAAAGCCTTATTGAAAAATGCCGAGGTATATCAAACTGTAAAAAAAGCAGATATGTATGGAATTGACATAAAGTGTATTTCTATAGATTTTAAAAAAAATGTAGATAGGAGTAGATCAGTAGCGAAACAGTTGAGTAAGGGTATTGAATTTTTAATGAAAAAAAACAGCATTTCCCATTTTACTGGATTCGGAAAATTAGAATCAAAAAATAATATAAACATAATCCAAAAAAGTAGAAATAAGCAAATATCTGCTAAAAACATTTTAATTGCAACTGGAGCTAAACCAAAGACTTTTCAAAATATAAAAATGGATGGTAAGTATATCATTGGTTCAAAAGAGGCTTTGAATTTAGTTGAAATACCAAAAAAAATTATAATAGTTGGATCTGGTGCAATTGGGTGTGAGTTTGCTTTTTATTTTAATAGTTTTGGGGCGGATGTGGAGATAATTGAATTGCAAAAAAGAATTTTACCTATGGAAGATTCTGAAATATCTGTTGCCTTAAAAGATAGTTTTATAGCTTCGGGAATCAAGATTCACAACAACTCTAAGGTCCAAAGCATAGATAAATTAAAAACTAAGATTAGAGTAAATATAGCAACAGAAAGTGGGAATTTCCATATTGATGGAAACATTGCCTTATTAGCAATTGGCGTTGAAGGGAATACTAATAATATCGGATTAAATGGTGTTGGAGTTAAATCTGAAAATGGTGCAATTATTATAAATAATCATTGCCAAACAAATATATCAAACATTTATGCTATTGGTGATGTTGCAGGTCCCCCATGGTTAGCTCATAAGGCATCAGCACAAGGGCACATGGTTGCGGATCTTATAGGTGGGAAAAGAGTTCATGAAATTGATTATTTGAATATTCCTAATTGTACATATTGTCAACCTCAAGTTGGATCTTTAGGTCTCACTGAATCTAAAGCTAAAGACCTAGGTCACAATATCAAAGTGGGGAAATTTTTTTTTCGAGCTAGTGGGAAAGCCATGGCAGTTGGCGATACGTTTGGTTTTGTAAAGTTAATTTTTGATGACCAATACGGTGAGCTAATTGGGGCTCACATAATTGGTGCTGGAGCGACCGAAATGATTGCTGAATTGAATATTGCTAAAGCCTTAGAATCCACTTGGGAAGATTTAGCTACAACTATGCATGCTCACCCTACTCTGTCTGAAGCAGTAATGGAAGCTGCTATGGACGCTTTTGGATCTGCGATTCATCAATAATAATGGATCTAAAAGAAAGCCAGAAAATACTTATTCAAGATCTTGGGTTTAAAAAATATAAGAGTGTCTTGTCCTTGCAAAAAAAATTGCAAAATCAAAGAATTACTGGAGATGCACAGGATACATTGATTCTTGTTGAGCATGAGCCAGTATATACATTGGGAAAAAATGCAAATAGAAATCATCTATTACAAAGTAGAGATAAATCTGTTGAAATACATAATATTGAAAGAGGTGGGGATGTAACTTTTCATGGCCCGGGCCAACTAGTAGGTTATCCAATTATAGATTTAAGAAATTATAAAAAAAGTGTAAGTTGGTATATGAGAACACTTGAAGAGCTTACCATAAGAGTGCTTAAAGAATTTGATATAAAAGGTAGTAGAATAAAGGGTTTGACCGGTGTTTGGGTAGGAAATAAAAAAATTGCAGCCCAAGGGGTGCGAATAAGCAGATGGGTAACTATGCATGGATTTTCAATAAATGTGTGTCCTCAGCTTTCCTATTATGATGGAATTATACCTTGTGGTATATTTGATTATGATGTCACTTCTATGGAAGAGTGTCTTAATAAAAAGTTAAGAATAAAAAAAATAAAAAATTCCGTATCGAAAATTTTTCTTGAGTTGTTTACAAGCGGGAATAAAAATGGCTAAACTTCAGGGTTACTCAAAAAATCAGATTCTAGATCTTTACCGAAAAATGATTATATCTAGAAAACTTGATGAAAAAATGCTAATACTTCTAAAGCAGGGCAAAAGCTTTTTCCATATTGGAGCATCTGGTCATGAGGCTGCTCAATTAGCAGCTGCGAGCTTAATGAGGCCAAATCAAGATTGGTCTTTTCCTTATTATAGGGATGGCGCATTTTGTATTGGAATTGGGATGACACCAAAGGAGCAGTTACTTTCTTTTCTTGCAAGAGCTGATGATCCCAACTCTGGTGGTAGGCAAATGCCTCAGCATTATGGACATAAAAAATTACGAATAGTAAGTCAGTCAAGCCCTACAGGGACTCAGTTTCTTCAAGCAGTAGGTTGCGCACTAGCTAGAAAAATGAGCAAAACAAATGATGTAGTATATGTTTCTTCAGGTGAAGGAACAACAAGCCAAGGCGATTTTCATGAGGCCATTAATTGGGCTAGTAATGCTAAAGCTCCTGTTATCTTTCATATTCAAGATAATGAATATGCAATATCTACTCACAGATCTGATCAAACGGCCGATACCGTATATGCTATGACATCTGGTTATAAAAACTTGGCAAGATATAATGTAGATGGAAGTGATTACTTCGAGACAAGCCTTGCTTTTAAAGAATCTTTTCAAAGAGCAAGAAGAGGTAAAGGCCCATCTGTAGTAATTTCAAATGTGGTTAGGTTGTTACCGCATTCTAGTTCAGATGATCAAAGAAAATATCGTTTAGAAAAAGCGCTTAAAGAAGATCTAAAAAAAGACCCACTTGAAAAGTTAGAAAAAGAATGCTTAAAAGCAAATTTTATAGTACTTAAAGAATTTGAAAAAATAAGGGATGAGGTCTCAACCAAAATTGATTTTGATGCAGAATGGGCAGAGAAACAACAACATCCTGATCCAAACACTGCTCTTGATCATATCTATAGTGACTCCTCTTTTCCTAAAGAAAAAGAGTATAAATCTATTTCTAAACAGATAGTTATTGTTGATGCTATTAATCATGCATTGCATGAAGAAATGAAATTGAATGAAAAGATGGTTATTTATGGACAAGATATCGCAGATCCAAAAGGAGGAGTTTTTACAGCAACAAAAGGGCTATCAGAAAGGTTTGGTAACAAAAGAGTTTTCAATTCTCCTTTAGCGGAGTCTTCTATTATTGGTACAGCTGTAGGCATGGCGATTGCTGGTTATAAGCCAGTTGTAGAAATTCAATTTGGAGATTACATATGGACTGCAATGATGCAGATTCGCAATGAAGTTGTAACAATGCGTTATCGTTCCAATAATGATTGGTTTTGTCCTATGGTCATACGAGTCCCAGTTGGTGGATATATTCACGGTGCACTTTGCCATAGCCAGTCTATTGATGGCTATTTCATTCATATGCCAGGCATTTATATCGCATATCCTTCTAATGCTTTAGATGCCAAAGGTCTTTTAAAGATGGCTTGCAGAATGGATGACCCGGTTTTGTTTATGGAACATAAAGGTCTATACCGGCAGGGTTATGCTGCAACGGAGGAACCAGACTCTGACTACATAATCCCTTTTGGGAAAGGTCGCTTGGTATCTAATGGAAATTATTTAACATTAGTTACTTGGGGTGCGATGGTACAGAAGTCAGTTGAAGCCGTACAAGAGTTGTTGTTAGAAGAAAATATTGTTGAAATAATTGACCTCAGAACTTTAAATCCAATCGATTTTGATATTTTGGAAGTTTCAATTAATAAAACAGGAAAGGTTCTTATTGTACATGAAGATAATTTAACGAATGGACCGGGAGCGGAGATTTCTGCTATAATAAGTGAAAATTTTTTTGAATATCTTGATGGACCGATAAAAAGAGTTACTGCAAAAGATTCTCCTATTCCATTTAATTGGGTTATTGAAGAAA
The DNA here is from genome assembly GCA_045568995.1 of Fidelibacterota bacterium. GTDB lineage: Bacteria > Fidelibacterota > Marinisomatia > Marinisomatales > UBA1611. The sequence continues at coordinate 205 of JBJKZY010000010.1, read as the reverse complement.
AAATACTTCCGCAAACAAAAGATATATCAAATGCAATTGAAGAATTATTGGAGTATTAGATGATCATTGATGTAGTTATGCCTAAAATGGGAGAATCCATTACAGAGGGAACGATTTTAGAATGGAAAAAACAAGTAGGTGATTCAATAGCAATGGATGAAATCTTATTGGAGATTGGAACCGATAAAGTTGACTCTGAGATACC
>JBJKZY010000009.1:0-53096 GCA_045568995.1 Fidelibacterota bacterium | reverse complement strand
ATGCATCCTAATTGGATTAAAGCCCAAAATAAAGATTGCGGATTTATATCTACATATGCACAAGAAAACCCCAAAAGGGAAGATATATCAGAAAGTTATTTACCATATTTTGCAATTCGATATAAAAAGGACAGGATTTCCAAAACCTTAAAAGATAGTATAGAAAAAACAATACCCAATAGAATCCAATATTTCGACTCTATGAATTTTAGAATGCATCCTGTTTATTGACTTGTTGGTATAAAATTTTTTTAATAAAGTAAACTGATGCTCCAAGAAGTCGTAAAATTTTTTATAAACCCGGTATTACAATTTTTTATACTAATACTGTTTTTTATTAAACAAAAAAAAACAGGAAAAATCTTCATCGGTTTTATTTTTTATTTTTATGTATTAAGTATTCCCATGACAGGTATTTTGTTTTATAAAGTATGGAGCGTTGATGATACATATGATGAAGATAAAATATATGAATGTGCAGTTGTTCTAAGTGGGGGAGTGGATAGCCAATGGTATTTAAAAGAGTCTGAGAATAGCACAAGCAGTTTTCGATCTCAAAATTATTTTATGTTTAATCGTGCAGCAGAACGGTTTTTTAAAGGAATAGATTTAGTCATTTTAGGAAAAGTGAAAAAAATTTATTACGGAAACTTCGTTCCGCAATCCGATCTGGGTTCATTTGATACTAGTGAATTAGTAAAAAGTTTTGCATTTCAAAATGGTGTGCAAAATAGTCAATTCGTTATATATGGAAATAAGGTAAAAAACACATTGGACGAAGCAACTCAATTCAAGAATTTCAATAAAGATTTAAAATTGAATAATATTTTATTAATCACAAGCCAATCTCATATGAGGCGCGCAAATGGATTATTTGAAAAACAAGGTACAGATGCTGATTTGCTTTCGGTTCAAAAGGCGCAAGCTTCTAATAAGGAAATGTTTAAATTAAATAATTTTATCCCCAGCATCAGAGGACTTAGTTCTTCAAAGAGAATTTTTTATGAGCTATTTGGATTCCTTGGGTATTTTATTTTAGGAAAATTGTAATTTTTTTCGAAAAATAATTTTTTCTTGTTAATTTTGTATCGCTTTAAGAGAACATTCATATTATTGTATAAACTATATGCTTCCAAATAATTTCGTTTTAGTATTGGTAGCCCATTTAATTTTTTCTTCAGTGATGACTGGGGTAATATGGGTAATCCAAATTGTTCATTATCCATCTTTTCATTTTATTGAAAAGGAATTGTATACTGCTTTTCAAAAGTTCCATATGAATAAGATATCAATAATCGTAATTCCTTTTATGTTAGGTGAATTAATTACAGGTATGATGTTACTATTAGATAAAAGCTCCAAGAGTTACTTTCTCATCTCATCGCTCGTTATTCTTATTTTAATTTGGTCTATAACTGGAGTTTTTTTTACAAAGGCTCATAATAAATTAATTTTTGGTTATCAAGAATTGGTAGTCGATCAACTTATTTTAATGAATTGGATTCGAACGATATTATGGACACTTAGACTGCTTTTATTATTATGTTTTGTATATATTCAATTAAACACATTAAGTAAGTTGGACTAATATTATTGTATTCCTTGGTATTTTGGGTTTTAATAATTTTCTATACATTTTAACATTGTAGAGGTGTAAGTTGAATTTTCTTGAGGCGATAAAATCAGTTTTAAAAAACGTACTCCAATTCAGTGGAAGATCTATTAGATCAGAATATAACTACTGGATGGTTTTTTTATTTTTTATTTTTTTATTTGCTGTAGAAATGGATCCTCCAAATCCTGTAGAGTCTACATATTTCAACAGTAATGATGTCCAAAATATAGAACCAAATAATAATGAAGGACCTTTTTTAGCGCCATTTGAAAGTAGATTATTCAGTTTTGTGTATTTTGTTTTTCTGTTGCCAACGATATCAGTAACGGTTAGAAGATTGCATGATACGGGTAAGTCTGGCTGGTTTATCCTTTTGCCTTTAACTATTGTTGGTCTTGTTCCTTATCATTATTGGACCTGTTTATCGAAAGGTGATCCTGAAAAAAATGCCTATGGTATTAATCCTTTAAATAGTATTTCTGACCAAGCTGATAATTTGAAAAGTTGAAATAAATGAGCACCTTTGTTAAAAAAAATCTTTTGTAATCATAAGATGAATCAAAATTATATAGAGATACTTAAGTTTTTGATTGGGATTTTATTTATTGGATTAGTTATCTATGAAAATTTTGTTGATCAATCAGGTGGTCTTTTCCCGCCTTATGTTTTGTATGGTATGTTTGTTTTATATGCTATTGTGTTCTACTTATCTAAAGTATCAGATAAATAGAATTTGTAAAGTTATTTGATGAAGATTCTTTTTTATAAATTGTATTTTATTTTGATAGTTTGCCTTTTTTTCAATTTTTGTGATAATAATGATTTGGCTTCTAAGAATGATAAAATAGAATCTCAAACATATGTTGTATATAAAAATTTCCCTTCAAAATATGTCACTCATAGAGATATTGAGATTTGGTTACCCGCAAATTATGATGAGGTTTTAGCTTTGCCAGTATTATATATGTTTGATGGGCAAAACATATATCATGGTAAAAAAGGATGGATAAATAATCAATATAGTCATGGTTGGCAGGTAGATGAAACTTTAGATAGCTTAATTAACATAGGAGATATCCCTCCTGTGATGGTAGTTGGAGTATTTAATTCGGGAATAAAAAGATTTTCAGAGTATATGCCCGCAAAGCCTAAAAAAGAAATTGAGAAACGCATTCCTAATGAGGGAAAGTGGGTTCAAGAGGGCTATCGAAAGCACGGTATCTCCTCCGATCTATTCTTAAAATTTTTAGTAAAAGAGTTAAAACCATATATCGATAAACACTACAAAACAAAAAAAGGAAGAAGTCATACATATCTTGCTGGGTCAAGTATGGGAGGACTTATTTCTGCATATGCAATTTGTGAATACCCAAACATATTTGGAAAGGCAGCATGCTTTTCTACGCACTGGCCTGCCTTAGATGGTGTTTTTATTCAGTATTTAAAAAATAATTTACCAAGCCCTGAATCCCATAAAATTTATTTTGACCATGGTACTGTTGGCTTAGATAGTCTTTATGAGCAATTTCAGATAGAAGTGGATACGCTTATGATGCGCAAAGGATATAAAAAAGGTAAAAATTGGATAACCAAAAAATTTGAAGGGGAAGACCATAATGAAAGCTTTTGGCGCAAAAGATTTCACTTTCCCATTAAGTTTTTTTTTCAGGATAAGGAATAACTATATTTCTTAATATGGATTCTATAAGGTAAGGTTCTAAACTCATTAAATATCAAACATATCTCTATCTTTTTGGATCTTTTCTTTTGAGCTGTAGTCAGAATCTGCAAAATATTACAATTAATTCGCCGAATGGTGAAATTAAAGTAAATATTTTTGAAGAAGGAAAGCACTTTAATTATAGCGTCTTATATAATGATAAATATGTAATTGCAAAATCAAAATTAGGTTTAATATTTAAAAATGGGAAAGAGTTTCCTGACCAAAGTTTTTTAAAAACATTTGATTTAGAATCTTACAAGGATGTTTGGGAATTACCTTGGGGAGAAACTAGAAAAATTAAGAACCATTTCAATGAGGCCGAAATAACATTTAAAAATCATAAAAATATAAAAATGGGAAATATCTTATTTCGAGTTTATGATGATGGTATTGCATTTCGTTACCAATTAGATAAGGGTCTAGTTAATGATGATTCTTTGGTTATCTCAGACGAAATAACAGAGTTTACGTTAATTGAGGATGCCCAATCTTGGTGGACTCCTGCATATACGGAAAATAGGTACGAGCATCTTTATAGGAATACAAAAATATCACAAATGGATACTGTTCATACCCCATTTACTATCAAATATGCTGATAGTACGCATTTGAGTTTTCACGAAGCAAATTTAAAAGATTATTCCAGTATGCAAATTTTTAGTGAAGATAATGTCCTGAATTGTGATTTAGCTCCATGGCCAAATGGGGATAAAGTAAGAATGGAATTACCTTCTGAAAGTCCTTGGCGAACTATAATTATTTCAAAAGAGGCAAAAGAACTAGTTTCATCCAACCTAATCTTGAATTGTAATGAGCCAAGCATAGTTGAAGATCCGTCTTGGATAAAACCATCTAAATATATAGGAATTTGGTGGGGTATGATTTTAGGGAAATGGACTTGGGGAGAGGGTCCTAAACATGGAGCTACAAATCAAAGAGCTAAAGAGTATATTGACTTTGCCTCGGAACATGGTTTTGATGAAGTCCTTATTGAGGGGTGGTCTTCAGGCTGGAAAGGATTGTTTCCAAAGGATTCAGTCACTATAAGTTTTACAAAGTCCACACCAGATATTGATCTGCTCCTTATTCATGAATATGCAAAAAAGCAAGGTGTATCATTGCAACTTTATCATGAAACAAGTGGGGACACGAAAAATTATTTAACTCAGATTGATTCAGCGTTTTCTTTTTTGAATAAATTAGGCGTTGCTAATGTGAAAATTGGACATGTTGGTGCAAAGTTGGATCAAAAACATTATCATTACAGCCAATATGGTGTGAGTTATTTTAGAAAAGTGCTTCAAAAGGCTCTTGAATATAAAATTGGTGTTAACTTCCATGAACCTATAAAAGACACTGGCGAGAGAAGAACTTATCCCAATATGTTAACCAGAGAGGGTGCAAGGGGAATGGAATACAATGCTTGGCCAGGGGGGAATCCTCCAAATCATACTCTTATCCTCCCTTTTACTAGATTAATTGGTTCACCTATGGATTTTACCCCAGGAATATTTGATCTTTTACTAGAAAATATTGATAATCATAATAATGATGAATTCCCTGTTACATTTACAGTTATCGATAGTGGAAATAAATACACGAATCTTAGGTTTAAAAGTAGTGAATCTATTTGGATAGATAAGGAAATGGATTTCACCAAGGACTATACTAATGGAAAAGAAATTAAAACTTGGACGATAAAAGAAAATTTTCAAGTTGGGGATTGGGAATGGGGAGTAACGGCGGATCTTCCAGAATTGGAAAAGTATAATATCTGGATCATAGAATCGCTTACAGATAAAAAAAATAGAGATTTATCAATAACAGTTTCGGGTGATCTTATAGGCCAAAATATTATCAAAATTCCCTATCAAAATTTAAATAGCTCCGATCCAGATTTTGTGAATGGTTATCCCTTATTACCTAAACAAAGAATAAGTACAACTTTAGCAAAGCAATTAGCACTATATGTTGTGATAAATAGTCCTTTACAAATGGCTTCTGATTTTATTGAAAATTATAAAAATCACCCTGCCTTTGAATTTATAAAAGCTGTTCCAGTTAGCTGGGATACCACAATTGTATTAAATGGTGAAATCGAAAATTATCTCACTATAGCAAGGAAAGATAGGCAAAGTAGGGATTGGTATATTGGGTCAATTACGAATCAAAATAGTAGATCTTTTCAATTAAAGCTATCTTTTTTAGAAGAAGGAATTTATCAAGCCTCAATTTATTCAGATGGCAAACAAACAGATCTAGAAAAGAAACCGGATCTCTATGATTTTACTAAAAAGGTTTTTACAAGAAGGGATACTTTAAAAGTTAATATGACTGGCGGTGGAGGGCAGGCAGTTCAGCTTAAGTATTTAGGCGAAAGGATGCACTATTAAATCTATAAATAAATATTTAATTTTTTTAAGAGTCTCAATTTTATTAATATATAACATGAAAATAACACTAATAATAACTGCTATTGGGGCTGCTGCTGGTTTTGCATATGCTTCTGTTTTAGGTTGTGATACTGTTTGCTCGATGACATCATCGTCTCTTAATACTACAGCTTATGGCGCTTTTGCAGGCTTATTAATTGCATTTCCAATTAGCAAAAAAATTAAGAAGAAATAAATTTATATTTTTTGTAAAATTTATTTCAAAAACTCTTAAGCATTCAACCCCACAAATTGTGGGGTTTTTTGTTTTCATGTTATAATTATTTTGATAACGAAAATATAAAAAGTAAAGTATGCAAATGAAAACTCTAGAAGAAAAAACTATTCGATCCGATAAAATCTATAAAGGAAAATTACTGGACGTACGAAAAGACAAAGTATCGTTACCAAATAAGAAAATTGGATATAGGGAATGGATTCATCATCCAGGAGCAGCATGCTGTCTACCGGTCCTTTCAGAAAATAAAATAATACTTATCAAACAATATAGATATGCAGTAAAAGAGGAGAGCATTGAAATTCCAGCTGGGAAACTTGATCTAAACGAGAATCCGGAAGAATGTGCATATCGTGAGTTAAAAGAAGAAACTGGCTATAAAGCTAAAGAACTGACCCTTTTAACATCTATTTATCCAGCTATTGGATTTGCGAATGAAATAATTTGGATTTACCTTGCTCAGAATCTGAAAATGGGTAGTCCTAATACCGACCATGATGAGTTCGTGGAAACTATAGAAGTTGATTTTATAATGGCTTTAGATATGGTATTTAGAGGTCTGATAAAAGATTCTAAAACTATTATCGCATTGATGTGGCTAGATAAACATTTCAAAAAGCTCCAAAACTAAAAATATATACATTTCTTAAATCAAGTCTATCCACAGTCAATCTTTCTTGTTTATATAATGCTTTGTAGATTTCTTAATGATTGAAATATTAATTATATCAGCCACAAAAGGCAATAATCTGTCCTTGGCAAAAAAAATTGGAGATTATGTAAGCAGAGATAATGAAATAATTTCATTAGAGGATTTTGAGATGCCGCTGTATGTGCCAAAAACTAAAATCATTAAATCAGGTTTGGTTGAAAATCTGAGTGAAATATTTATTCAGTCTAAAGGTTTTATTTTCTGTGCACCTGAATACAACGGTGGATCACCACCTATCTTAACGAATGCAATTACTTGGTTGTCGGTTACTACAGATAATTGGAGAGGTGCCTTTGTTAATAAAAAAGCAATTATTGCAACTCATAGTGGTGGGGCAGGTTTTAAGTTTTTGACTTCTTTTAGATCTCAATTAGAGCATTTAGGTACGATTGTTTATCCAAGAAATATTGTTGTGAATAAAGAAAAGAAATTCCGTGACCAATCAGTTAAAGATATTCTAAATGAATTTGAGAAATTGATCTAAATTCAGACCAATACTTCATTCGATGGTTTCTTTTCCAAAGCGCAAATATTTCTTTTTTCATATGAGTTTAAGGCATGGATAATTACTTATTTATTCTATTTCAGTATTTGGCTCCTAAAAAACTTATTTCGGAAATAATAGGTTTTTTTGCAAAATCACAGAACTATTATATAAAAACTTTTTTTATTAAAAATTTTCAAAAAACATATAATGTCAATTTGAAAGAAGCCATTTATGAAGATGTCGAATTGTATTCTAGCTTTAATAGCTTCTTTACCAGGGAACTAAAACCCGAATCAAGACCAATAGATGAAAATATTCACAGTATTATATCTCCAGCTGATGGGGTCGTAAGTCAAATAGGGAATATTAATTCTGGGAAAATAATTCAAGCGAAAGGTATTTATTTCAATCTATTAAGCTTTCTAGGAAATGATAAAGAATATTTTAAAAAGTTTAAAGATGGTTTGTTCTCAACTATTTATTTGTCCCCCAAAGATTACCATCGTGTTCATATGCCAATTGATGGCAAACTAAGTAAAATGGTTTATATTCCTGGAAAATTATTTTCTGTTAATAAAATTACTACAAGAACTGTGAAAAATTTATACTCTATCAATGAGCGCTTGGTATGCTTTTTTGACACAGTTCGAGGTCCAATGTCAGTGGTACTAGTAGGTGCTATGATTGTATCAGGTATTACTGTTCAATGGGAAAAAGGTAATTGTTTTAATAAAGGAAAAATTAAAAGATTTATATATCCATCAATTGGGAAAGACAGTGTTTTTTTAAAAAAGGGAGATGAAATTGGTCGTTTTATGTTGGGATCAACAGTTGTGATATGCTTTGGGAAAAATAAAATTAACTGGTCAAGTAATATATCAATTAACTCCGTAGTCAAAATGGGGCAGCGCGTAGGTAAATTTTGAATAATAATAGAATTCTTTCTATTGATGTTTTCAGATCCGTAACTATGGTTTTGATGATTTGGGTTAATGACTTTTGGACTCTTACATCTATACCAAAATGGCTCAAACATGCTTTAGCAGAAGAGGATTATTTGGGTTTCTCTGATCTAATTTTTCCTTGGTTTTTATTTGTTATGGGATTATCTATCCCTTTTGCAGTCTCCAATAGACTGAAAAAGGGTGAAACTACAGGTCTCTTATTTAAACATATTATTTTTCGAAGTGCAGCCTTAATTACAATGGGATTGTTTCACATGAATATGGAGATGTTTAACCATGAACATCCCTTAATTATTAAACCAGTTTTTGTAATATTATGTACTTCTGCATTTTTTATGATTTGGAATGATTATTCTGATATAATTAAACAAAATAAGCTATTATATAATTTTTTGCGATTTTCAGGAATATTGATTTTATTCTTTATGGTTTTCCTTTTTTCAGGAAAGGATTATAATGGAAGTCAAATTGGCTTCAAGACCCACTGGTGGGGAATATTAGGCCTCATAGGGTGGGTATATTTAATAACATCATGTGCTTATTTATTTATTCAAAATTCAATTATTGGAAATATGATTGCGTTTTTTATGTGTATTCTACTAAATATTATAAGCAGTAGCGGATTTGCATATAATATTTTTTCTTGGCAAGGTGATCAATGGATTCCAGGTAATGGAGGCCTTCAAGCATTGACTTTTGGGGGAATTATTGTTTCACTGCTAATTAATAAATTTGAAGGTAAATCAAATATCAAAAGGCGCTGTATCTTTCTTTCTGGCATTGGTATGATAATATTCTTGGGGGGTCTGTATTTAAAAACCTCTTTGCTATTAGCAAGATCAAAGGAACACCTTCATGGATCTTCATTTCTTTGTCGTCGGCAATTTTATTTTTTGTTATTATATATTGGATTGTAGATGAAAAAGGAAAATTTTCATGGTTTGAATACATAAATATTGCTGGAACCTCAACTCTAACTTGTTACCTTATACCTTATTATTACTACAATATGATCTCATTCTCAAATTGGACAATTCCTATTGCATTTACCACAGGAATAGCAGGATTAATCAAATCTGCACTATTCGCATTTTTAATTATTGTTTTTACTTGGATCTTTTCAAAAATAAAATTGCATATCAAAATTTAGATAATACCTATTTTTTATTATTATGTTTGTAATATATTGCATTAGATAATTAAGGAGCATTGTATCACTTTTCTAGAAATACTAAAAAATGTTGAAAAATTTATCCTTGGTGATAAAAAACCTAAAAATCATTGGAAAAAATATCGTAAACCAAGAAAGTAGCTTTTTTACCTTTTTTATCATTACTGACCTCTAAAAGGAAATCTCACGCCCACTTTTTTAACTTAAGAGCCATAATGTTTAATCCGAATTCAAACTTTTTATTTAAAAGATCTGGAGTCCAATCAAAAAATCGTACTGTTCTTGCAGCAATGACGAATAAGCAAAGTTTTGAAGATGGAACTATATCAAAAGATGAAATTAATTGGCTTTCTAGAAGGGCTCAGGGTGGCTTTGGGATTATTACTACTGCCGCAACACATATTTCGAAATATGGCCAAGGATGGAAAGGCGAATTTGGTCTTTTTGATGATAAGTTTATTCCTTCCTTATCAGAGCTTACCCAAAGCATTCACCGCTATAATTGCCTCGTTTTTGCTCAGTTATTTCATGGTGGTATCCGATCTCCTGAATATCTTACAGGCATGCAACCAATATCTGCTGATAAAGTAGAGTGTAAAGAATCAAAGTCTGGATTTTCTACAAAGGCATCCCAAAATGATATCAATAGAATTATTAAAGAATTTACCTCTGCGGCAGTGCGTTGTGTAGACTCTGGTTTTGATGGAGTAGAATTACATGGTGCACATGGCTATTTAATTTCACAGTTTCTTTCAAAAACTATAAATAAACGTAAAGATAAATGGGGGGGAGCTTTAAAAGGTCGTTCCCGTTTTCTGCTTGAGATTTTTAAATCTATTCGTAGACATGTTCCTGAAAAATTTATAGTAGGAATCAGACTGTCACCTGAAATTCAAGGATTAGGTATATCATTAGACGATAGTCTTGAGCTTGTAAAGAAAATGAGCCAGTTGGATGTAGACTTTATTCATTTATCCTGCTGGGATATTTATGCCCATTCTTCTGAATATCCTAAAAACTCCAAACGGCTGACAGAATGGTTTACAAGATCGATCCAAAATCTACCACCAATTATCACCACAGGAAATATATGGTCATCTAAAGATGCTCAAAATGCTATGGGCCAAGGAGCAGATCTTATTGGTGTCGCTAGAGCAGCAATTCCATATCCAGACTGGGCAAACAACATAATAGATTCAAAATATGACCCTCCAAGAGGACCTTTTTCTAGCAAACAATTAAAAAAAGCAAAATTAAGTGATGTTTTTATTAATTATATGCGCAAATGGGAGGGATTTGTCGTTAATAAGTAAAAATTAATTGTCATATTATATTTTAAGATAATTTTGTAGTTTTAATGAGAAATAATAAAATCCTATTGTCCAAATGAATTTTTTCAAGCCATATCTTTTTATAATATTATTTTTTGGATGCACTAAGCAACCATCAGAATTAGATTTATTAAAAAAAGAACATCCACAAGGGCATTATGGAAATCATATGCAAAAGGGAGTTGCTCAGCAAATCCATGAAATATTAAATAAGCCTGATGAATACTTAAACAAAAATGTTTTAGTCTCAGGTGTAATTGATGATGTATGTCCAATGAGGGGGTGCTGGATTCAGATATCTGATAAAAACCAAGCTGGTCCCATACGTGTTAAAGTAACAGATGGTGAAATTGTTTTCCCGCTATCTGCAAAAAATCATAACGTAACTGTCCAAGGAACTTTTGTTAGACTAGATTTGTCTAAAGACCAAGCAATAAATTGGAAAGTACACCTTGCTAAAGAGAAAGGTATTGACTTAGATCCAAATGGTATTGTCCTCCAAAAAGAGGATTATTACGAATATCGTATTAATTGTAATGGAGCAAAGGTTTTGTAAAAGAAAAATAATCAATTTTGATTTTTATGAATTTTGGATAGTTTGACATACTTTTTTGCCCACTTCACATTATCTTTATAAGCCTTTTCTGTCCTTGTCTTAATTATTTTTCCTGGAATACCAACCACCACCGAGTATTCAGGAATTATCATCTGTTCCATAACAACAGATCCTGCCCCAATTAGAGCACCTTTTCCTACTTTAACTCCATTCATGATGATTGCACCCATACCAATTAATGCACCATCCTGAATAGAGCATCCATGTAGTATTACATTATGTCCAACTGTAACATCATCACCTACTTTGACACCTTGATCATTTTCTAAATGAATGGTACTGTTATCTTGAATATTGGATCTTTCGCCAATAACAATTCTATTTATGTCTGCCCTAAGTACGCAATTGTACCAAACAGAGGAATTTCTTTTTAGTGTTACAGCACCGATTATTTTGGCACCTGTGGCTACAAATGCACTGGTGGCAATATTTGGTTTGGCAATTTCAAGGTTTTCTTTTAGTTGTGTTTTTTTCATTTTTTAAATTAATTCATTTGTAATTTAATTGATAGACTTATAAGAACTATGACCTTATTAATAGAGTTAACTATAAAAATGGATCTAAAATAAATTGAAAACAGTATTGTTTTTATTGATATTATTCATATCCGGATGTTCCAATCCATTAAATTTACTTTTAGATCCCTCTCATGTTTCTGGAATTGTTAAATCAAGATACGGAATTAGTAACCAATTATCATACACCCATAAATATTTAAACAGCTCTTTAAAAGCCTTACCATTGATAATAACAACCGGAACTTTCAAAAACAGTGAACAAACTTTTTCTGAAATTGATTTTAGGGTTTACAATAAAAAACAACCTATAAACTTTAAATACGTTGAGCTATATAACTCAAAGGGTGAAAAGTGGGAGTGGGAGATTTTCCCAAAACATAAAAGCACAAAAAAAGAAAAACATTTTTTTACTGAATCTTATAAAGTCAGAATTGATTCACAAGTGTCGCATTTGTTAAGGTTTTTCTATGATGATGCAATTTATCTAAAATTTATTGGAGATGTAAATAATTTTAAAAGGTTAGATGTAAAACACAGAATGGCTCTAGTCCAAGTATTGAAATTTGCTGAAAATTTGTCGAAACTTTAAAATATCGTGATGTTTGCTAAGAGTATAGGTTAAAGTGATTTATTTATATCTCATAGTTACTTTTTTCATCTTGTATTGTATTCATTATGTTCGCAAGTTTTATTTAATTAATAAAGATCAACTATATACAATTTTTAAGGGACTTTTATCTTTTCGGTCAAATCCACTAATAAAGCAAACTTTAATGTCATCAGCTTTGAAATTTCTTTTTCGTCTGATTAAAAAAAGCATTTTTAAACTATAACAAACTTGAAGGTATACTGGGTATTAATTTTTTTGTTTTTTTTATCATGCAATAGAAATTCGTCCTCTGGAATTATTCCTCAAAATCAGGTAACTACTCAGAAATTTGATAGATTAAATACATATTACGTCTACGATTATGTCTCTAAAGATCAATTACTTGAATATTCATTAAAACAGGCACATGAGACTGGTCGCAAAAGTATCCATTACTATTTTTCGCATAATGCAAATATTCCAAGTCATGAATTAAAATATTCAGAGTCTATTATTGAAATTCGCGATATTTTAAAAAGTTATAGGCATAGTTTAAAATTTGTTTTTGTAAAAAAATCCTCTGGAAATGAGGAGATGATTGATTGCTTAGAAGACCCGAGTAATTTGCTTTGTAATTTTAAGTATTAGTTATTTAGTGTTTTAAAAGATTAAAAAAAAGGGATATTGAAATGTTGAAAAATAAAAATATATTTATTACTGGCGGGAATCGTGGTATCGGCAAGGGTTTAGTAAATATCTTAGGAAGAGATAATAATGTGATTTTTTCTGTAAGAGAAAGTACGAAGGGTGAAGAAGCGATTAGAGATTTTAAAAGTCAAAAGGTAGAATACGTAGTTCTGGATGTTGATAATTTTGAAAGTGTTCATCAAGCTAAGAAAATAATTAAATCTAAAATGGATACTATTGATATACTCTTTAATAATGCTGGTATATTAATTCCGCAATATGAAATTCCTGCAGTTGAGACATCTGAAGAATCGATTTTAAAAACATTCCAAACAAATACCTTAGGGCCTCTACGTATAATTAAATCTTTACTGGATATGATTCCAAAAGGCGGTCGCATAGTCAATGTTTCAAGCGGGATGGGACAATTAGATGAAATGGAAGGAGGTTCCTTAGCTTATAGATTGTCAAAAACCTCATTGAATGCATTATCCAAGATTCTATCTGTTGAATTAGAAAAACGAGATATATCTGTGAATGCTATATGTCCAGGGTGGGTTCAGACCGATATGGGAGGTAGTAACGCAAGTTTGACCGTAGAAGAGAGCACTGAAAAAATTGTATCTTTCGCATTGCATGAAGAATTTCCGAATGGAAAGTTTTTAAGACATGGCGAGATACTACCTTGGTAACTCTCGTAGTCTTCTTTCATTATTAATAACGGAAAGATTGTTATCCAACTATTTGTTGTTAGCATTGAAAGAATTAACTTATACTATTAATAATAAAGGTATTTAATAATGGAAACCGGAAAAGTCAAATTCTACAACAAAGAAAAGAAATACGGATTTATCACAGGTGATGATGGGAAAGATTATTTTTTTCATTCATCTGGTGTATCAAATGACATATATCTAAAAGACGGCGATAATGTCGAATTTAAAGTTGTAGAGGGTGAAAGAGGTCCAAAAGCAGTAGATATATCGCCTGTTTAAATTTTTGTTCCTTTCAAAAAAAAAGCCCCTTTTTTAAGGGGCTTTTTTGTTTATGCAAAATACATGAAAATAGTTTTTAAAAATGGGTGACATTTACGCATTGCTTACTGCAGTATGCTGGTCTTTCGCAGTTATACTTTTTGAATTGTCTTCAAATAAATTAAACCCGTTACAAATAAATATTGTAAAAAATTCTTTTGGAGTGATTGGTTTCATTATAACTATTTTTATTTTTGATATTCCTTACCCTAATTTTTCTGATAAAAATTTAGTAATTCTTGCGTTCAGTGGTTTTATTGGTGTAGGAATTGCGGATCTTTTTTTTCTTCAATCATTAAAACAAATAGGATCAAGCTTATCTGCAATAGTTGCAACCGTATATGCTCCAAGTGTATTTATAATTGCATATATATTTTTTAATGAGATTATTACATTAAATGTATATTTAGGTGCATTTTTGGTTCTTGGAGGTATCGTGGTTTCGACCTATGATTTTCCAAAACAAATTACGTCTTCTCAATTATTTACTGGTGTCTTATTTGGCGCTCTGGCGCAAGTTCTTACTGCTGCATCTGTCTTATCTGTAAAACCTATTATGGTGGATAATCCTATTCTTTGGGTAGCGCTGATTCGTTTTGGGGTTGGTTTAATAAGTGCTATTATTTTTATGACTCTTAAATCAGGATTTAAATTTATTTATGTTACCTTTCAATATGGTTATAGAAATATCTTTCTTTTGGGAGGATCCTTTTTTGGAACCTACCTTTCTGTGATTTTATGGCTTGCCGGTTACAAATATACTCTTGCTGGAAGAGCTGCTATCTACAATCAATTGTCTACGGTACTAATATCGATAATGGCTGTTTATTTTTTGAAAGATACATTAACTGTGAAAAAAAAGATTGGTATTTTGTTATCCTTTGTTGGAGCTATAATTGTTACTCTTGACTAACTTTTTATATTTTTAAAAAAAAGAAACAGGGAAATGGTTTTATGTTTAAATCAATTATAATTGGGGCCACTGGAGCAACGGGGCGTAAAGTCCTAAAGCAATTAACTACAAATGATATGTGTTCTGAGGTTACATCTATTGGTAGGAGAAAACTTGATTCCAATCAATTAAATGATAAAATAAATCATATTGTTATCGATTCTCTTCTAGATTTATCTCGAATAGAAAGAAATTGGAAAAATCATGATATATTTTTTAATTGTATAGGAACCACAAAGAAGAAAGCGGGTGGACCTGATCAATTTTATGAGATTGAATACGGTATATCGAATGAAGCTGCAAGAGTTGCTTCCAAAAGTAACATTAAGCATGCTTCTTTAATTTCTGCAAGTGGAGCTAATCACAACCTATGGGCTAAAAAATGGATTCATCCTCTATTTTATTCAAAAACAATGGGTCAAAAAGAGCAAACAATTATTTCTAATTATCCATTTCAAAAAATCTCTATTTTTAAACCTGGAATGTTAATTCGAAATATGGAAAATAAGAGTATTTTGGATAAATTTTTAAAAATTTCTGGTTTTGGTCTTAATGTTGACATTCTTGCAAAAGCTATGATTGAAGATGCAGAAAGAGTCTTTCAAAATAAAAGGACTACAAAAACAATGTATTATGAAGGAAATGATTGTATTACTGATTTATCTGGAAGAAGTTTTAGATCTATAGATACTGTTTGAATAGAAAAGGTAATTGTTTCTATTTTGCTATTAATTTATCAGGTAAATAATGCACCAATTTAAAAAAATAAAACTTTTAGTCTTTTGTATAACCTTTTTAGCATTTGCTAAGGGACAGTATGATTATTCTTTAGAAGATCTGAACTCTTCCTCCTTATCATACGGAGAAGAAATAGGTACAACCTATTTTCAAAATCATGTTACACTTCATTATTTTGGTCATTTTACATGAGGGACATGTACTAACCGGTTCGGTCAGTTAAACAATCTTTACGACAACCTGAAATCCCAAGGTTATAACATCGAATTGGTTGGGATTGCGAAAGCTTCGCAAAGCTCATCCTCAGGAAATTGGACTAACAATAATAATTCTCCTGTTTGCGTAGACGATAGTCCTTATGACGTTTGGAGCAGTTGGAACGCCTCACAAAGAGATTTATTTGTGCTAGATTTAAATGGAGACCTAGTACTTCACCAAAATATAACTAGCGGTGTACCTGACAATTTAGAGAGCTTAATTATTGACCTTCTGGGCCAATCTGGTACTGACCTCTGTAATATAAATTACACGTATGTTTCTGAGGCTCAAAATGCTGGGAACCCAGTGGACTACATTGAGATTTATAACAGTGGTGAAAATGATTGCTCCTTAGAAGGTTTTAAACTTGATAATAGCCAAGATATGGCTGATTTGATTTTTGAGAATGTTGTAGTTCCTGCTAGTGGATACTGGCTTGGTTACAAAGGCAGTGATTCAAGTTTTAGTTTTGATCTGAATAACGTGGGGGACGAGGTCTGGTTATCGGATCCCCTTGGGAATACAAAAGTGATTTCTTTGAGTGCTTCTGTTGAGTTGGATGGTGTTCAACTATCTCAGAGTTTCTCAAGTGATGGTTTTGGGTGTTATACATCTCCTACTCCTGGGGAAAATAATGCTGATTGTATCACTTTAGAAATTGATGTTCAAAATACCCCATCCGAAAATATATTGCTATCTAATAATTATCCTAATCCATTTAATCCTAATACATATATTCCAATTGAAATGAAAAATAGTGAAAATATTATTATTGAGATTTATGATGTGAGAGGTAACCTTGTGAATACTCTTTTCAGTGGATTTTTAGAGCGAGGTACACACAATTTTCGTTGGAATGCTTTGGGCACCGATGGAATAGAAGTAGGTTCCGGAGTTTATTTTTCTGTAGTCAAATCCAAAAATATTTTCTTATCAAAAAAGATAATATTTGCTAAATAAAAATTTCTTGAATAAGCAACCCTTGTTATTGGCAAGTGTTGTACAATAGTAGGGAGTTTAATTACTCCCTACTATCCCTTTATTAATTAAATAAAATTATTTTTTACTAAATTCAATTATTTAGTTTCCATAAAGCTCTTTAAATCCGCCTCTTAAAAAAGTATCAAACCACCCTCCGTTATATAAACTAAAAAAAATTAATAAAGAAAAAACTAGAAAAAATAAAAATAGGTAGGATATAAATTTTTTACCGTTCATGTTTAAGTTGTCAGTTCTTTATTAAAATAAGAAAATGAAAGTATATAACTCAATCTTAGTAGATAAAGTTATTTAAAACTAAATTATTTTTTAAAATGTTTAACAGTATTTTTCTTCTAATAAAATATGTTGCGAGGGGAATTTTTGGGAAATGTCCAAATTGTTCAAGGAAAATAATATTTTTAACTCGTTTTAAGATGAAAAAATCTTGTGATTATTGTGGTATAGATTTCATTGAGAATAACGGTGACAATTGGTTTTTTCTATTAATAATAGATCGCGCTTTATTTATTTTTCCTATTGTGGTAGCATTCTATTTTGAAATGAATCCCAAAATGATTATTGTTTTATCATTATTTCTTTTAATACTATTTGTAATAATCACTCCTTTCAGATTAGGGATTTGCCTTGGGCTTGATTACTATTTTCGGTCGAAAATCATAGACAAGTAAAGACAATTTTATGGCTAGTAAATATTATGTGTATGTAATTGAACTGGAAAAAAACGTTTCAAATCTTAAAAAGTTCCGCTCAAGAAATCCATTGTATTTAAGAAACAGCGGCTGTGTTTATGTTGGGCAGTCAATCAGAAAACCCAGTTTGAGGTTTGAACAACACAAAGAGGGATACAAATCGAATAGGTATGCTAGAAAATATGGGATAAAACTTTTGCCTGAACTTTATGATAAATATAACCCAATTCCTACAAGAGAAGATGCAGAGAACATAGAAAAAATGTTAAGCGAACAACTCCGTAAAAAGGGTATAGGTGTATGGTTTAACTAAATGACTCTTCACTTATGTGCAAAAACATATTCATATTTATTTAAATCATTTTTGTTTTACTAAAGATAAATCAAATATTTGTAAAATAATGTTTAATTTTTAGAGTACATATATCAGGATCAATTTATGCTTAAATCAAAATTAGCTTTAAAAACCTTTTTCTTATTTACTATAATGTTCTTCGTTTTTTCTGGACAGACTAGTTTGGAATCCCAAATGAAAGAATTAAATCGGTTACAAGCTCAACTTGAATCGCTTCAGTCAGGGACAAATCAAGAAACATTGGATAACGTGGATAAATTTGACAATGAAAATTTGGGACAGGAGCCTTTGAACTCTCAAAGATTTCAGATAGTTGATGTTGACTATAGACAATATAATCCAGTAATCAATGGATATACTGAACTGAAAAGTGTAATGAAAATTGATCTTTTTAGTGGTGATACTTGGCTTTTTGTAATAGAGGGGCAAAATGGTTTTTGGAAAAAAATTAATAACTAATAGTATCAGATCTATATGATTTTGTAAATGATTTGATTTGTCCACGACTTTTTTTGAAGATCCTGTAAATCTATACAGTATCATACATTTTATTGAATATGGTATTTTGGCATTATTCCCAAAAGTCACTACCATCCACGTTTTAGCTATTTCATTTTGTTGGGAATTACTTGAACTAATTGTTCCTTATAGTTGGGCAAATGAAAGTTTTTCGAATAAACTCGCTGATATTCTATTTAATCTTTCTGGTTTCTATTTTGTACGATTTTTTCGGTAAAAAATTTGAATAGCTTATACGCTTTTTTTTCTAACTGATATGTTAAATACATTAAAGATTTCATCTGTATATATAATGAGCTTTTTTTACATGGGTGTTGGTATAGATCATTTTAGGCGTTCAGAATGGTATGTGGAAATTGTACCACCCTTTTTACCTTACAAACATGAATTAGTGCTAATTAGTGGTGTCGCTGAAATAATACTAGGTTTTATGTTACTTATTCCTAAAATGAGATTTATTGCAGGAAATGGTTTAATTTTGTTACTTGTTTTAGTCTATCCAGCTAACATATATCTTGCCTATACCAATGGTGCTGCTTTAGACACTTCGCCGTTAATTGCATGGGGCAGGCTTCCAATCCAATTTCTTTTTATTGGCATAGCCTATCTCCATTCAAAATCGTAAATTTTATAATTCTTCATAAGATGTAATGTAATGAAAAAGATTATCTCACCATCAATTATTGAGTCTGCGGGTAACAAGCCAAAGGTGATCGAAGAATATATTGGTAGAGTAAATAGTAGTACAGATTCGATAAGTATTGCTAAAATGAGTTCTCTCCCAGGTTGGAAGGAGCCAGGTCAGAAACCTCAGTTTGATGAGTATACACTCGTTTTAAAGGGTACCTTAAAAGTTGAATCCAGAACCGAAACAGTCTTTATAAAAGAGGGAGAAGCAGTAATTGTAAATTCAGGCGAGTGGGTACGATATAGTACTCCAAACGAAGGTGCTGAATACATTGCTATCTGTTTACCTGCATTTAGTTTGGACACTGTAAATAGAGATTAATATCTTTTCATAGTGATCAATATTTTTAATAAGGGTAATGATATAGTAGGTCTAATAAAAATAATCATATTTAGCTCAATTTTTTTTATATCCAGTTGTGCAAACATAGCTTCTTACCAAATGACTAAACCAATTGCAAATGCAAAGATGCAAAGTGAATTCGTTTCAGATATGGAGTTATTTTATTATACACTTGGAGATAAAAAGAATCCACCTCTTGTATTCTTACATGGTATTTTAGCATTCACGGAAGCTTATAAAAGGTTTTTAACTTCTTTATCGGAAAATTTTTTCATTATTGGAATTGATTTGCCTGGTCATGGAAGATCTTCCATCCCGTCCATTCAATATAACCTCAATGATATGAGTGATGATGTGATAAAATTGACAGAAAAATTAAATTTAGATTCTTTTTATTTAGTCGGACATAGCATGGGTGGCCTTTTGACGCTTGGGATTTGCGAAAAATATCCAGAAAAAATAAAAAAGGCGGTCTCGATAGCCTCTTTATATAATGTTAGAGGGATTAATTTTGAAAATAATAAATATAATTTTTTAACAGCAGAAGGTTTCCAAAAAAACACGGATCATAATACTAATTTTTATTTAAAAGCCTTTAATCATTCATATAAGAGGATAGATGAAGGGGAGAAGTTTAAAAAGACAAAAACATTATTAGAAAATTATAAAGAAGATTTGTATCCTCAAATTTCCTTGGATCAATTAGAAAAAATTACAACCCCCATTTTAATTGTTGTAGCGGAAAAAGATCAGTTAATTAAACCCGAACATACAAAAGAAATATCAACCGTTTTAGACAACGGAACTTTACTTACTTTCCCAAATGCAAACCACGGTAGTATAGTAGTTGCAAAGCGACATGTTAAGCAACTTTCGAAAAATATTAGCATTTATTTTAATAAATGAAAGTGGATGGTTTGATATTTATTTATAATGCTCAAAGTGGTGCTTTCCATTCGCTTATTGATTATTTCCACAAAGCACTATCTCCCTCAACTTACGAATGTAGTTTATGTAGTCTAACTTATAATAACTATGGACAAGTAAGAGCCTGGAAACAATTTATTCAATCTTTAAATATTCCTGTCTATTTCAAATACTCAGATCACTTATCTGATATAGGTATGGATAGACAAACCAAGCTACCTATTGTTGTTCGTACTGATCATTCTTTAGTTGCAAGTGCGGAGGAAATCAATCAATGTGAAACTATTAGTACTCTCATTGAACTCATAAGAAAAAAATTATAAATGTTGAATGTAATAAAGAGTTAAATAGAATGACTGGCTACATTTACATGGTGTTAAGTGCATTCTTTTTTTGCCTCATGACAATTTTTGTTAAGTTAGCAGGAAATGAACTTGAGACTATTCAAATTGTCTTTTTTAGAGGTGTATTTACACTCTTGACTACATATTATTTGATAAGAAAATATAAAGCTTCCATTTGGGGGAATTATAGAAAAATATTATTTTTAAGAGGAATTACTGGAAGCATTGCTTTATTTTTTGTGTATGAATCTTTGCAAAGACTTTCCATTCCAGAAGCAACGGTAATTCAATATTTATATCCAATCTTCACAGCAATTTTCGGTTTATTTTTATTACATGAGAAATTATCAGTAAATATATATATTGCTATTTTATTTGGTTTTGTAGGTGTCTATACTATTTTTGAATTTCCATTTATTTTAGAAAGTCAAGCTATTCTTATAGAAGATTTGAGTATTGCAATGATTGGTGCTTGCCTTACAGGTGCTGCTTATGTTCTTGTAAGAAAAGCCTCGAAATTGGGTGAGTCTCCCTATACTATTATGTTTTATTTTCCGTTATTTTCTGTACTAATTAGTCTACCATTTATGTTTTCAACGTGGACTATGCCTTCTACATTGTGCTGGATACACATTTTTTTTGTGGGAGTCTTTACGCAACTCGGTCAATTATTTTTAACCTTTGGATATAAAATTTTGCCAGCAGGAAAAGCTGCATCTACAAGTTATGTTCAAGTACCATTTTCAATCATAGCGGGTATGCTATTGTTTAAGGATGTTTTAACAGTACATTTTATCATTGG
Source organism: Fidelibacterota bacterium (assembly GCA_045568995.1). Classification (GTDB taxonomy): domain Bacteria; phylum Fidelibacterota; class Marinisomatia; order Marinisomatales; family UBA1611. Next base: position 31,362 of record JBJKZY010000009.1, on the reverse strand, counting down.
ATCGGTGGTCATATTTTTCTCTATTTTTTTGATTATTAATGATAAAAATAAAAATCTTAATAATTATTCTTAAAGTTAAATAAAGTTATGGATATTATTAAAGAAGCGTGCGTAGAAGGATATCAAGAAGCTATTCAGGCAAAAAAACTGGGAGCAGACAGATTAGAATTATGTTCATCTTTGAATGAAGATGGACTTACACCAGATAGGAACACAATTACATCCGTTTTAAATGCAACAACTATTCCAGTTAAAATTATGATTCGCCCTAGACCAGGAAATTTTATTTATAGCCAAAAAGAAATCTCTCAGATGGAATTAGATATTAGTTTCTGTAAAAAACAAGGAATTGAAGAAGTCGTATTTGGATGTTTAGATAGTAAGAAGAGGGTAGATATAGTTACTTTAAAGAGGCTTGCAAATATTTCATATCCAATGAAGATCACATTCCATAAAGCAATCGACCACACTCATAATATTTTTGTTGAAATGGATAGATTAGTAAAATGTAGAGTAGTTGATAGTGTCTTAACATCAGGCGAGAGTAGGTTTGTTTTAAAGAAAAAAACATTGTTAATGAAAATACTTAAACACTATAAAGATAAATTAAATATTATACTTGCCGGAGGAATAAATCAAAATAATTTTGATACTATCCATCAAGTTTTTCAGTGGAATGAATATCATGGAAGAAAAATTGTGGGGAACCTGCGCAATACAACAAAAAAATTGGTTAAAAATTTATAGTGCCATGGAAGAATATGATATTGAAGAATTGAGGAAACGAAGACCTCTTAATTTTTTTGCTATAATATTGGCAATTATTTTTTTCTTTTTGTTTTTATATATGTCTTTATAAAAGACACAAAATCATTTATTAAATTATTTTAAGAAGGTCTCCCTTTTTTATCTTTCCAGGTTTTAAAACTTTAGCATACCATCCTCTCCTACCTACTAGAGTCTTTATAAAATCTTTTACCTTCGTATTGCCGATATATGAGAGGTGTTTGAGGGTTGAGCAAGGATCACAAATAAAAGAGATTTCAATTTCAATTTCACCAATTCTATATCGATGTGACGGCGAAAATTTTGAGTACGCTATATTGGAAAATGTTAGGTTCTCGCCTAGATCTCCAGGTTTAACAGGCCAACCCTCAATATTAAGATTCTTAATAATATCATATGAGAGTATCATTAGTGCCATATTAGGATCATTATTTTTTTTGGTAATTCTGAAATTATTAAAGTCACCCTCTAATCCATTCTTTGTAACAAATGCAACGTCAGTAGGAGTTTTAGGCAAGCCAGGTTTTCCCTTTGATTTCGGTTTTTGATTAATTTGAAAAAGAATAGGATCCATTATTTTATTTTTCTTTATTTCTGTATATAATTGAAGTTTAGTAAGATACTTCGAAGCATAATTTATAATTAAAATATAGGAATTAGCATGTCAAAAAAGAATAATAATGATGAATCTGAAAATTCTAAATTGAAAAAAGAACATGAGGCATTTCAAACGTTACAAAATTGGGTGAAAACGGTTCCAGAAACAATAAAAGAACTTGAGGAAAAAGGTGAAACAGATAAATTAATCAAATATAAAAAACAGGTAAAATTAGTTTTGCAAAAACTGGAGGATATAAAATTTGCATTAGATAATGAAAATTAAATTTATCTTATTTTTTTTATTTTTTTTCTTTGGATGTATATCGTCTGTTTTTATATCATCTATTAGTAATCAGACTATTGAAAAAAACTCCCCAATATATATTTCTAAATTTGCTGGCATATCTAAGGACGAAAATATATTTAGAGATAAACTAAATATGGCATTAAAAAAGCAAGGTCATTATACCGTAAACAATTTTCAAAAAAGTGAATATTACTTATTTACAAATTTTAATAATTGTTCACAGCAAAATTTAATTCAAAAAAAAAACGTTGACACCTTTTCGATGGAATTGCTTTTAATGGAATCAAAACATATTACAAAAAGTTCAGGTTTTCCTTTTAATAAAGGTGATGCATTATGGGTTTGTAAAATCGAACTAAGTTGGTTAGAGTTTTTGAAACATCAAGATGAATTAGTGCAGGCTATATCAAAATATTTTTGTAGTACATATTACAGTAACAGGATCTTGTTTTAATATTTTTTACTTTATTTTGTATTTTTATTTAAAAATGTTACATTCGGCGCCCCAATAATTGGGAATTTAAAATAATGAAAAATATATATGGATATCTAATTCTTTTGATAAGCTTCTCAGGTCTTATCTATCTTAAACAGTCTGTTAATAATAGAACACCTGTAAGTCAGCGTTATTTTAATTCAAATATAAACATTGATTCTAAAATGCGGAATAGAATAGCAAAATTAGAAGAAGTTGTTGATTCTCTTGTCGTACAAAATTCAGAACTTCAAACAGATCAAAACAGCAGTCTAGTTGATAAAATTCCTTTGGTTGCACCTACTCCCCAGATAAGCATTGTTAAATCAAAACAAACTAGAATGAAAGAAGAAGCTTTCTTAACCTTAAATGATGCTGCTAAAGTAAGAGACAGTAGAACTAAATTAAGTCTAATAGCTCAAGAATATATAAACCTGGCTTATGAAATGGGTGGTGATAGTTGGTACGGAGCCGATGAAGTTTGGGGTACAGATGCTTTTAAAAATCGTGTAAGTGAGTTACATGAAGATCATGAATAGCTTTCTTTAAAAACAAACCTTGAAAAATTTTAAGGATTAATTAAGACCTCACAGTGTGGGGTTTTTTCATCTTAAGACTCCGCAAAATATGATTTACAAAATTTATAAAACTAAATTAAAAAAATTATATTCCCTTGAAATTAAATGGAATATATACTTCGCAAGGATTATCCTTTCTTTTATATTGATTTCTTCTTTGCAGTCTGAATATCCTAGAAGCACATCCATGTTAACTAAGGTTAAAAGTAAATATTACTTAAAAAATACTGGCGAGTTATATACGGGGCATGTTATCAACCTGTCAAAAAATACTTGGAAAAAAATTTTAGAAACCCATTTAGTCAATGGTCTTATTAACGGGGAGTATAAAGAGTGGTACCCAAATGGGATTTTAAAATATGAAGGAAATTTTGTTAATGGGAAAAGAGAAGGTTTGTTTTATTCCTGGCATCCAAGCGGTAAGATTAAAGATGAAATGAAATATGACAATAATGTAAAAGACTCAATCTCTTTTTCATTTTTAGAAAATGGTATGATGGAAAAAAAGCATAATCAGGATACCGATTTAGCGCTAGCTTACGATTATTCTGAATTCCCAAAAAATTTAAAAACTTACTCTGAGCAATTTGGGAAATTAAATGGTGATTACACTAAGTGGGATAAGTTTGGTAGAAAAATTGAAGAAGGTTACTACTACAATAATAAAAAAGATAGTGTATGGTTTAAATATGATGCTGATGGTGTCATATATGAAAAAGGGCGTTTTAAAGATAATCAAAAAGATGGGGCATGGTTTAATTATGATGATTTTGGAAGAGTATCTGTTATAAGTTATTATAATAAAGATAATTTAGATTCTATAAAAAATGTAGTTTATTATATGAACGGTAATGAATATGCAGTAAAAAACTATAAACTGAAATCTAGAGAAAATTTAATAGTTACTTTTTCACAAAGTGGAGATAAGATTAGTAAAACTCAATATATTGGTAGTGCTTTAACAGGTACATCTGTTAAATGGTATGATAATGGACAAAAAGAATATCAACTTAATTTTTTAAATAATAGACTAAGTGGCCTTGCAGAATATTGGAACTTTGATGGCACAAAAAAGAAGTCTGGTAAGTTTAAAAATGGTAGCATAATTGGCGATTGGACATATCATACTGTTCCTGAAATAAATGGTGATTAATACTTTAAAAGAAAATAGTAAAATAATGATTTAGTTTAATTTTTTGTTTTATTAGTATTGAGCGTGTTTAATATAGATATTAGAAAATATCAAGTTGCTTTTGCACAGCTTATTTTTGTTCTTTTTAATTTTAGTTGCGTAAGTAATTATGAACCGGTGATTTCTGAAATAACTGCTTATCCAAACCCAGTTAATTTAGGTGAATTAGTGTTTCTGCGCTGTATAGCTAATGATGAGGATATAACAAGTATACTTTCTAAAGATTCAATAACCTATGATTGGTCAGCATCGGCTGGTTCATTTATAGTACCGGATACAGTTGATACACTCTATGGAATTTCTGATTTATTATATGTACAGGATTCAATCGATTCTGTATTACATCCAAGTAAGATTTATTGGGTTCCTTTTGATTCCTCTGGTGTAGAGACGGACACAGGTTATCAAACTATAACATGTCAGGTAAGTGATGCAAATAATGCAATTGATATTCTTTCTATTCTTATAAAGGTCCAATGAAGAATACTTTATTTATAGTTCTTTTATCGTACGCCTTATTGATAATCGCATCATGTGAATCTCCTAATAAACCAGTTCAACTTATCTCTATACAGGCGGATAGAAATTTTGTGTGGTCTGGTGAACCTGTTAAATTGTTTTGTAATGCTGTAGATCTTGACAGTGATAAAATATCTTATCTATGGAAAGCTCCCGCAGGACAACTTTCGATAGTGAATGACACTGCAATTTGGATTGCTCCAGATTCAGTAGGTTATTATCATATTAGCTGTATTGTTAATGATGGGAATGGCACTTCAGATGGCGATTTTTTAAAGATCCTTGTTGTCAAAGGAGGGGCTTTAATAGAAGGGTTAGTAAAAAACGCAGTTACAGGTTTAGTAGAAGAAGATGTTAATGTATCACTTAATGGGCTTGAAGTATTGAGTGATAATGAAGGCTTCTATTCTGTGTACGTACCTGATCTTTTGAATTCATACATACTTACTGGCATCGGAGATGAGTTTTGTCCATATAATGGAGTTGTAAATATTCCTTCAGATTATTCATCCAATGTGTTTGAGTATAATTTTTCAATAAGCCCAATTCCTGATGTAGGAGAAATACGAATAATATTAACCTGGGGTTCGAACCCAACTGATATGGATTCTCATTTACTTACTCCAGAAATAGATAGTGCATATTTTCATATTTCTTATTCAAATAGAGGTAATAATGAAAGCGCTCCATATGCGGTTTTGGACTTAGATGATGTAGATGGATTTGGACCAGAAACCATAACTATTAAACAATTAGAAACCGGTATCTATACGTATTATGTTCATCAGTATTCAAATGACGGTAGTCTTGATGAATCGAAAGGAACTATCCAAATCTTTGATAGTCCCAATTGTACAGGTCAGACTATTGATGCCCCTTTTGAGGGGGAAGGAAGATATTGGAATGTATTTAAAATTAATGGGGAAACTGGTGACATATTGAAAATCAACGAAATTGTAGAAACCATACCTGGATCTTAAAATTTTTTTAAAACTAAAGTAGACAAAAGAATGAATGATAATAATACTGATATCAGTAATCTAAAAAAAATTGTAAAAGAGTTTGTAGACGAAAGAGAATGGAGGCAGTTTCATAATCCAAAAAATCTATCTATGTCAATAGCAATCGAATCTGCTGAATTAATGGAACTGTTTCAGTGGCTTTCAAAAAAGGAATCTATAAAAGCTATGTCATCAGGAAAATTAAGAAAAAATGCAATTGATGAGATCGCTGATATCTTTATATACTTAATAGCCTTTTGTAATGAAAATAAAATTGATATTAAGCAAGCAATTGATCAAAAAATGAAGAAAAATAAAAATAAATACCCTGCAGAAATTTTCAAAGGTCGTTTTTAAGTAATCGTAAAAATGGTAAATGATAAAGGACGCATATCTATTGCGATTATATTAGTAATCCTTTTTTCAAATACATTTATCACTAGTGCCTCATCTAAAATTTTAAAATGTAATTTTTGTAAAAATAAAATCGATGGTAGATATATTACTCAAGATAATAATGCATATCATGAACAATGCTACAAAGATCATATACAACTAAGATGTGATCAATGTAAAAATATAATAAATGGCAACTATAATCTAAAAGATGACAAAAATTATCATGAGAGATGTTTTAAGAATTTTATATTAGATAAGTGTGATGTTTGTTATAAACCCATTGAAGGAGAGTTTATTAAAGATCCATGGGGGAATATCTATCACAACTACCATAGATCAAAAATGCCTTTATGTGAGTCCTGCAACAGGTTAATATCAAAAAACATAACCGATGGTGGTTATTTAATAAATAAAAGTAGAAATATCTGCAATATATGTTGGGAATATGCTATTAACGAGAAAGATAAAATTAAAAATATATATTCTGATCTGCGCAAAGAACTAAAGGAACTTGGAATATATAATTTACCAAAAGCTATGCCAATTATATTAATCGATAGCAAAGAGGAGTTATTTAGAATATCTAAAATTCCATCTTCAAATGGTTTGCAAGGGTATACAAAATATGCTTATCAAACTATTGGAGGGGAAAAAATAAACGAAAATTTTACTATTTTTATTTTATCAAATTTACATGAAATTAATTTTCGCGCTGTCCTTGCTCATGAAATGCTACATGTATATTTATTTAAGAATGATATTGCACTCAAAGAATCCTTAGTGGAAGGGTTTTGTAATTTAGGATCCAAATATGTTTACGATTCTAATCTTGAAAATAAGATTTCTGAATTAAAATTAAAATCTATGTATAAAAACAATCACCCTGAGTATGGAAAAGGATTTAGAATTATGGATTCTGAGTTAGATAGGTATGGCTGGTCAAAATTATTAAAAAAACTAGAGAGTTATTAAAAATCTTTGTTTTTTAGAAAAATTGGGATTGTAAATAAATAGCAATAAATTTAAGTGATATTTAGCTAGAAATTAAAGCTAACCTTGTAGTTATAATTAATCTATTATGGAGGTGAATCATTATGAAAACAACACCGCAGTATTTAATACAAAACCTTGAAAAATATCCAGATAAACCTGCTTTAAGTGTAAAAGATAATAATGGAAGCTGGAACACAGATACCTGGAAAGATGTGTATGGAAAAGTGATGGAGGTTTCTAAGGCTCTTGTTGCATGTGGAATTAAGAAAAATGATAAAGTAAGTATATATAGCTATAATAGAAAAGAATGGAATGTTTGCTATGCAGCTGCACAATTTGTCAATGCAGTTTCTGTTGGAGTATATCACACTAGTTCTTCAAGTGAAGTGGAGTGGGTTGTGGGCAACTCACAGTCTAAAATTATATTTTTAGGTAATAACCCAAACGATAATAATGAAAAAGAAAAAATGCCCAACCACAGATTATTAGCTATATTGAATAATCTCGCCGATGTTGATTTGGTAGTTACTATGGCTGGAGTAGAAAAACTAGATCATGAAAAAATAATTTCCTGGGATGAATTTATTTTGAAAGGATCCGATATCTCTGAAAATGATATACTAGAATTATGTAAAGGAATAGATCTAAATGACACCTCTTCCTTAATCTATACATCTGGGACAACGGGAAATCCAAAAGGTGTTGAGCTTACATATAGGAATTGGTCTTTTTCTATTGGATCGTCATTGAATATTTTGAAGTTTGATCAAGGTGACTTGTATATATCTTGGCTACCAGGTGCACATGTATTTGGCCAATTGTTAGATAACCATTATTGGATAAGAAGAGCAATGCATATGCATGTAGTTGACAGCCCACTGAATACTGTTGATTACGCAAAAGAAATACAACCTCATCTTTTTATTTCTGTTCCAAGGATCTATGAAAAAGTATATTCAAATCTCAAAGCTGCTATTGATAGTAAAGCTATTTTAAAAATAGGATTAAAAATACCTGGCCTTTCTGCAATTTTCAAAAAGAAGCTTCGCGAAGCAGCGGGTTTTGGCAATGTAAGATTTGCGATTACTGGTGCTGCGCCAATTAATCCCGATATCTTGTCTCTCTTTGAAAGTTTAGATATTCCTCTCTTTGAAGGGTATGGTATGACTGAAAATACTGCTGGTGCTTCCCTAAATTATGTAGGCCATAATAAAATAGGCTCAGTTGGGAAAGCAATTCCAGATACGGAAATCAAGATTGCAAAAGATGGAGAAATATTATTAAAAGGTGATCATGTGATGCCTGGGTATTATAACAATGAACAAGCAACAGAGGAGACAATTATTGACGGTTGGTTACATACTGGAGATGTTGGTAAACTGGACGATGACAGCTATTTGTATATAACTGGACGTAAAAAAGAAATTTATGTTAGCTCCGCTGGAAAAAATATAGCGCCTCTTGTTATTGAGGAGACGATGAAATCAATTCCTATTGTTTCGCAATGTTTTCTAGTTGGTGATAATAGAAAATATTGTTCGGCTTTATTTACTTTGGATGTAAGCGTGATTCTTCGAGATAAATTAGGTGTAGACACTAACAAAATACCAAAAGATCCAGCAGCTCAATTAATCATGCTTAAGGATAAAGGGTATAAATTATCTGATTACACTGAAAGTGATTCTATTTTTGCAGAAGTGAAGAAAAGCGTTGAAAGCTTGAATAATCAATTTTCAAATCCAGAGCAGCTAAAAAAGTTTTCAATTCTCTCAAGAGACTTTACAATTGATGATGGTGAATTAACTCCCACTTTGAAAATTCGTAGAAAAAAAATCAATGAAAACTGGTCTGCGGCTATTGAAAAAATGTACGAGCAATAACTTTGGACTCTGTTTCATTTCTAGGTTGTGGTTCATGGGGGGGAGCACTAGGTGATGTCCTTTCAAGAAAAGGTGTTTCTGTATTATTTTGGCATAGAAATTCTAACACTATTGATCAAATCCAAAAAACTCGTAAGCATTACTTAGTTGAAGATCTATACTTCTCCAAAATTGTAAATTTTACAAATGATATTGAATATGCTATAAACTATTCGCCTATTATTGTTATCGCTATCCCTTCCCAATCAATTAGAAAATTACTCGCAGAAAATAATACTATATTTAATAATAAAAAAATTATAGTCACCGTATCTAAAGGAATAGAGGTTGATTCTTTAATGACTATGAGTGAAGTCATTAATGATGTCTACGGGAAAAATTATAAAAGAACGGTTGTCTTATCTGGTCCTAGCCACGCGGAAGAAGTTGTTAAGAAATTTCCAACTACTCTTGTTGCTTCATCTAAAAATGATATCGCATCAAAAACTATTCAACAGCTTTTTTCTAATGAATATTTACGTACTTATTTAAATAAGGATGTTAGAGGTGTGGAAATTGGAGGAGCTATGAAAAATGTTATGGCTATTGCAGCAGGGATTTGTGATGGCATTAACTATGGAGATAATTCTAAAGCTGCACTTATGACTAGAGGAATGACTGAAATTATAAGACTAGGAAAAAAAATGGGTGCAAAAGGTAAGACTTTTCGTGGATTAAGTGGATTTGGTGATTTAATTGTTACTTGCTTAAGTCATCATAGTAGAAACCGAAAAGTAGGTCAAGCTATTGGTGAAGGTGAGTCTCTTATTAGTATACAAAATCGGATGAAAATGGTTGCAGAGGGTGTATTGACTACAAAATCTGTACACCAACTAAGGTTAAAGTATGGTCTTGAGATGCCAATACATGAAGCAATGTATGAAATTCTCTTTATGGGTAAAAATCCAAAAGATTCAGTATCTGAGTTGATGAATAGAAAGCTAAGTAATGAACATAAAAAGTAATAATTTTTTTAATTAGGATGTTATCAATCTCATATTTGGCCTGTAAGTTTAATTATGAATAATCTTCATATTTTAAATGAATAATAAAATTTTTCCACGTTACAACATTTTACCTCTAAAAATGGTATTAATCTTTTTTATTTTATTTTGCCATATTTTAATTGGACAAAGCGTTGTCACTGATATTCTTAGAGATAACAAAGGAAATATTTCTAGTATTGAATATTATAGCTCAGTATCTAAAAAACTTCAATTATTAAAATTGGAAACTTTCCATCCAAATGGATTTGTTTCAACAGTAGAATTGTTTTCTAGTGGTCTTAAAAGTGGTGTGTTTAAAGAATTTTATAATAATGGAAATATTAAAATGGATGGTCAATACAGCAAAGGGAACAAAAGTGGTCTTTGGACTGAATATTTCAAAGAAGGTGGTACCATGAGGATGTTTTATGCAAATGAAAACGGAAAGGATGGTAGTATTAATGAGTGGTATGAAAATGGAGAGAAAAAGATTAGTGGTATATATTCTCATGGCCAAAAGCATGCGGTATGGACAACCTGGTACTCTAACGGTGTTAAAGAAAGTCTAGTCACATATAATAATGGCAAGCAAGAGGGTGTCTTCTCTTTTTTTTACGATAATGGAAATAAAAAATCTGAAGGAACAGTTTCTTATAAAGGAGAAAAGGAACGGAGGTGTTGGGATATTAATGGGAATACTCAAAATTGTTCTAAGGAGAGTTAAGGCAAAAACATGTTTTCTTTAGACACTTTTTTTATATCATTAACTCTACTGGTTTTATCCGTTGTTTTGATAAAAATCAGGGCTCGCAATGTGATCATTCCGCTTTTCATAATTTATGTTTTTTTTATAATAAATAAATTAGTAAATGTGAATAGTGAGAATCATTCAAACGAGCAGAATAGCAAGGAACAACTAAAATTTATTCAACCGAAAAGTAATTTTACACTAGACAAATCAAGTAAGAATAAACAAATACAAAAGCCTGTAAATAAAGATATAAGAAAAGACCAAAAAGAAATAAAGAACCAAAAAAAAATAGATAATGAATTACTCGATAAAAAAGTAAAAGAAAAAAAGGTAAAAAAAGAAAATAGTCAACCCGAAGCAAAGAAGATTGAGCCAAGAAAAGTATCAAAGGAAATAAAGGAAAAACAAAATTTCAATAATTTATTAACGCTTAAAGAAATAAAAATTTGTAAAAATATCAAAAGCCGTAACCCGGTGGGTATAGGGGATGTTTTCCTAAGCTCTGTTGATTCGTTATACTGTTTTACTAAGATTGAAAACCTTGGTAAAAAAATGGAGGTTCGCCATGTATGGTATTATGAAAACCAAATAATGACTCAGGTAAGATATAACGTAAAAAAGTCTAATGTTTACAGATCATGGACAAAAAAGACTATTTCTTCTTTTCAAATTGGTAATTGGAGAGTGGAAGTGCAAGATCGAAATGGTACGATAATTGGAACAAAACGATTCAAAATTAAAAAGTCTTCATAAGTTCCTTTTGCTAAGAGCCTTTGTGTTCCTAATATTATTCCAATCTTGTGGGAAAGTTGTAAAGGTTGACATAGTTCCTATGAAATGGTCAAGCTTTAATTTAGATCTTCCTAAGGGAATTGACATCTATATGGGTGTAAATAAGGAGATACCTTTGAAAGCTTGGGTAGCAAAAGTAGATTTGTCGCAAGAAGGTGTTTTTGTGAAGGTCTTATCATCCAGTGATAAAGATCAACGCGATACGCCCATGCAGTTTTTAGAGCAAAATAATGCTAAAGTTATTATTAATGGAGGTTATTTTAATTCTGAAAAAAATCCTATTGAGCATGTAGGTCTATTGAAAACTAATGGGAAACTAGAAGAACCTGCGAGCCACTCAGTGTATAGAGATTCTGAAAAGTACTTTATGTCAAGAGGAGCTTTTGGGGTAACCTATAGCGGCGATGTCGATATAGCTTGGTGTTCAACAAAGAACGATTCAATATTTGAATGGGAACGACCCCTTACCAATAGGCCAGGATTCCCAAATGAGAATCTTCCATTTTCAAATGCAAATTACTGGCATGTCCGAGATGCCTTGCATGCTGGACCAGTCCTGATTTCAGATGGAAAAATAGATTTAAATATTGAAGATGAAGTTTTTTTTAATACTCCTGTTTCTGGAGTTCAACCCCGATCTGCAATTGGTTATACAGCTGATCAGCATTTAGTCCTAATGGTAGTAGATGGTAGACAGGCTGAAAGTCGGGGTGTTTATTTAGAAGAATTAGCGCTTATGATGTCGGATTTTAAATGCATAGAAGCTCTTAATTTGGATGGTGGTGGATCAAGTGCAATGGTTGCAGATAGTCGTCTTCTTAATAGACCTTCTGGCAGGACAGTGCAGAGAGAAGTAATGTCTGCTATTGGTGTTTTTTATAAATAGAAAATAATTTGAATTATATAAGAAAATTTTATGATTGGGTTTTGTCTTGGGCTTATAGACCTTCTGAGCCAAAGGCTTAAGGAACAATCTCTTTTTGTAAAAGTTCATTTTCTCTTATTCCTCCAGATGTACTATTAATTCCCTTTGCAATTCGTAGAAGAAATAAAGCATTGACTTTTAGCCTTATTTGCAACGTATCATCTGTTTTAGGAGCGGGGTTGGGATATTTTATTGGAAAATTTATATAATGTGCTTGCGATTCTCTTTACAATAATTTTAATTAGAAGATTTTTTATAATTAGAGTTTTAATTTAAAAATATTTCGTCCTATTCCAATTTGGAACTGAATTGACTCCAGATTAAACCGATCTTTTGATTTGTTTTCTCTTGTCCCACTTTCTAGTCCAAACTTATGTATTGTTGGCCTAATCTCAATATAATAGAATAAATCTTTTTTCATATTTCTAAAACCAAAAAATGCATGTGCACCATAGCTCCAACCCATTTCATCAAGCGCTAAGCTTCCATCTTGCCTTGCTAAATCAGCTGGTCCTGGATACTCGGACTGCACACTGTTAAGAAGCACTCCACCTCCAACACCTAAATATGGCGTTATAAAAAAATTAGGTAGGACGTAATATGTATTTACTCCCATAAACATACTATGCAGCATGTAGAAATGGCTTGGAATCTTTTGCTCTAAAGGAACAATTCCTGTTTCTGGACTTTGATACTCATATATAATTTTTTTTTCAATTGTGTGATGCGAAATTAAAGACATCTCACAATCAACTCCATATTGCTTAGTCATAAATCCAGTTCTAAAACCTAGTGAAGGATAGTCAAACCCAGATGGGACTTCATCAATATTAGCTTCCCACGAGTCATTTAGAGCTTGGAAGCTTATATTTTGGATGGAGGAAATATCTGGGCCCACAAAATAAATGTTGTAATAAAAAGTAGATGAGTAGTCTTCATTAATCGGTTTTGATAAAATATTATTGATTAAATCCTTTGAAGCGGTGTGTACTAAAAAACCAGCAAGCAATGGAGTAGAAAGCCAAAAGGTGTTTGCTTTCAAAGGAGAATCTCCTCTTGAAATTGCAGAGCCTCCAAGGGTAACTCCGTACATAAAAGAGTAGGGTGCGAAAAATAAATATCCTGGCAAAGCTTGAGCTAAATATTGCTTGTAAATAGATTTTTTTGAAAAACTTATATCCCGATTATTGGAATCTTTGGTTAGTTGGGCAGAACAAAATGATAGCAAAAGTAGAATTTTAAATAGTTTCATAATGGCCTCTTTATTTTAATATAATACCTAATCCTATACTTGCATGAAATGATTGTATGGTACCTTTATCCCTTTCTTTTAAATAGGCATCGCTACTTCCAAAAGAAAGAAAGCTTTGAGAAAATCTAAATTCAGGATTAAAAAATAAGTCATCACTAAATAAAAATCTTATGCCAAATGGAATGTGTAATCCAGCCCCAAAATCTGTTGTATTGAGTTTTTCTGCATCTTTTATATTGTATCCAAATTCCGCCATGACATTTTTTGCTGCAAAGCTTCCTGGTCCTGGAAATTCAGATTGAATGTTATTTAAACCAAACGAAAGACCAAAACCGAAATAAGGTTTTATTTTTTCAGAAAGATGAATGTTTGCATAACCTGTGCCGCTAATTGAAAATAAATTAAAATTAAGAAATTCATCAGTGAGGTCTACACTATCCTGAGGCTCAACATCAAAATAATAACCATCCGGATATTCATCAGTAGGAGGGATATAAATCTGACCATGTGAATCATAGTACACAATTTGAGATGGTATTTTTTGCCCAACGTATGATAATTCCATTTCAAGTCCCTGCCAGCCTTTCCATCCTCCAAACTTTAAAGACAATTGCGGCATATGTAAACTTGTCGAAACATCAGAAACCTCAGCCATCCATAATCTTTCTTTAGGGTTCTGAGGATTTGAGAACGCACTTTCAGCAGTTAAATCGAAATTACCAAATCCTCCACCTATGAAAAAGGAAATATATTTTTTAGGGAGGTAGGTTTTTATTCCTGTTTCTGGATCATAGCTTTGACCAAATAATGGTAAAGATTCAAAAATATAAAATGATAAAATGAAAATTAGCTTCATAATATTTAAGTTTATCATAACTTTATTAAATTTAAATTTTAATTAAAAAATTTCAAAGTGAATATTTTAAAATTTATGTAAAAAAAACTGAGTTTATAGTAATTTAAGAATAATAATTATAATATGATGACTAATCGTTTGGTAAAAAAAAATAAATATAATAAAACTTCTTCATTGACTCCTTTAGGTTGGAGAGAATGGGTCTTTTTGCCGTTATATAATGACTTCAAATTGAAGGCTAAAATAGATACAGGTGCTAGGACTTCTGCTATTCACGCTACTAATATTCAAATATATCAAAAAGATGATAGTCAAATGGTTAAGTTTCAAATCTACCAATCAGAATCTTTTCTGGATATTGATACAAAACTGGTTTCTTATAAAAAAATTAAAAGTTCTTTTGGGCAAACCGAAATTAGACCTACGGTTCATATGAAAATTCAAATTGGAAAGGAAACTTGGTTGACTGAGATTACTCTTGCCCAGAGATCAAAGTTGACTTATCCAATGTTAATTGGAAGAAATACATTAAATAAGAAACACATTATTCACTCTCATAGATCGTATCTTGCTGGATCGGACTCCATTAAGATATAATGAAAATATTTATTTTATCAAGGAATAGTAATCTTTACTCGACTAGTAGAATAGTAGAGGCTGGTAGAGACAGAGGGCACATGGTTAGGGTAATTGATTATATGCGATGCTTTATGAATATTACTGCAAAAAAGCCAACCGTTTACTATGGAGGCGAATCTCTAGAGAAAGCCGATGCTATTATTCCGAGAATAGGTGCTTCAAATACTTTCTATGGAACTGCTGTTGTAAGGCAATTTGAAACAATGAATTGTTTTTGTGTAAACCCTTCAATTGCAATATCAAACTCCAGAGACAAGTTAAGATCCATGCAAATTCTTGCTGAGGCTGGTATAAACATGCCTGTAACAGGTTTTGCTAGTCATACAAAGGATATTGAAGGCGTTATTGAGTCTTTGGGAAGCACTCCACTTGTAATGAAATTATTGCAAGGAACTCAAGGTCAGGGTATTGTTTTAGCAGAAACTAGAAAAGCTGCTGAATCCGTAATGAGTGCTTTCAGGCAGCTTGATGCAGATATAATGGTCCAAGAATTTATTAAAGAATCAAGCGGGACAGATATAAGAGCTTTTGTAATAGGAAATAGGGTGGTAGCTGCTATGAAGAGGGTTGCACCTGAAGGTGAGTTTAGGTCTAACCTGCATAGGGGAGCTACAGTAGAAAAAATTACGTTAACAAGCGAAGAAAATCAGATTGCTATTAGAGCTGCTAGTATCCTTGGCCTAACAATAGCGGGTGTTGATTTAATGAGATCAAATAGAGGACCATTAATTTTAGAAGTCAATTCATCACCAGGTTTGCAAGGTATTGAGGCATGTACGAAAATGAATGTTGCGAGTCAGATTATAAATTTCATAGAAAGGAATTCGTAGTTCATTTTTTTCTGTAAATAAATATGGAAATTTTTTTAAATAAGCTAGTAAGGATCGACAATGATTTTATTTAAATATTTTCTTTTTTTCATCATTTTTTTGAATCTTTCTTTTTCAAATTCTATTCAAGATCAATATAAAAATACTGCAACTAAAATTATTACAAATGCGAAAGTTGATAGCACCGCTTACAAAAGGTTAGAGTATCTCTGTGATACTTATGGTCCTAGGTTAAGTGGATCAAAAAATCTTGAAAGGTCTATAAAATGGATTTTAAAAAAAATGAAAGAAGACAAATTAGAAAATGTAAAAGGACAAAGAGTAAAAGCTCCAACCTGGATTAGAGGCCAGGAGTCTGCGATGTTAATTAAGCCATTCAAAAGAAAACTATCGATGCTTGGCCTTGGTGGAAGTATTTCAACTCCTAAAACAGGAATTACATCTGAGGTGATAGTCGTAAATAACTTTGACGAATTGAAGATAAAGGAAAAGAAAATAAAGGGAAATATTGTATTGTTTAATGTTCCATTTACTACTTATGGAGAGACAGTTAGTTACAGGTTTTACGGTGCTAGTAAAGCTGCATCTTTTGGTGCTATAGCAAGTCTGGTGAGATCAATAGGGCCTTGGTCCATGAATACTCCTCATACAGGCGTAATGGCATACGATGAAAAATATTCAAAAATTCCACATGCTGCTCTTACTATGGAAGATGCAATGATGTTAGGAAGGCTTTATGACAGAGGGGAAAAAATAACCATTAAATATGGAAGCAAAAACTTTGCCAGACAGGTGGTCTAAAAACATAATAAGCGAGTTAGTGGGTTCAACATTTCCTGACGAAGTTATTGTAATCGGTGGCCATATTGATTCATGGGATGTTGGACAAGGAGTACATGATGACGCCGGAGGATGTATTGTTGCATGGGAAGCATTGCGTTTGATGAAAAATTTGGGATTAAAACCCAAACGCACTATTCGCTGTGTATTATGGACCAATGAAGAGAATGGTGGTAGAGGAAATCAAGCGTATAGAGATATGGTTAAGGAACAGATTGACAATCAGATACTAGCGATTGAATCTGATGCTGGAGTCTTTGCACCTAAAGGTTTTGGATTTACAGGTAGCGATAAAGCTCGAGCAATAGTTTCAGATATACATGAGCTAATGGAACCAATTGGAGCACAGAATATAACGGATGGTGGACGAGCAGTAGATATCGCTCCATTGAATGATTTAGGAGTCCCTGTTATGTCTTTAAAGGTAGATGACTCCAAATATTTTTGGTATCATCATTCCGAAGCCGATACCTTTGATAAAGTAGAATTTGATGAGTTTAATAATTGTGTAGCAGCTATGGCGATAATGGCCTTTGTGGTAGCAGATATGCCAGAAAAGCTTCCCAGGTAATTAAATGAAATCTATTCAAATTAGGATAGACATATTGATTAAATTTTCAAGCTGTTATTTATAACAAAAGAGAATTTTTATGAACAACTTGAAAATTAGTGGCTACGGCGATGATCTAACCGTAAATGGGATAAGGATTGGTGATTTAACGCCTAAACAACATGAAGAAATTGAGTTAGAAAAGGGTGGGCAGAATTATTCACCACTTGAAGATGTTGTTGTCTCTTCAGTAAAAGATTCATCTACCCTTATGGCAAGGAAGCCTCATCCTGAAGATGTAAATCAATTTATTGAAACAGAATTATTAGATGGCTTATGTTGTTACTCTGCAGTGAATCAAGGTCAGCTTAACCAGACAATTGTTGAAGCCGTAGTAAAGCATCTTCAAGAAGAAAAATTACCCACGGTTCCACGTTCTATTCGACACAAATACATGAGTGCTTTTCTCCTCGCAGCTACAGAAATTACGGGAATGGATAAAATTATACCAAAAGTTGCAGGAGTAGAGTCTTGGGAACTTTCCTTTAAAATAGCACGTAGGTGGGGAAGCAAAATAAAAAACATCCCAGAAGATAAATGCCTAATGATTGGAGCTACAGGAAATTTTCATGGTCGATCTCTTGCTGCTGTGTCTATGTCTGACGATCCTGAATCAAGAGATGGTTTTGGTCCCTTTGTTCCTGGAATAGAGTTAGTCCCTTTTAATAATGTTGAAGCCTTAAGTGAACTTTTTGATAAAAAGGGTGAGAGAATAGCCTGTTTTATGGTGGAACCTATCCAAGGTGAGGCCGGTGTTATAGTCCCGGATGATGATTATTTACCTAAGGTCTCTGAACTTTGTAAAAAACATAATATTTTACTATCCGTAGATGAAGTGCAAACGGGATTTGGAAGGACCGGTGCTAATTTCGCTCATCAACTATCAGGAATTAAACCAGATATAATGGGATGTGGAAAGGCTGCTGGAGGGGGAATCTTACCAGTGTCTTTTGTTGCTGGTAGGAAAGAAGTTATGGAGGTTCTTACCCCTGGAAGTGAAGGGTCGACTTTTGGTGGATATCCTCTAGCTTCTGTGGTTGGCACTTACGCTATAAAAGTTCTTGTTGAAGAGCGTCTAGCGCACAATGCGAAAACTCAAGGTAAATACTTAATGACTCATCTGAATTCTTTAATGGATGAATTTCCTGATAAAATTAAAGAGGTTCGCGGAAAAGGATTACTGACAGCTTTTGAAATGCATGATGATCCAAAGTTAGATGGTCATGCAGTTTCTGTGGGACTTTTAAATCAAGGGGTATATGCTAAAGAGACTCATCATACTACTGTTCGATTGGCTCCAGCATTAACAATAAACAAAAACCAAATAGATAGCCTCGTTAGCGCTATTCGCGAAGTAATTAAGGATTTATAAATCATGGACATTTTGAATAAATTGGGAATCAAAGATATCAATTTTGGAGGTTGTTCGGGTCCTGGACTTTGGACCAAAGGGCAAAATGAAGGAATTACAGAATCATTCAATCCCGCAAATGGAGAGCTAATTGCCTCTGTATATAATTGTAGCAAAGAAGAATATGTAAGAATTATTAAAGAATCACATGAATCATTTCTTGAATGGCGAAAAGTTCCTGCGCCTGAACGTGGTCAATTTATTCGCATTATGGGAAATGCTTTAAGAGATAATAAAGATGCGCTTGGTAGTTTGGTTTCTTTGGAGATGGGTAAAATTAAGCAAGAGGGTGATGGAGAGGTGCAAGAAATGATTGACATTGCTGATTTTGCAGTTGGGCAATCCAGAATGTTGTATGGCAAAACTATGCATTCGGAGCGCAAAAATCATCGAATGTATGAGCAGTGGCATCCATTAGGCATTACAGGTGTTATTTCTGCATTCAATTTTCCTGTTGCAGTTTGGAGTTGGAATGCATTTTTAGCAGCTATTTGTGGAAACACGACCCTTTGGAAACCTTCCTCTTTAACTCCTCTCTGCGCTATTGCTGTTCAGAATATTTGTAATGAGGTAACATCTGCTTGTGATCTTCCAAATATTTTCAGTCTTGCTATTGGTAGAGGATCAAAAATCGGAGAGTCGTTAATAAATGATGAGAATATTCCATTGGTTTCATTTACAGGATCTACAAAGATGGGAAGGCACGTAAGTGAAGTTGTATCAAAAAGATTTGGAAAATCAATTCTCGAATTAGGCGGTAATAATTGTATCATTGTTGATGAGACTGCCGATATGAACCTCGTAGTTCCCGCAGTCGTTTTTGGTGCTGTTGGCACAGCTGGACAAAGATGTACGAGCACTCGAAGACTTATTGTTCATGAGTCTATTTATGAAGATTTAGTAGGGCAATTAATTAATGCTTACAAACAGGTGAAAATTGGGGATCCTCTTAAAAAAGATACTTTGATGGGTCCGCTAGTTAACCAAAGTGCTGTATATGATTTTCTTGATGCTATAAAAAAAGCTAAAGAGGAGGGTGGTGAAATTATTTTTGGTGGTAAAAAGTATATAGAAAATACAAACTATGTTCTTCCGACTATTATAAAAGCAGAAAATAATTGGAGTATTGTTCAAGAAGAAACTTTTTCTTCCATTCTTTATATTATGATCTACAAAACATTGGACGAGGCAATTCAAATGCATAATGATGTACCTCAAGGTTTGTCTTCCGCTATGTTTACCCAGAGCGTGAAAAATTCTGAGTTATTTTTAAGCTCAGTAGGTTCTGACTGTGGAATTGCAAATATAAACATAGGTACTTCTGGCGCAGAAATAGGAGGAGCATTTGGAGGGGAAAAAGAGACAGGTGGAGGAAGAGAATCTGGCTCTGATAGTTGGAAACAGTATATGAGACGACAAACGAATACTATAAATTGGAGTAATGAATTACCGCTTGCTCAGGGTATCGAGTTCAATTTGGAGGGTTAAGATATGAAAATTGATTATAAAAATGTAAGGTCTACAATAGGAAAGCATATGCTTGCTGATGGCATGAGCCCTGTGATAGATCTTAAAAATAGTCATGGATCATGGCTGATAGATGGTACAAGTGGTAAAAAGTATTTAGATCTTTTTTCGATGTATGCCTCTATGTCTGTAGGGTACAATCATCCATATGTGCTGGATAATGCAAAGAGGCTAGAAGAAGCGTCTATTAATAAACCTGCTAATTCGGATATCTACTCTTTTCAGATGGCAGAATTTGTTGATACAATGGGTAAAGTAGTTCAACCAATTTACTTGCCATATGCTTTTTATATTGAAGGAGGAGCATTAGCAGTTGAAAATGCATTGAAGATAGCATTTGATTGGAAATCAAGGAAAAACTTGCAAGACGGTAAGAAACAAGGAGAAAATTTAGTTGTACACCTAAAAGATTGTTTCCATGGAAGAACTGGTTATACTATGTCCCTAACAGATTCTCCAGATAAACGAAAGGTCCAATATTTTCCTAAGTTTAATTGGCCAAGGATTACGAACCCTTACATTACATTTCCAGAAAATGAAAAAAATATTGCAGATGTTGAAAAATTAGAAAAACAATCAATATCAGAATTAAAAAATATAATTAATAAATCTAAAGACGATATTGCCTGCTTAATTTTGGAGCCGATTCAGGGTGAAGGTGGAGATAACCATTTCAGGCAAGAATATTTTAAAGATTTAAAACAATTATCTCAAGAGAATGACTTTTTGCTAATCTATGATGAAGTGCAAACGGGTATTGGTATTACTGGTAAAATGTGGGCGCATCAATATTTTAAACCGATGAATGATTCTTATGAAGGTCCTGGCCATTGCAAAAAGATGGAGCCCGATATAATAAGTTTTGGAAAAAAAACTCAGGTATGTGGTGTTTTTGCTGGAGAGCGGTTGAATGAAGTTGAAAATCATGTTTTTCATGAGTCAAGCAGGATAAACTCGACTTTTGGTGGTAATCTTGTAGATATGGTAAGATTTACAATTTATGCAGAAATTATTCAGCAAGAAAAGTTAGTAGATAAAGCGAGAGAAAATGGACAATATTTACTCAGCAAATTAAGAACTATGGAAAGTGATTTTGAAAATAAAGTTTCAAACTCAAGGGGCAAAGGTCTTTTCTGCGCATTTGATCTTGACACCTCATCTTCAAGAGATAAACTAATTTCAAATATGGAAAATGAAGGTGCTCTAATTTTAGGTTGCGGTCATAAATCTATTCGTTTTAGACCACACCTAAACATCTCAAAAGAGGAAATTGATATAGCCTGTGATATGTTAATGAATTCTCTTAAAAAATTATAACATTGACTGATAGTAAGGGAGTTTTGTATTTGGTTTCCACTCCAATAGGGAACCTTGGAGATATTACTTACAGAGCAATTAATATATTGAATGATGTCTCTCTGATTGCTGCTGAAGATACAAGATATTCTAAAAAACTTCTAAATTACTATCAGGTTGAAACAAAAATGATAAGCTATTTTGAGTATAATAGAGATAATCGAATTCCATTTTTAATTAGTAATTTGGTTAATGGCCTAAATATTGCGGTTATAACAGATGCTGGAACTCCGGGCATTTCTGACCCTGCATATAAACTCGTTAGAAAAGCAATAGGCGCTGGTGTCAAAATAGAATCTATTCCCGGCCCTAGTGCGTTCCTAGCCGCTTTAACTGCATCTGGTTTACCCACAGATCGTTTTTTATTTGAAGGTTTTTTGCCTCCAAAAAAAGGTAGAAATAAAAGATTGTCAAAATTACAAGATGTTGATGCAACTATTATTTATTACGAATCAGCAATTAGGCTTAAAAGGACCTTGAATCAATTATATGATTTCTTTGGTGATCGTCCAGCTGTTGTAGCTCGAGAATTAACAAAGATGTATGAACAGGTAAAAAGAGGGACTTTGCTTCAGTTGTCTAATTATTTTTCAGAGCATCAAGCAAAAGGAGAGTGTGTAATCTTAATAGGAAAAGATGATAAAAATGTATACTTCAAATAAAGGGCTTTTTATATCTTTTGAAGGAGTAGATGGTTGTGGAAAAAGTACACAGGTTAAGCTTTTGAAAGATAAGATTGCATCTGAAGGGGTAAAGGTTGAGTTGGTAAGAGAACCTGGTGGTCTTAAAATTTCTGAGGAAATCAGAAGGATTTTACTAAATCCAGATAATTCTTCTATGAATTATGAAACAGAAGCACTTTTAATGACCGCAAGTCGCGCACAGCTTACCGAGGAAGTGATAAAACCTCTGCTAGCGAAAGGATTTTTTGTTTTAGCAGACAGGTTCTCCGATTCTACATTGGCATATCAAGGCGGTGGAAGAAAATTGGATATTGATATCTTAAAGAAAATAAACAGTTTTGCTACCAAAAATTTAGTCCCAGATATTACTTTTCTGATAGATATAAAACCTGAAGATGCAGTGCTAAGATCTGGAGTGTCTTCTCCTGATAGGATTGAGGGTGCAGGTGTTGATCTTCAAAAAGATGTGCAAAAAACTTATATTAGGTTAGCAAGGGAATTTTCAAATAGATTTATAGTCATAGATGGATATGATTCAATTAGCAGTATTCATAGTATTATTTGGGACAAAATAATAAATTACTCTTATGATGATTAGAAAATATTACAATTATATTTTTCGAATTTTCCTTTTAATCTCTTTTTTTGTTTTTGGACAGGGATCAAATGATATATATAAAAATGTTCGAAAAAATCAATCTTTGATCAATGACGTGTATAGACAAGTAATAACAAATTATGTCGATGATATTGATTTAGACTCTTTTACAAAGCTAAGCATTAATAATATGCTTTCGGAGTTAGATCCTTATACTTCTTATATGGAAAAGGAAGAAAAAGATGGCATTGAAATTTTAACAAAAGGGAAGTATGGTGGAATTGGAATTTCAATTGGGAAAAGAGAAAATCAATTAACTGTTATAACTCCAATGGAGAATTCTCCTGCAAAGCGTGCGGGCATTTTAAGTGGAGACATAATAATAAAAATTGACGGTAGGGAAACAAAAAATTTAACTATGGATGAAGCAGCCAAACTGATTCGAGGAAAGAAAGGTTCTAAAGTTGTGTTAAGTATTGAAAGATTTGGTGAATCTGAGCTCATTGACTTCAATCTTCTAAGAGAAAGTATTAAAGTCAAAGATATATCTTATTTTGGTATGCTTGATGAACAGACTGGCTATATAAGGCTTACTAGATTCTCAAGAAACTCAGACCAAGAAATGAAAGATGCACTTGAAAATTTAATTGAGAGCAATATGACAGGATTAATCCTAGATTTGAGGGATAACCCAGGTGGATTACTAAACTCCGCTGTTAACATATTAGATATGTTTACTGAAAAAGGGCAATTGTTAGTTTACACTGAAGGAAAAACTTACAAGTCAAAAAGAAAGTATATAAGTAAATCAGCTCCCTTGGTTCCTAATGAAATTAAAATTACAGTTCTTGTTAATCAAGGAAGCGCATCAGCAAGTGAGATCGTGGCGGGTGTTTTGCAAGATGTGGATAGAGGAGTTGTTATTGGTCGCTCTACCTTTGGAAAAGGTCTAGTGCAAACGGTAATAAATATCGATAGAGAACGTTCAGTCAAAATTACATCTGCAAAATATTTCATTCCTAGCGGTAGACTAATTCAAAAACCTGGATACCTACCAAAAGAATTGCTTGCAGACACATCTAGCATGGATTCTATATTCTTTACTAAAGGTGGAAGGCCTGTTTCTGGGCTTGGTGGAATTACTCCAGACTATATAGTTGATCTTAATAATATAGAACCTCTTTTATCTGCCTCATTACGGAAAGGTTTGTTTTTTAGTTTTGTTCAGAAAAATAAATCAAAATACAATTCATTGGAAGATGTTGAAAGTGATACAAGTGTTTTGAATGAATTTGAAACATATATGTATTCGAATGATATTCAGGCGAAAATGAAAGGGGAGTCAAATTATATCAAAATGAAGGAAAAATTATTAGAATTAGATTCGAACAGTGTTCAAATACAAGGTGCCGTAGATATTCTTGACTCTTACTTTGAAGATATTTCCATCAACCAATTTGATCGTGAAAAAAACAATATTCATCACTGGCTATTAGTAGAGTTTGCTGAATATTTTAATGGAGTGGAAGGTAGGTTTAAAATTAGCGCTCGAAAGGATTTAGATATTCAAAAAGCGATGAATATTTTACATGACCCTGTAGTTTTTGATAATATATTTCTTCCTCAATAGATATAAATTTTAAGTGGATATTGAATTAGATTTTAATAAATAAGGGCGATTAGCTCAGTTGGTTAGAGCGCTACGTTGACATCGTAGAGGTCGGCGGTTCGACTCCGTCATCGCCCACTATTAATTATGAATAATATAAATATTACATTACCAGATAACTCTGTAAAAACTTTTCCTGAAGGAATAACTGCTCAGGATGTCGCTGATTCAATTGGTTCTGGATTAGCTAGGGCTGTTTTGGTTGCGAAAATCAATGGTGATTTAAAAGATTTAAATTATAAAATTCTTAAGGATAGTTCTTTAGAATTATTTACGGGTGATACTCCTGAAGGACATGATACTCTTCTTCACTCAACTGCTCATTTGATGGCGCAAGCAGTTAAAGAATTGTATCCAGATGCAAAATTTACAATAGGTCCCACTATTGAAAATGGTTTTTATTATGACTTTGATTTGGACTCTTCATTCACTGAAGATTCTCTTATTCAAATTGAAAATAAAATGAAAGAACTAAGTAAGAAAAATCAAGATATAGTTAGGTGTGAAGTTTCAACAAATGAAGCTGTAAAAATTTTTGAAAAAATGGGTGAGTCCTATAAAGTTGAAATAGTTGGGCAAATTAATCCTGAAGATACAATCTCTTTATATAAACAATCTGATTTTACTGATTTATGTAGAGGTCCTCATGTATCGAATACATCAAAAATTAAATACTTTAAACTGTTATCAACTTCAGGCGCTTATTGGAGGGGTGATGAAAAAAACAAAATGCTTCAAAGAATATATGGAACGGTTTTTGCAACTAAAAGTTCATTAAAAAATCACCTTCATAATTTAGAAGAAGCTAAAAAACGTGATCATAGGAAGTTAGGTAAAGAGTTGAAATTGTTTTCATTTGATGATGAGATAGGACCGGGGTTACCTCTCTGGCATCCAAATGGGACCATTCTTATTGAGCAATTAGAAACTTTAGCAAAAGAAATGGAAAGAAAAGCGGGGTATGATCAAGTTCGTACACCACATTTAACAAAAGGAAGTCTTTATGATAAGTCTGGACATTTAGATCATTATAAAGATTCAATGTATCCTGCTATGGATGTAGATGGAACTGAATATTACGTAAAGCCTATGAATTGCCCACATCATCATAAAATTTATTCGGCATTTCCAAGAAGTTATCGAGATTTACCTATTAGGTTATCTGAATATGGAACGTGCTACCGATATGAGAAGTCTGGTCAATTATTTGGTTTGATGCGGGTTCGTAGTATGCAAATGAATGATGCCCACATATATTGCACAAAAGAATCATTTAAGGAAGAGTTTTTAGCAGTGTGTAATATGTATTTATATTATTTTGAAATTTTCGGGATTGATAAATATCGTATGAGATTAAGTTTACATAGTAAAGATGGCCTAGGTGAAAAATATGTAAATGATCCTGATTTATGGTTAGAGACTGAACAATGGGTAAGAGAAGCGCTAATGGAAGGGAAGCTTGATTTTGAGGAGGTAGAAGGTGAAGCAGCTTTCTATGGTCCAAAAATAGATGTACAAGTATGGAGCGCAATTGGAAAGGAATTTACCTTAGCAACGAATCAAGTAGATTTTGCAGTTCCAAGAAAATTTGGATTATCCTATAAAGATGAAAAGGGAAAGGATAGGACTCCTTTATGTATTCATCGTGCACCATTGAGCACCCATGAAAGATTTATTGGGTTTCTTATTGAGCATTTTGGTGGCAATTTTCCTTTATGGTTGGCACCTGTACAGGTAGCTGTACTTCCTATTTCCGATAAAGTATTAGATTATTCAAATCTTATTTATGATGAATTAAAAAGCGTAGGTTTAAGAGCAACTCTGAATAACCGTTCTGATAAAATCGGCGCTAAAATTAGGCAGGCAGAAATAGAAAAAATTAATATTATGCTAATTATTGGTGAAAAAGAAGCTGCAGAAAACATAATTTCAGTGCGAAGAAGATTTGAAGGTAATACTGGTACTATTGGAATTGATGAACTAAAATTAGCGCTTGTAAAAGAAATAAAAACTAGGAGTTTAGCACATAGGAAAGAAACCGCAACAACGACTTAATGAAGGCATCACTTCAAAAGAAGTGAGACTAATTTCGGACAGTGGAGAACAATTAGGCGTTGTTTCCATTGAAGTTGCCATAGATAAAGCCAAGGAGGTTGGGTTAGACCTTATAGAAGTTGCTCCTAATAGCAAGCCGCCGGTTTGTAGAATTTTAGATTATGGAAAACTAAGATACGAAGAGAAAAAGAGGCAGCAGCTTAGTAAAAAGAAACAACATATTATAAAAATTAAAGAAATTAGACTTAGGCCTCAAATAGATGACCATGATTTATCAACCAAACTTAATCAAGGTCGAAAATTTCTATTAGATGGTGCAAAGTTGAAGGTCACCTTGATGTTTAGAGGAAGAGAAATGTCAAGAGTCGATCTAGGGAAAATAGTTATGGAAAGAGTTTTAGAAGAATTATCAGATGTTGCAGAGGTCGAAAAGGATATTCCTTTAGAAGGCCGAAGAATGTCGATGATACTAAACGCAAAATAAGGAGTGCTAGATGCCTAAAATGAAATCAAGACGAGGAGCTACTAAAAGATTCAAAGTAGCAGGATCTGGCAGGATTAAGCGAAACAAAGCAAACCATAGACATATGCTCGTACGTAGATCAAACAAAGCTAAACGCAAGATGCGCCAAGCTGGTGTTCTATCTAATGCAGATAGGAAAATTGTGAAATCTATATTGGGTGTCTAATTAATAATGGAGACGAAATATGCCTAGAGCAAATAGTTCCGTTCCTCGACATCGTCGACATCGGAAAATCGTCAAGCAGGCCAAAGGCTACTATGGTGCCCGGAGCCGCACATTTAAATCTGCAAAAGATGCAGTAGTAAAAGCTGGACTTTATGCCTATCGAGATAGAAGGCAAAGAAAAAGGCAATTCCGTAGATTATGGATTACTCGTATCAATGCAGCGTGTCGGCTCAATGGAACAACATATTCTGCCTTTATAAATGGTCTAAAGACAAAGGGTATTGAATTGGATCGTAAAATTCTTGCTGACATGGCAGTCAATGATCCACAGTCCTTTACCAAGCTGACTTCCTCACTTTAACATAAATAAGGATGTCTCTGCTGGATAAAATCGATTCGGTCAAGAAAAGATTCTTGACCGATATCGAAAATTTCCCATTAGAAAACGACAAGATAATTCAGCTTAGATCTTCCTATCTTGGTAGGAAAGGTGAAGTCGCAGATCTTTTTACTCAACTTGGTAGTTTAGATTCTGAAATTAGACCTAAAATTGGTCAAACCTTAAATAAGTTGAAAAAAGAACTAAATGCTATCTTTGATAAAAAGATAGATGAAGTTTCGAGTATTCAAAAAAAATGGTGAGGATTCCTTTGTTGACCTAACACTTCCAGGTTTAGTTCAGAGGTATGGTTCTTTGCATGTTCTTGAACAAACTCTTCAAGAGATTAAAGAAATTTTCTCCTCAATTGGTTTTCATATAGCTTACGGACCAGAAGTTGATGATGAATATCATAATTTTTCTGCTCTGAATATTCCAGAACACCACCCTTCCAGAGATATGCAGGATACTTTTTTTATCGATCCTGTAACAATATTAAGATCTCACACTAGCAATGTGCAAGTTCACTTAATGGAGAATGAAGATCCACCTATCAGGTATATAGTTCCTGGAAGAGTTTATAGGAATGAAGCTATTAGTTATAAGAGTTATTGCCTCTTCCATCAAGTGGAAGGTATTTATATAAATGAAAAGGTCTCTTTCGCAGAATTGAAAGGTTGCTTAGAATTTTTTATTAAAAGGATGTTTGGAGATAAAAAGAAAATGAGGTTCCGTCCATCATTTTTTCCTTTTACAGAGCCTAGTGCCGAAGTTGATATTTGGGATGATGATAGAAATCAGTGGATGGAGGTACTTGGTTGTGGTATGGTAGATCCGGCAGTTTTAGATAATGTAGGCTATGACTCTAAAAAATGGCATGGCTATGCATTTGGAATTGGTGTAGAAAGAATGGCAATGTTGAAATACAAGATCAATGATATTAGGCTCTTTTACAATGGAGATATCCGTTTTTTGAGGCAATTTTAATGATTATATCAATTGAATGGTTAAAAAAATTTGTTGATATAAAAGAAACCCCAGAAGAATTAGCTGAGTTACTTTCAAATGTTGGCCTTGAGGCAGAACCTACCAATATCCCATTGTCTCTTCCAGGTGTTATTATTTCTAAAGTTGAGAATACCAAAAATCATCCCAATGCAGATAGTTTGAAAATTTGTGAAGTAAATGATGGCGCTAATATTCATCAAGTCATTTGTGGGGCTCCGAATGTAGCAAAAGGACAAACTATTGCATTTGCAAAAATAGGTACAACTTTGCCAGGAAATTTTAAGATAAAAAAAGCTACGATCAGAGGGGAAGATTCTTTTGGAATGATATGTTCAGAAAAAGAACTCCAAATTTCAGACGAACATGAGGGGATAATGGTTTTACCTAAGGACCTTGTGTTGGGAGAAGATTTTAGTTCTTCTTACGGGTTTAAATTTCTTTCTATTGAACTTGATATAACTCCTAATAGATCTGATGCTTTTTCTCATATAGGTGTTGCAAGAGATATTGCAGCTGTAACAAAAAGAAAGTTAAATCATGAAAATATTGAACCTGTTAATTCAAAAAAAGAAATTGATCTTAAAATTAAATTAGAAAATAGTGATGATTGCCCTCGATACATAGGAGGTATTGTTAAAAATATTCATTTAGGGGAAAGTCCAAGCTGGTTGGTTGATTATATGAAGTCCATTGGTGAGAGGAGTATTAATAATCTTGTTGATATATCTAATTATATTCTTTTTGAATTAGGCCATCCTACTCACATATTTGATTTAGATAAATTACCTGATAGAGTGATAACTGTTCGTAAAGCCATATCTGGTGAAAAGATTGTTACTTTAGATGAAAAAAGAGCATGAATTAGATGATAATAATTTATTAATCACATCTGGAAATGAGCCAATAGCATTAGCTGGAGTTATGGGGGGGAATTAATTCATCTGTTACTGATAAAAACTAAATCTATTTTAATAGAAAGTGCTTATTTTAATCCTATTACTATAAGGAAAAGTGCAAAATCATTATTTTTGTCAACTGAAGCTTCTAAAAGATATGAACGAGGCGTGGATCCAAATGGATGTCTGAGAGCTTTTAATCGTGTCGCTTCATTAATCTGTGATATCACTGGCGGGGAATTAGTCTCGGATATTGTAGATATATATCCAAATATAATTGCTTCAAAAACGGTTTCATTACGTAGGTCAGAAATAGACCTTGTGCTCGGATATCATTTTAACGATGAAATAAATTAATCAAATTTTGGAAAGCCTAGAGCTTAAATATATATTTAGAGACAATACATGGGAATGTGTAATTCCTACTTTTAGACCCGATATTGAAAGGGAAATTGATATAATTGAGGAAGTTGCAAGGATTGCTGGTTTCAATTCTATTCCATCAGATGAAAATATTTATGGTGCTTTTAAATATCAACATCCAGATCCCGATAATGCTCTAAATAAAATTCGTGATTTATTTTCCTCAAATGGATTTCATCAGATATATTCAAATTCTTTACAAAATAAAATTGAATCTTCTGCGTCTGGACATAATTCGATTCCTATGTTAAATCCGCTTAACATTGAAATGGGATTTTTGCGTACTAGCCTTTTGCCAGGTCTTTTGAAAGCAGGTGAGTTTAATATTAAAAAATGGTGCAAAATCTTTTAGAATATATGAATTAGGTAATGTCCCATCATTCTTCTGGAGATGGATTAGCTAACATGAAAGAGTTTCAATATCTATCTGGCATTATTTACGGGAATAGATTTGAATCATCTGTCCACTCTGATTCGATTCCGGAATCGATATATGATATGAAAGGTATATTATCTTTTCTATTTCATAATAGTTTAAATATGAATGTAAGATATGATTATGCAGAAGATTATGCAATGGACCAAGCTCAAAATATAATTGTTAATAACTTGAAAATAGGAAACTATGGTAGAATATCAGAAAAATTCATAAAGGATTTAAGGGGTAGAATCTTCGGGAAATTTTTATGGTTTTGAGGTTAATCTTCAAATGATTAAGAAAATGATGAATAATAAAAAAGTATTCAAGAAGATTAATTTATATCCAAACATACTAGAAAGAGATTTAAACTTCGTTCTAAAAAAAGATCAAGCAGTTGGCGATTTGTTAGAAATTATCCGAAAATTAGGAAAACAATTAGTTGTCGAAGCAAAACCAAAAAATATTTACTCTGATTCCAATGATATAGGTGAAGAATTCAAGAGTATTACTTTCTCTATAGTTTTCCAACACTCTTCTAAAACACTTGAAGATTCAGATGTAAATCCTATTATTGATGAGATTGTCAATTTTGCAGAAAAGAAATTTCATGCTAAATTAAGGGTATGAAGGATTTAAGCTTACTGAATGAACTCGAACTAAAAATTCGTGAGATGGTTTCAGCTTTAGATAGAGAGAAGGCTCGTAATATAGAATCGAAAAGTTCAATTCAAGAATCTTCTAAGTTATCTGAAATTGAAGAAAAAGTTAAAAACCTAATACATTTAATTGACCAGCTAGATAAATAAGGTTTTTATGTCAAAAGATAATAATACAGTTCAAATTTTCTATTTACGGACAGGAATATTCAGTAAAAGCTCCTGCAGATGCAGAGTATATAAAAAAAAATCGCTGCTTATTTAGATGAAAAAATGATAGAGGTTCAATCTGGATTTTCTACAACTCAATCTTCAACGAGAATAGCTATACTAGCTGCAAT
>JBJKZY010000008.1:0-13728 GCA_045568995.1 Fidelibacterota bacterium | reverse complement strand
GGACGCGTTTTACCTGGAAGAAGATATTCAGATGGGTTACACCAAGCTCTTGAGGCAAAAGAAAATGTACGAATTGAGAGAGAGACACAGACATTAGCAACAATTACAGTGCAAAATTATTTTCGTTTATATGATAAACTTGCAGGGATGACTGGTACCGCTGAGACCGAAGCAGAGGAGCTAGGTTCTATATATGGATTAGATGTTACGGTAATTCCAACTCATAGACCTATATCTAGGGATGACCGTGATGACCTTGTTTATAAGACTAAACGAGAAAAATATAATGCTGCTATTGAAGAAATATCTGATTGCCACAATAAAGGGCAACCTGTCTTAGTCGGAACGATTTCTGTAGAAGTATCTGAGTTATTGTCTCGTATGCTAAAGCGAAATAATATTCCCCATACTGTTCTAAATGCAAAACAGCATAAGAGTGAAGCAGATGTTGTGGCAAGAGCTGGTCAAAAAGGTGCAGTCACTATCGCTACAAATATGGCCGGACGTGGGACTGATATTAAATTAGCTGATGGTGTTAAAGATGTTGGAGGCTTGCATATTATTGGCACAGAAAGGCATGAATCAAGGAGAATAGATTTACAACTTCGTG
This sequence comes from Fidelibacterota bacterium, assembly GCA_045568995.1. Classification (GTDB taxonomy): domain Bacteria; phylum Fidelibacterota; class Marinisomatia; order Marinisomatales; family UBA1611. The sequence goes on along the minus strand of JBJKZY010000008.1, from coordinate 13,118 downwards.
GTAGAAGTGGTAGGCAAGGTGACCCAGGTTCTTCGAGGTTCTATTTATCTTTAGAAGATGACTTAATGAGGCTTTTTAGCTCTGATAGAGTTGCTTCCATTATGGATCGTATGGGCATAGAAGAAGGTGAGGTGATTTCTGCAGGGATGGTCACAAGGGCAATATCAGGTGCACAGAAAAAGGTTGAGGTGAGAAATTATGGTATCAGAAAACATTTATTAGAATATGATGATGTGATGAATCAACAGAGGCAAGTGGTGTATGATATAAGGAATCAAGCATTGTCAGGTAACAATATGCGTGATTCTGTTTATCAGGTCTTAGATGATTTTATTTTTGAGGAAATCAATTCTCAATCCGATTTAGGGACTCCGGATATGTGGGAATGGGAATATTTAAAACAACGTTTTGCTTCACATATAATGGTTGATGTTTCTTATGAAAGGATAACTGAAGAGATTAGCGAAATTGATAATAATGAAAAAATTATTGATTGGATTTTAAAGGAAGCCAAATCTATCTATAAAGCAAGGGAAGATCTTATACCTGAACAGATTATTAGAAGCTTTGAGCGGTTTATAATGCTTAGAACTATAGACGAAAAATGGAAAGATCATCTTTATGCGATGGATCAATTAAGAGAAGGAATAAATTTACGTGCGTATGGTCAAAAAAATCCATTGCTCGAATACAAATCGGAAGGATTTAAAATGTTCCAAGAAATGATGGGGGAAATGAGTGCAATAACAATACAAAGGTTATTTAGAACGCAGCTTCAAGGAATGGAAGAATCTTCAACAACAAGAAAACCTATAATGAGAAATATGGAAACTTCCCATCAAGATACAACAGGGATGGGGCTTAAGGGGGCAAATGCTAAACAAGTTGGAAACCAACCCAGTCAGGTCAGAGCTCCATTAAAAGTAGATCCGAAAATGGGTCGTAATCAGAAAATAATAGTACAGAGCCCAGATGGGAAAAAAGTTGAGATCAAATATAAAAAATTACAAAGCTATTTAAATAAAGGATTTACGCAGGTTTAAAGTGAAAAATAAAAATTTTAATACTAAAGCTATTCATGTAGGTAATACGCCAGATGAAGAAACTGGAGCTGTTACATCTCCTATACACCTTACATCCACATTTAAACAAAATAAGGTAGGTGTCCACAAAGGCTATGATTATTCAAGGGCGGGCAACCCTACTAGAGAAAGATTTGAAAAAAATATTTCCTCCTTAGAAGATGCTAATTATGGAATCGCTTTTTCTAGTGGTATGGCTTCAATTACAGCATTATTCCAAACGATGAGTCATGGTGATCATGTTATTATAGGTAGAAATGTCTATGGAGGAACTTACCGTATGGCAACCCAAGTATTAGCTAATCATGGATTTGAATTTGATTTTGTTGATACTCGGTCCTTAGATAAAGTTGAATCTGTGATCAAAACAAATACAAAATGGGTTTTTGCTGAAACCCCAACCAATCCTCTTCTAGAATTATGCGATATAAAGGGACTATCTCAATTATCAAAATCAAGAGGGGTTAAATTAGCTATAGATAATACTTTTATGAGTCCATATGGGCAAAGTCCTATCAGTCTTGGTGCGGATGTGGTAATGCATAGTGCTACTAAATTTATCGGAGGTCACAGTGACCTGATAGCTGGCGTCTTAATAACTAATGATATTTCACTTGCTCAAAAGTTGTATTTTATTCAAAAATCAGGCGGAGCAGTTCTAAGCCCTTTTGATTCTTGGATGTTACTAAGGAGCACAAAGACTTTAGCCTTGAGGTTTCAGCAACATTCTGATAATGCAATGGCTATAGCCAAAACTTTACAAGGATTTTCAAAAGTAAATTCAGTTGTCTATCCCGGTCTACCCAGCCACAATCAGTATGATCTTGCAACAAAACAGCAAAAAAATCCTATGGGCGAATCTATTTATGGCTCAATAATTTCTTTTGAGTGCCAAACAAAAAAAATGCGTGACGTTTTCTTGGAAAAAATTGAATTGTTCACCTTAGCAGAAAGTCTCGGAGGTGTTGAGAGTCTTGTATGTGTCCCATACGAAATGACTCATGTTTCAGTCCCTACAGAAATAAAAGAATCGATGGGATTATCACCTAACCTAATTAGATTATCTGTTGGTGTTGAATATTTAGAAGACCTTGTGCATGATTTAGCTCAAGCATTAGGTGAATAATTTATGAGTGAATTATCGGAAGAAAATCGTTATTTTATATATAGATTTATTGCTTAATACTCTAAAGTAGTAAAACCATCATAAAATTTTTAATATATCGTATTTGATATTTCAGGAGAATAAAATGGTACCCAGATACAAATTTTTGTTTCAAATAATATTTTTAGTCATTGCTTCTAACATAGCATTTTCAGAAGTTACTGTTTCTATAGGCAATGTTAGCGTTGACGGATATACAGAAGATATTGTCGTGCCAGTTACAGTATCAAATCCAAGTGAATCTGTTGGAGGATTTCAATTTGATGTAATGGCAATGCCAACGATTGTAAATCTTTCAGGCGTTAGTCCTAGCAATGAAAATGATTTTTCTGCAGATTTTAATGTTTTTGATGATGGCTCTGCCAGAATTATTTTTTATTCAAATACAGGCGATGGTGTTCCTGCTGGAGGTGAAGAGATCCTCTTAAATCTTCATTATAATGGAGAGGATGTTCTTTCAGCTCTGGTGGATCTTGAGGCTTATGACCTAACAGTAAGTGATGCAGATGGAGACGTTATATCTGGGAACATTGTTAATGGGGCTATCACCATAGGTAATGTAGTATTCTTTTCTAGCGTCACTCCTGATACAGGCGATGTTTTAGAGCAGGTATCAGTTGATATTAGTATTGAAAACTCAAGCTTGGTTGGTGGAGTTCAATTTGATATGTATGATACTCCTAATTACCTAGATGTTACTGGTTTTACTACAACTGATCGTACTACCGGTTTCCAAATTGATTTTAATGAACTTGCTAATGGCGCTACTAGAGTCATTCTATATAGCCCTGATAATCAAAATATTGAATCAGGATCAGGGCCTATTGCTAATATGGAAATGGTAATAGTTGATAATGCCTACAATTCTAATGTTGGAGTTAATTTTGAAAATATTACTGTGACTGATGACATTGGCGGCTCTTATTGGGTTGCAGGAGTAGATTCTGGTACTGTTACTGTAACGCCAGGGTACATTGAAGAGCCTCATAACCTTCAAGCCCAAGATGGTATGGATGCGCAGGTTTTACTTAGTTGGGACCCTCCTTATGGTCCTATCCCTTCAGATTTTGAACAGGACTTCGAAGAAGGCGTAATTCCTGAAGATTGGATAGCTACAACCAATTCCGCTCAAGGTTGGTTTATAACACAAGACGGATCTAGTGCATTTTGGACTGTCCCTTCACACACTTGGTATATGTGTTCTAATGATGATATGGCTGATGATGATGGTTCAGTTGATTATTTGATAACACCGGGCTTGAATGTGAGTGGTGCTCAAATGATAACTTTAAATTTTGCATCGTACTATGATGGAGCATATGGGCAGACTGCACATATTATGGTTAGTACGGATGGTGTAAATTTCACTGAAGTTGGAACTTTAGACCCTAATCCTGAATGGGTTACAGAAACAGTTGATCTTTCAGAATATGCTGGTGTACCAAACCTACATGTTGTTTTCCATTCCAATGATAATGGCGCTTGGGCATCAGGATGGGCAGTTGATGATGTTTTTATTACTTTTGCTGCAAGAGAAGTAAATCGTTTGGTGCATTATGAGCTTACTGAATTAGGACAATGGGCACTTTCAGCTCCTAAGGATGAGGTGATCTCTCGTTTTGGAGGCGGTATCCCTCATGAATTAAAAGTAAATCTTGATGACCTGATTTTGACAGAAGACAGGCCTGTAGATTTAGACGCGTTTAAAGTGTACAGGTCGTTAAATAATTCTACGGGTTTTCAAGAGATTGCTGAAGTGGGAGCAAATGTTACTTCTTATCTTGATGAGGACGTAGTAAATAGTACTACATATTATTATCACGTTACTGCAATTTATCCAGATGGATCAGAATCAGGACCAACGGCTACGATTGCTGCTACCCCTGTTGAATGGGTTGAGTTATGGATGGATGATGGAGCTTCACTTTCTGGTCAAATGGATACTATTGATTTTTACATAAATAATGAATCTGATTTGGGCCTATTCTATTTTGAAATATTGGATTATCCAGATGTAATGAATTCTCTAAATATTTTAACAACAGACAGGACTTCAAATTGGGCACTTGAAATTGCAGATCAAGGAGATGGGACCATTGCAATTACAGGTATTAGTGTGGGAACTTCTCTAGCTCCTGGAGATGGACCTGTTTGTAGGGCTGTACTTTATCCTGTTGCTGAAGAAGAAATGACGGTAAGTCTCTCCTATACATCTGGAACATCAATACAAGATGCTGGGTTTGTAGATTTGAATTGGACTTCGGAGAGTTCTACGTATGAAGTAGGTATTGAAACCCAATATTTAAATCTTTATGGAGGATTTGGTGATGCTGGTACTGAGACAATTGGATCGGTTTTCTTGCAAAACACTCAACCAATCTATGCTATTCAATTTGATATTTTAGCTGATCCTCCTTTTCTAACGGGTGTAGATCTAAATTTCAATGAGATTTTGAACCTTGAAAATTGGTCGTACTCTGGAACAGATCTTGGCACTGGTTACCGTGTGACGGCTTATGATAATTCTATGTCAAGCCCAATTGAACCTGGAGTTGGTCATCTTGTGGATATTACTTATGAAATATTTGCAGGTATTCCAGACTCTACTATCATTGATATAACAGTTGGTGATGCAGCACTTGCAGATATTAATAACTTACCTATGCACACAGAGGGGACTCCTCATGCTTTTTTTGTAGGTCAGCCTTCTGTTGGGTGTACAATTGAAAACGTTTCAGGTGAAATGTCTTCTGGAGGCACAGGAACTTTTCAAATTCACATGGAAAATATTGAGACTGTGAATGTCCTTGAATTTACAATTCTTGATATGCCTGACTATATGACTGTAACAAATATAGAACTATTAGGTCGTTTTGACGATGGTACTGTCGATGGAAATTCTGGAGAGACTGTCGACGGATCTTTTTATTTCTTAGGTTATGACTTCGTCACATATATTGAGCCGGGTTCAGGACCTGTCATGGAAGTTGAAGTGCAGTTTAGTAATACATTAAGCAATCCTTCTGTTGTATTTATGATTGATGAAATATCCGCTGGTGACGTAAATGCACTTCCATTAGATATTGTTGCAGATAATTTTGGACAGTTTGTAAATACTACATTATCTATCGATCAAAACATTGCTCCTGGAGAGTTTAAGTTGTTTGCTAATTATCCTAATCCTTTCAATCCTGCTACTATAATTACATATGATTTAGCTGAAGCTTCTACTGTAGAGTTAAGCATTTTTGATATGCGTGGAAGAAAAATCAAAAATTTATTCTCCGGTCAACAGAGCGCAGGGCAATATCATTCGACATGGACTGGGATTGATGACTTTGGTAAAAGTGTTAGCGCTGGAGTTTATATCTACAAGTTAAAGGTCTCGAATAAGATCTTTAGCAGAAAGATGATAATGATTAAGTAAGATTTTATCTACAAAATATTTTAAATATAGTTTTTATGCCGCGGTGGTGGAATTGGTAGACACGCCAGATTTAGGATCTGGTGCACTTAGTGCGTGAAGGTTCGAGCCCTTTCCGCGGTACACACCACTTTTTTATAATTTTATAGAAATTTTAAAAGGATATAGAAATTTGTGAATTATTATTATTTACGAATGTAATATGGCCTGTTTTTATATGAATTAATGGACAATAGCATTAAAAAGCCATTTCAGCTGAATAAGTTTTATAATTAATTTGTACGAAACAGATTCACTCAAAAAAAATAAATCTTAGGATAAAAGATGAAAAATTTCATTGATAAAACAACGATTAAAAATTTTGAAAAACTTGTCCGTGAAGACCAAAGTACAAATTCAGCCCGTAACGCTTCTTTCAGAAATGATTTACAAGAAATATCAATGGACTGGGATCATTTTAGAAAGATAGACCACTCTTTTTCACATGTTATAAATGGAGAAATGCCAACTACCAATCAAAAGTCTAGCGGTCGTTGTTGGGGTTTTGCAGGACTAAATCTTTTTCGAATATATTTGGGAAGAAAATATAACTTGCGAGATTTTCAATTCTCTCAAAGTTATTTTATGTTTTGGGATAAATTAGAAAAATCTAATTATTTTTTGGAATCAATCATCAAAACAGCAGATGAAGATTGGAATTCAAGGTTAATAATGCATCTTCTATCTAATCCAATTCAAGATGGTGGGCAATGGGATATGTGGGTAAATCTTGTTGAAAAATATGGTGTCGTTCCACAATCTGAGATGCCAGAATCGTACTCCTCAAGCAAATCTATGCGTATGAATAGGATGATTACCAGAAAACTAAGGGAAAATGCTATTCAATTAAGAAACATGAAAAATAAGGATGCATCCAATAACGAAATTCTTAGCAAGAAAAACCAAATGCTAGAACAAATTTATAAGATGCTTACAATTCATTTAGGAAATCCTCCAAATAAATTTGATTGGCAGATTAGAGATAAAAAGAAGAATTTTATTAAGTTTGAAAATTTAAATCCTAACTCATTTTACAGTGATCATATAGGTTTAAAACTAGACGAATATGTATGTTTGATACATTGCCCGATGTCTGATAAAGAATACAATAAAGTGTATACTGTGAAATTTCTTGGAAATGTTGTAGAAGGTAACCCTATTAAATATTTAAATGTGGAAATTGATGATATGAAAAAGGCTACAATAAGTTCACTAAAAAATGATGAGCCAGTTTGGTTTGGATGTGATGTTAGTAAGCATTTTCACAGAGAATTAGGTGTAATGGATATTGATCTTTTTAACTATGATTTCTTCTATAACTTAAAGTTTGGAATGAGTAAGGCCTCAAGACTTGAATATGGTGATAGTCAAATGACACATGCTATGTTATTTACTGGAGTTGATCTAGATTCTAAAAATAAACCAAAAAAATGGAGAGTTGAAAATAGCTGGGGTAATAAAGGGGGAGATAAAGGATACCATATTATGACGGATAAATGGTTTGATGAATATAATTATGAAATAGTTGTTCATAAAAAGCATATACCTCAAAAATTTTTGGACCTGCTGAATAAGGAAAAACCAGTCCATTTAGACCCTTGGGATCCTATGGGAGCATTAGCACATAAATATTAATGCGCGCTTATTAGAGTCTTTTCTTAAATATCTAAAGAGCCTCATAGTTTTAATGCCATCTTAAAAAGTTTTCAAAATCCAGATGAAGTTAAAGATCCTAAAAAAGAAGATTTGAATTAATTAGATTAAATAATACGGTAATAGGAAATGTAATTTATGAGCCAGGTTGGAAATAGTCAGAACATGTATCTTCTTTAAGTGGAACAAAGTTTTGCGAAGTCGAACATTACGGGAAGGTATTGAGCGGGCCGGCTATAGTTTTTTTTACCTAATGATAAAGATTATTTATTACAATAGGGAGATCTGTTTTATGTTTCCTCTAAGTCTCATGATAGTTGGGTTGTTGGAAATAAAAAACATCTTTCTTTACAGTTTTTAGGTGCAGAATTTTATGCTAATTAGTTAAATGTATTTTTAAAATGACTATTTTTTCACCTTGAAGTTATAGCCATGCGTTTTTCTATTTTTCTAATAATATTCTATATAATTAATTTTTCTTTTTTACCAGCACAAATTATTTCACATACAGAAATCTATGATAATGGGAATATAAAAAGTATTTCTTATCACCAAAAGGTGGGGAATGCGATAAAAAAAATAAAACATGAAGAGTTTTTTGATAATGGAAATAAATACATATCAGGTTCTTTTAAAAACGGAGAAAAATCTGGTGTGTGGATAGAGTGGAACGAAAAAGGTGAAAGAGTATCAAAAGGGAATTATAAAAATGGGAAAAGAGATGGGTTTTGGGAAGGATGGCATAGTAATGGAACAATACAAGGTGAAGTAACTTGGCTTAATGGTAAGGAAAATGGGCTTTGGGTTCTTTGGTATGAAAATGGGAAGAAGATGAGAGAAGTTCATTGGCAAAATGGAAAAAGAAATGGTAAATGCTTAGAATGGTATGAAAATGGTATGAAAAAACTAGAAGGAAATTGGATAAATGGATTTAAAGATGGTAAGTGGGAATATTGGTATGATAGTGGTAAAATTTTAAAGGAAGAAATTCATGAAAATGGGAAAATGAAAATAGAAAAATGGCATTAATCTTAAAAGAAAAACTATTGAGTCTTACTTTGATGATGCATTTTAGTTACCTAAAAATTTTTTATACCAGTCAATACTTAATCTAAGACCTTTATCAATTTCAGTTCGAGGTCTCCATTTAAAACTTTTGTTTATTTTTTTAAAGTCCATTTGTTGAAATAATATTTCTCCATGTACTTTTGACTTTGGAAATTTTATTTGTCTTTTAAAATTTGTGAATTCTTCTTTTTCCATTACCAATTCAAATATTTTTATTATTAAGGATTTTATATGAACAGGGTCATTCGATCCAGCATTAAAAATTTGTCCATTTAGAGAATTGTTGTTTGATAGCTTTTTGGCCATAAGAACATAGAGATCGATAACATCATCAATAAATAAAAAATCTCTATGATGCTCTCCATTTGTTCTTGGGACAAAGGTACTATGTCCCAAAGCTGATCTAATGCAATCTGGAACTAAGGCACTAAAGTTAAGTTGCCCAGGGCCATAAATATTTGCAAACCTTGTAATGATTATTGGTAAATTGAATTTTTTTGAACAATAAGTCTGTGCTATCAGATCACCACAAGCTTTTGAAACATCATAGGGATATTCGGGCTTTAAGGGATAGGATTCTTGATAGGGAAGCTGTTCAATAGGATAACTTCCATATGCTTTGTCAGATGAAGCAATAATAATTGATTTAATATCAATTTCAACTTCACGAATTGCCTCTAGTAATGTATATGTACCTCGAATATTCGATTCCCAAGTTAGATATGGGTATTCCAATGCGGTACCAACTTCAACTTGAGCAGCAAGATGAAAAACATGTTGTATTCCTTCTTCGGCAATTATTCTTTTCATCAGATTGAAATCCGTAATATCACCATTTATTAATGTTGCTATTTTATTAATCTTTTCAAAATATAGAAAACTATGTGGATTATAATTTCTAATTAATCCATAAACGGATGCTCCTTTATGGGCTAAAGATTTTGCAAGATTTGCACCAACAAAACCATTAATACCGGTGATGAGAATTTTTCTTTCTTTCCAAAAACCTCTCATTTTAACGTGTCTAAATACAAATCAATTGATTTTTCTGCTAATGCCAATTCATTTAAAGTGTTTATTGTTATATGTACTCCATCATGTTCATAGGAGAATAATTGCTTTTTTTCAATTAGAATATTAATTAAGTCTAACCAATTGTTTACGAAATGGAAATATTTGAAAATTTTTTTATCAAAAATAAAATAACCAATATTAATTGATCCAGGGTATTTAGGTTTCTCATTGAAGGAGACCACAAGGTTTTTATCATTTTTCTTGATAATACCAAAGTTTTGTTTTAACTGATATGAACATATGGTTGCAATTCCTGGATGTGAATTATGAAAGGCATATAGTTTTTTAATATTTACATCAGCAATGGTGTCACCATAACAGACCATGAATTCATTGTTAATCATGCTTTTACAGTCAAGAATTCTTTGCAGTATGTCTACTTTTCCAGAGTTTATAATTTTAGCATCTATTAATTTAAATTTACTAAAGTGGCGACCTATCATACTTGATTTATAACCACTACAAATTAAAAAATCCTTTAAACCAGATTTATATAAATGTTCAATAATATGATCAATAATTGTTTTATTTTTAATTTTCACAAGAGGCTTAGGTATTTTTTTTGTCAGTGGATGAAGCCGAGTCCCTTCTCCTCCACAAAGTAATAAAGTTTTCATATTTTTTATTTCTTGTAAATTGTTTTTACTCATTTATCTATAGAGAATTGTAGTAATCTATATATTTATATACGCTATTATTAATGTCTAATTCTTTTTTTGCAAAAGATCGTGCGTTCTTACCCAGTAATTTCATTTTATCTTTATTAAGGAACATCCACATAATCATTTCATATAAGGATTCTTTATTATTTTTTTCAAATAACAATCCATTGGCCTTATTTATGGAATAGAAGTTAAATGGATCATTGGTATTTCCTCTATGAAAACCTTTTATCTGTTCAGGTATGGCTCCTACAGATGAAGCAATAACAGGTAACCCACAGGATAAAGCTTCCGATATTGCTAGTCCCCATGTCTCTATATTTGATGATTGTATATATAGGTCTGCACAGGAATAATATTCTATAAGCTCTTCTGATTGAGGAGAAGGGTTTATGAAAATAAATTTTTTTGAAAATTTTCGTGATTCTAAATTGGATTCTTTATCACCAACAACTATAAGAAGAAAGTTTTTTTGCTCATGTAAGATTTTGATGTATGCATTATATAAAGTTTTGAAGTCTTTGAATGGATTTGAGAGAATTCCCACTGCTGTTGTCATAATAACAAATACATTTTTTGGAATTTTAAGTTTTTTTCTAATTTGAGTTTTGTTCCTAGATTTGAATTTGTTGATATTAATAGAATACTTTATATGATCGATAGGAGAACCTTGAGTTTCTTTAACCTGTAAGAAATTATTATAGACCCATTTAGAATGAGCAATAAAATTAATTTTACTTTGATTAATTTGGTGAAATTTGTAATTAATTGCATGTTGTATGTTTTTATATGATACTAGAGGTGGTGGTTTGCTTAATATCCAAAGATCATGAAGGCTAAAAACAACTTTGGAATAATGACTAAGAATTTTTATATCTCTAATATCAAAAATATTACTTCCTCCTCCGGTATTGAAGTGAATAATATCTGGTTTGAATTTTAAAACTGGAAAAAAGTTTGAAGGTTTTACGTTGTATCTTTCAATTAATGAAGAACTATACCACTCATTGAAATTTAGGTTCATTTTTCTTGCAAGTATACCTAATCGGTAGCTGAAAGGGAAGTTCCACGTGCCTTCAATTAAATTACGTATCCACTTTTTTTTAGCACTATTTTCTTTTTGAATAACAGTTGGATCGTTTGAAATTTTATTATTTACAATCATAAAGGATTGAAAACCATTGGCTCGCAAAGATTGATGAAGATTATATCCAGCAATACTTGCCCCGCCATACAAGTCAGAATCACTTAAAATAAGAATTTTGCTAGATTTATTAATTGAAGTCATCCAAAAGTATTTCTTTATATAGATTTAATTATTTTGAATTCAAATTTTTTAAATATTTTCCAAAATCAATAATTGTTTCTTCAAAGTGTTCTATTTCTAAAAATCCACTAGTATTTATCATGAAGATATAGCCAATCTCCTCTTCCTTTTTATAATACATTCCAGTACTTACTCCAGGATCTCCTCCGCCATGTCCAATTGTTTCTCCAATATTCCAGAAATTACTATAAAAATCAAAGTAATCAGCGCTAAACATTTCTTGAATTCCTTTATCGCTAATAATTTTTTCTCCCATTGAGGGTTTCCTATCAACAAAATATTGAAAGTATTTTGTAATGTCATTTATCGATGATCTTAATCCTCCATCAGGATATGTGGTAAGGCCGTAGAGCTCGATTTCATCTAACTTTTTTTCTTTAGAATTATAAGTATATAATTTTGAATGTGTAGAATTTTTTTTATTAGAGAGGAACCAATAGGTGTTAGGCATTTGAATATTATCAAAAATTATTTCTTTAGTAAAAACATTAAAAGGTTTTCCTGAGATAATTTCAACAATATATGCTACAAGAGCAGAACCAATATTTGAATACAAAAATTCTTGTCCCGGCTTTTGTTTACTGAAGTTTTTATTTGAATAATAGTCACCATTTTTGGATAAGTAATTTTCAAGAAAAAATCCTAAATCTACCGGAGAGTCTTGACCATAATGGTATTCAGATAAATAGATTTCTTGCCTATCAATTATTCCAGAACAGTGTGACATCAGATTTCTCAAGGTTATAACAGATTGCTTTGAATATGGATTCTCAATGTGGAAGGGAATAAAGTTGTTTACATTATCATCAAGTTTAATTAACCCTTTTTCAACAAGGTATCTAATAGATACTCCAATAGTAGTTTTACTTATAGATGCAATATTCATAATTGTGTTTAGGGTAAATTTTTCTTTTGATTGAATGTCAGAATAACCATATGCTTTTTTGAATAATATAGCATCACTTGAAATGATAGATAGGCCCATACCGGTAATCTTAGAGGTCTTAAGTGCTTTATTTATAAAGCTATCAAAATTTTGGAAATGAGGATCACTGTCACTTCCAAATAAAATTGAAAATGCTAATAATGGTAGGATTCGTATTCGTGAAAAATAATTAGGTAGAATGGACTTTTGTACCACGAGTATTAGCTTTTATTAAAAGCTAATATAATATGGTTTTATTTTTTTAACCTAGAATAAGTAAAATAAATTGTAAAGAATAATTAGCGCTCCAAATAGAATTAAAACAACTGCTATAGTCCTAATTAAATATTTTGGAAGTTTCATGTTTGGGCAGGCTTATCAAGTTTGTCTAGTAAACGAAGAGAACTCCATTTATCAAACAGATCATTTAAAGATTCTAGATATTCAGTGTATATTCTTTTATTAATAGTTTTCTGAGTTATAACGATTTCCGAACCATTGTCATCAATATTTTCAAAAAGAATTAGCATATTCTCTGCTGCACTTTTTTCCTTTAATATCCAAGAAATGGGCTCTTTGATATTAGCGCGAAGAGTTCTTTCTTTATTTTTACTATTTTTGTATTCAATTGGTACACCGTAATTATTTATCCTCTTAATAGAGGTCTGAATTGTTTTTTCAACAATATCTAATTTTTTC
>JBJKZY010000007.1:0-13877 GCA_045568995.1 Fidelibacterota bacterium | reverse complement strand
GTTTCTGAATTATGTGAATTAGATTTATCTAATTTATTTTTAGATGATGATTTAATTAGAATTTTTGGTAAGGGTATGAAAGAACGTTTGTTACCTATTGGTGGAAGAGCAAAATTATACTTAAATAATTACTTGATACATGTGAGACCAAGTTTTAAGAAGAAAGATCAATCTAGTTCTGTATTCCTTAGTAGAAATGGTAAAACTTTAACCCGAGCGATGATTAATAAAATTATAAATAGATGGTCTTCTTTATCGGGGATTTCCAAAACAGTCTCTCCTCATACTCTTCGACATTCTTTCGCAACACATTTATTGGAGGGAGGTGCAGATTTAAGGTTTGTACAAGCTCTATTAGGTCATAGCGATATTACTACTACACAAATATATACACATTTGGATAAAGAACATTTGCGAGAGGTTTATAGAACCCATCACCCTAGGAGTTAAATATTTTATTTCGACTACCACTAGAAGCGCTCATTTTATTAATCCCTTCTTTAATATTTGCTCTTTCATTTCATGAGTTTGCACATGCTTGGATGGCATATAAATGTGGAGATAATACAGCAGCTCGAATGGGGAGATTATCTATGAATCCAATTGCACATTTAGATCTCATGGGGTCTTTGATGATACTTTTTGTTGGGTTTGGTTGGGCCAAGCCAGTTCCTGTTGACAGTCGGCTTTTAGGAAATCCACGGACTGATATGATGAAGGTGGCAGCCGCAGGTCCTATTGCAAACTTAATTTTAGCTTTTGTATCAGGTCTTTTATTAAGAATTTTAAGTTCTGTTGGATTACTTCCTGATTCGATAGCTGTTTTAATTTATTATTTCACAAGAATAAATATAACACTTGCAGTTTTTAATATGATACCTGTTGCACCACTTGATGGCTCCCAAATTTTTTCTGGTTATCTTATGAAACATAATCCTCAACTTGCCTGGAAAATCCAATCGTTTGGTCCACAAGTTTTATTTGGATTAATTTTGTTTGGCTATATAACAGGCTTTTCTATTTTATGGCTTATTATGTCTCCATTTGTAAACTTTTTAATGTTTTTATTTGCGGGATTATAAAATGGGATATTTTAAAAAAATTATTTTTGACAGTTCTGCAAAAACCAGATCTTTCAAGTGGACATCTTTAATTTTCTTAATTGTTATGTTTTTTATTATATACCTAAATCGTATTGCATATAATTAAATTATGAAAAAACTAGTTGAATGTGTACCAAACTTTTCTGAAGGCAGGGATAAAGATGTGATTCATTCTATTGTTGAAAGTATGCAATTAGTGGAGAATGTCAAAGTTCTTGATGTTGACTCTGGTAAAGATACAAACAGAACAGTAGTTACTATTATGGGTGACCCAATGGCTGTTTTAGAATCCGCATTTATAGGAATAAAAATAGCCTCAGAGCTAATAGATATGAATAAACATCAAGGAACACACCCTAGGATAGGAGCCACGGATGTATGCCCTTTTATTCCAGTGAGCGGAGTGAGTGATGAGGAATGTATAAGCTTAACAAAAACCTTAGGAAAACGTGTAGGTGAAGAGTTAGATATCCCGATTTATCTGTACGAAAAATCTGCACAGCATGAAAATAGAGTCAAACTTCCAAATATTAGGAGTGGTGAATATGAAGGATTGGCAAAAAAATTATCCGATCCAAAATGGAGTCCTGATTTTGGTCCTTATATTATGCATCCAAAAGCGGGTGCGACAATTATAGGATGCAGAGACTTTTTAATAGCATATAATATTAATCTTAACACAAAGGATACTAGGTTAGCAACAGATATTGCATTTGAGCTTAGAGAGTTAGGAAGGAGCAAAAGAATACCAGATCCTAGTTCAAAAAATCTTTTAGATGGTGAAATTGTGAGGCATGATGATGGGAAGCCTGTAAAAGTTCCTGGAATTTTTAAAGATGTAAAAGCAATTGGGTGGTATGTAGATGATTTTAAACGAGCACAAATTTCCATTAATCTTAATAATTATAAGAAATCTACAATTCATGATGTATATGATAAAGCATGTCTTCTTGCTCAGGAGAGAGGAATACGTGTTACAGGTAGTGAACTAGTAGGTCTGATTCCGTTGGATGCAATAATATTGGCAGGGAAGCACTATTTGAAAAAGCAAAGTAGGTCAATTGGTGTTCCAATTTCTGATATTATTGAATGTGCGGTACAATCTTTAGGATTAAATGATGTTACTCCTTTTATAAATAATGAAAAAATCATTGATTATGCAGTTAAGGATGATAATGATAATTTATTTGATAAAGATTTTTTAGAAAGTGTATCATTAAGTACTCCAGCACCTGGTGGTGGAAGTGTTTCTGCATTGTCAGGGTCTTTAGGTTCTGCTCTTTGCTCAATGGTTGCTTCTCTCACTTATGAGAAAAAAGATATGCTTCATAATCGGTTAATAATGGAAGAGACAGGTGTAAAAGCACAGGAATTAAAAGATGATCTAGCACACTTAGTTTCGGAAGACAGTAGAGCGTTCAACAAAGTATTAGATTCTATTAGAGCTCCCGCTATTTCAGAGAAAGAGAAGCAAGAGAAAACTAAAAATATTTTATTGGCAAATAAATATGCTATAGAAATCCCCTACCAAACAGCAAAAAAATGTTATGAGGTAATGCAATTAGCAGAAATCCTTATTGATAAAGGCAATCCCAGTTCTCTTACAGATGCAAGTGTTGCTGCTGAGGTCGCATTTTCTGGTTTAAGAGGCGGTTGTATGAATGTATTAATAAACCTACCGGAATTGAATGATGAAACGTATATAAATCAAAAAGAAAAAGAAGTTGAGAATCTGCTTAAGAAAGGCGAAAAACTTAATAGGAAATTATTTAAAAAAACTATTTCATTATTGGAAATAACAGGATAATCGGAATGATTAAAGCATTATCTGAAGACCTAAGAAATAAAATTTCAGCTGGTGAAGTTGTTGAAAACCCTGCTTCTGTAGTTAAAGAATTGATTGAGAATAGTTTAGATGCAAATTCAACCCAAATAATAATAGTTATAGAAAAAGGTGGGCATCAAACAATTCAAGTAAGTGATAATGGTATTGGAATTTCGTCAGATGATTTGCCTTCAGCTGTAATGCGATTTCATACAAGTAAAATTAAAGCATTGAAAGATCTTTTTGAGATAGACACACTTGGTTTTCGTGGTGAAGCACTTGCGAGTATCTCATCTGTATCAGAAATGGCAATTACATCGAGCGTGGGAGAAAAAGATGGCTGCTGTCTTAAGTTTTTCGGTGGCTCGCACAACGGAGTGGAGCCTGCTCCAAAAATAAATGGGACTGAAATTACAATTCGAGATCTTTTTTATAATACTCCAGTAAGGAAAAAGTTTTTAAAAACCCCAAGAACAGAATTAAGAAAAATTGTAGATATTGTTCGTAGGTATGGCCTAGCATTCCCAGATATATCCTTTAAACTTGTTGCAGACGGTAGAGAGATTTTTAATTTAAAAAGAGAAAAACTTGAAGATAGAATTGACAAACTCCTTGATCCAACTTATTCAAAAAATCTTCTTCCAATAAATGTTACTAAAGGAGATTATTCATTTTCAGGTTTTGTAGGAAATTTAAATCTGATTCGTTCCCGTCCTGGAGAACAATATTTATTTCTCAACAGAAGATTTATTAAGGATAGGTTAATGAATAGAGCCGTTTATAACGCATATGAATCATTAATTAAAAGAGGAGAATACCCTTTCTTTGTAATTAATCTAGTTTTGCCATATGATCAAGCAGATGTCAATGTTCATCCAATGAAACTTGAGGTTAGGTTTAAGGATGAATGGCGTTTATTTAATCTGTTAAAAAATGTAGTATCTGAAACGCTACAATCTATACTGAACACTGCTCCATCTTTTAATGCTTCATTTGAATTTCCAACTGATGGCAAAAATAGATTTTTTAATGTGCCTGAAAAACCCGCAGAAAAAAATATTCCTATAAGTTCTCGGCAAGAAGAACTAAAACCATCTCCATCTGAATCTACTTTTGTACCTAATAATAATTTGAAACGTGCTAGAGAATATGTATCTCAGCTTGCTGAGACTTCTAAAGAAAATGCAAATGAAATTTCAATAGAAAACATTTGGCAGGTTCATAAAAAATATATCATTTCAGAGATAAATAGTGGTCTGGTTATCATTGATCAGCACGTTGCTCATGAGAGAGTTTTATATGAGGAGGCGTTAGAAGCTTTTGAGTCAACATCAATGGCATCACAGACTCTTCTCTTTCCTGAAACTTTAGTTTTTTCACCTGATGATTTTGATGGTTTGCTAGATGTCTTACCTTATTTAGAAAAAATAGGGTTTAAAATAAAAAAGCAAGATCAAACGTCAATTCGTATTGAAGCTATCCCGTCTGAATTGTCTATTGGGAATGAAAAAAATGTTATAAGAGAAATTCTTGATAACTTTTTAAAGGAGCAAAAAAAATATAGCTCCTTCCAAGAGGGTTTAGCTGCGATGTTTGCTTGTAAAGCTGCAGTGAAGGCTGGCGATGTATTAGTAAAAGAAGAAATGCAAGAATTAGTGAATCGTCTTTTTTCAACAAGGCATCCTTATTATTGTCCTCATGGCCGCCCTATTATAGTGCAGATGTCACTTCATGAGCTAGATGGACGTTTTGAAAGACATTAATTCTTTTGGTTTTTTCATCCATGACAAGACGCCTTTTCCAAACTTTAGCTCTTCCCAAGTCTTGAAGGGAAAGTCAATTCTGGCCATCGAAGCAGTAGGTAATTTCACCCAATTCAAATCAGTAGTCTTTGATAAGAAATGCGAAAAAATTGGTTGATGTCCAACTATGCATATAAAATGGATACTTGGATCTTGTTGGGATAGAATCATTAATAATTTATCTTCTGAACAATGATAAATATTCTTGTCTAAAATGAAATCAGAATTCCATTGCCCAAATTTTTTTGCAATCTGTGCAGTTTTTTTTGCTCTTAGAGCTGTAGACGAAATAATTAAATCAGGTATTTGTTGAATTTTGAATAAATATGTACCCATTACTTTTGCTGCTTTTACCCCTCGCAGTGACAAAGGGCGGTCGTGATCTTTTCCATAATTGGCTTTCCAGTCTGACTTGCCATGCCTAAAAAGTAATATTGATTTCATTTTTATCTTTTGCCTCCACAATATAGATATATTCTTATAAAAGAATTTACTTTTACTATTTTATTTAAAAATTGATCTTTATGAGGCAATGGGTGAATTAATTTTATCACACTTAAACCTTTTATTACCCTACCAAATGCGGCAAAACCCTGGCCGTCAATATTCCTTTTTCCTACGTAATCCAGCTCGGGTTGATCATTGACACAAATGAAAACTTCAGATCCTGCGCTTCCAAGTTCAATTCTTGTAATGGAAAGAGTACCATTCAGATGCTTTAATTAAATAATATCAGTTGTCTTATGTAAAATAGGTGGAAGTCCCATTAGTTGTTCTTGAAAACCAAGGCCACCTTGAATTATTTTTATTTCAATATTATTCTTGGGTTTATTGTAGATTACGACTGTTCTATAAAAATGCAAACTTTTATAGCGATGTTCATCAATGTACCTCAAAAAATTATTGGTGCTTCTTTTATGAAAAATTAGAATAGATGCTTCATAGTCAGTATTCATTTGAATAGCGGTATCTTTTTCAATCATGCAAGACATATTAATTGTTGTTATAAAATAGATAAAGTAATTCATTCTAATTGAATATAAAAAATCAACAACTAAGCAGTCAACTTTGTACTTAAACTTCAATAACTAAAACAAATTAAATTTAATAATGATAACAATTCAGGAAATTCAAAAAGCACATAAAAGAATAATGCCTTTTATTCATCGCACCCCAGTTTTCACCAATAAGAGTTTAAATCAAGATAGTGGAGCTGATTTGTATTTCAAGTGTGAAAATTTTCAAAAAGCAGGATCTTTTAAGATTCGTGGAGCAACAAATGCAGTTATGCTATTAAGTGATGAAGATCTTAGTAAAGGGATAGTGACAGCATCTTCAGGTAATCACGGTGCAGCTTTAGCTATGGCTGTTGCATCTAGAGGTGCAAGTGTTCAAGTTGTAATGCCAAAAAATACTCCACAAATTAAAGTAGTAAATGTAATACGCAATGGTGCTGAAATCATTTGGTGCGAACCAAACTTAAAATCTAGAGAAAAAGTTTTAAAAAAAATAATGAATGAAACAGGTTCAATTTTAATTCACCCTTATAATGATAGAAATATTATCATTGGGCAGGGAACCACGGCAAAGGAATTTGTTGAAGATGTTCCTGGACTTGACATAATAATTTCTCCTGTTAGTGGAGGAGGCTTATTAAGCGGAACACTTGTATATGCTAAAGAAATAAACTCAAAATTATGTATATATGGTGCTGAGCCAGAAGAAGCCAATGATGCCTTTAGATCATTAAAATCTGGGTCTATTCAATTAAATAAAACAACAAATACTATTTGCGATGGTTTGCGAGCTCAATTAGGTGATCTGAATTTCCCTATAATTAAGGACAAGGTAGATGAAATCATCACAGTTTCAGAAAATGAAATAATAGATGCCATGCGTATGGTTTGGGAGAGAATGAAAATTATTGTTGAACCCTCTTGCTCAATTACTCTTGCTGCTATTCTTAAAAGAAAAGATGCAATAAAGGGCAAGAAAATAGGTCTTATTATGTCAGGAGGGAATGTTGACTTAAGTCAATTACCTTGGAGAGAAGCCTAATACTATGATTAAAATAATCTGAGTATTTCGCAAAGTAAGCCATTGAAAAAGGTTTTAACAATAGTAGGCCCTACTGCAAGTGGTAAAACTACTTTGGCGATAGAAATAGCGAAAAGGATCAATGGAGAAATAATCAGCCTTGATTCTAGGCAAGCATTTAAAGGGATGGCTATTGGTACAGCACAGCCAACCAAAAAGCAGATGGCAACTGTAAAGCATCATCTAATTGGTTGCCTTGAACCTGCAGAGTTTATTTCATCTGGGAAATATGCAAGTTTAGTAAAAGAAAAAATCAATGATATTACAAGTCAAAACAAAAAACCTATTATTTGTGGAGGGTCTGGTTTATACTATCGAGCAATTCAAAAAGGTATTTTTGAAGGAAGTATTTCAAATCTTAAAATAAGGAGTAAACTTGAGGTTCAGTATGCAAAAAATCCAGAATTTCTTTTTAATAAACTTAAATCAATTGATAAGAAATATTCAAAAATTGTACATATTAATAACAGGCAAAGATTAATTCGAGCATTAGAAATATATGAATGTACGGGGAAAAGTCCTTCAGAGCATTTTCAATCACAATATGTAGACCCTGCAAAAACAGTAAGATTGTACACGATTTTTCTAAAATGGGAAAGAACTTCTCTAAACAAAAGGATAAAAGAAAGAACCAAAGATATGTTACGCAACGGATGGATTGATGAAGTAGAAAACCTATTAGAATTACAAACAAATCAAAAGAAAGTATTTTCTTCACTTAATTCAATTGGATATAAACATATTAAAAGATTTTTAAAAAATAAAATAAGTGAAAAGGAAATGTTTGAAATAATTTACATACGGACAAGACAATTAGCACGTAGGCAAGAAAAATGGTTTAAGAAAGAGCCTATAAATTTATTTGTAATGATGGATTCCTTAAAGGGTGAAAAAATCTATAAATTACTAGATTGTTTTATGAAAAGAATATTATAAGTTCATTTAAATCATTACCCTTTAATTTGGTCCAGTGAGGCTGAAAAGGGCAGAGAAAATTCCTCCTAAATAGATTTTGGTCTCTGCTGGAGGTTTTTTTTTAAGTAAAAGGATCCTTTTGAACAAAAAAATTATTATGGATAGGGTGTCTGTTGGTCGGAGCATAACACGTTTAAGTCATGAAATTATTGAAAGTATCGATAACAGTCATGAAAGAGTGTTAATAGGTATTCATAATAGAGGTGTCCCCCTTGCTAATAGAATTCAAGCCGAAATTTTAAATATAAATGGTCTAAATATAAAACTTGGCTCCTTGGATATTACATTTCATCGTGATGATTATAGAGAAAGACTAGTAATGCCTGAAGTCAGAGGGACTGATATACAGTTTAGGATAGATAATAAAGTTGTTATTTTAATTGATGATGTACTCTTTACTGGTAGAACTGTAAGAGCCTCATTGGATGAATTAAATAGTTTTGGAAGAGCTTCAAAAGTACAGCTAGCAGTGTTGGTAGACCGAGGACATCGTGAGCTTCCAATTAAAGCAGACTTTATTGGGAAGAACATTCCAACTCATGAAGGGGAGCATGTAGAAGTTAACCTTTCTGAAACAGATGGAGAAGACTCAGTATTTTTAACTTTAGGTGATAAGTAAAATTTTGAAACAAAAACATTTACTTTTTTTAAAAGAATATCCTAAAGAGGATATTGAAGTAATCTTAGACACTGCATTTAAATTTAGAGAAGTTCTTGATCGTCCTATTAAGAAAGTGCCTTCTTTGCAAGGTGTAACTATTGTTAACTTATTTTTTGAAAATTCTACTAGAACTAGAATTAGTTTTGAGCTTGCACAAAAAAGATTAAGTGCTGATACTGTAAACTTTTCAGCTTCATCAAGTAGTCTAAAAAAAGGTGAAAGTTTTAAAGATACCGTTCAAAATATTATGTCCATGAAAATTGATGCGGTAGTTATGCGGCACCCCGCACCTGGATCTCCGAAGCACCTTACAGATTTTATTGATGCAGTTGTAGTGAACGCAGGTGATGGTGCTCATGAACATCCTACACAAGCTATTTTAGATATGATGAGTCTTAAAGAAAAATTTGGTTATCTTCGTGGCCTTAAAGTAGGTATAGTTGGAGATATCCTTCATAGTAGAGTTGCAAGAAGTAATATATATGGCCTTATTAATATGGGTGCAGAAGTAACAGTGTGTGGTCCTCCTAATTTAATTCCTATAAATATAAAAGATCTGGGCGCTAATGTTACGTTTGATTTAAATGAGCTTATTGATTGGGCTGATGCATTGAATATTCTTCGTATTCAAAAAGAAAGAATGGGACAAGCACTCATTCCCTCTGTCCGAGAATATCGATCAAGCTTTGGCATAACTTTCGAACGTTTAAGAAATCATAAAAAAGAAATTACAATTATGCATCCTGGACCAATGAATCGTGGTGTAGAAATTGATAGTGGAGTAGCTGATAGTGAGCAAGCTATAATATTGGATCAAGTCTTAAATGGAGTAGCCTCGCGTATGTCAATTTTGTATTGTCTTTGTGGAGGTTACTTGAATGAAATGGAACAAAATGAAAGTCAAAAAACATACCAATAATATTATTCTTAAAAATGGAATAATAATTGACCCATTTAATCAAAAGTCATTTGAGGGAAATATATGGGTCAGAAATGGACGTATTGCTGGCGTGGGTGATTTTGAAATTCCCATGCTAGATGATATTTTTACAATAGATTGTACCAATAAAATCATAACCCATGGTTTTTGTGATTTACATGCTCATTTCAGAGATCCTGGCGAGGATGATAAAGAAGACTTGGCAAGTGGGGCTCTATCAGCTTTGGCAGGTGGGTTTACACGGGTTTGTGTAATGCCAAATACGAAACCACCTATTGATTCTCCAGAATTGATAAATTTTATTATACAATCAGCAAAACAACTACCTATCCATGTTCATCCGATTGGAGCAGTAACTAAAGATCAAGAAGGAAAATCACTAACTGAGATGAGCTTGATGTGCAAAGCAGGAGCTGTAGCTTTTAGTGATGATGGGCTACCTATTCAAAATGGTGGTGTTATGCGGACAGCATTGGAATATTCAAGGTTTTTAAACGTTCCTATTATTAATCATGCAGAGGACGAGTGTATTAAAGCTAATGGATTGGTTAACGAAGGGCTGGTATCTACTCATTTAGGGCTAGCAGGGAATCCAGATGTAGCTGAATCAATCATGGTTCAAAGGGACTTAGAATTAGCTATATACTCTCGAGCAGCTCTACATGTTCCTCATGTTACCTCAAAAAAAGCAGTTGATCATATTAAAAGGATGAAATCCCAAAATAACAAGATCACTGCAGAAGTTACTCCCCACCATCTGTTTTTCAATGATAAAGATCTTATGGATTACAATACAAATTTGAAAGTTGCTCCTCCAATCAGGACTGAAAAAGATCGTATTGCCCTTATTGGAGGAGTTCTAGATGGTACTATAGATTGTATTGCGACCGATCATGCTCCTCATAGATTAGAGGAAAAAGAAACGACTTTTGACATCGCCTCGTGTGGGATGATTGGTCTTGAATCATGTTTTGGAGCAGTAAATAAAGTACTTGGCGTTGAAAATAATGTAAAGATTGAGAAAATAATTGATTCTTTAACAGTAAAACCAAGAAAGATAATGGAATTTAATGGAGATCTTTTTGCTTTAGAGTCCCAAGCTGAGATAGTAGTTTTAGATGATAAACAGGAATGGAAATTTTCTTTGAAGGATATAGAATCTAAATCAGTGAATTCTCCATTTATTGGAAAATCCTTATCAGGGAAAGTATTATATACAATATCAAAAAATTTTTTAGCAAGCATTTAATGTTGTTATTAAGATAATATTTATTGACTTCCGGAGAATGAAAAGCATAACTTTGCAAGCTTTATTCTAATATATATGAAGACTATATCAATTAAAAAATCTGAAGTAACCAAGAATTGGTGGGTAGCTGATGCTGAAGGGAAAATTTTAGGAAGATTTGCATCAAAAATTTCTCAGATTCTCAGAGGTAAACATAAGCCTTATTTTACACCGCACATGGATATGGGAGATTTTGTTGTTATCATTAATGCTGAAAAAATCAATGTTACTGGAAAGAAAGAAACAAACAAAACTTATTTTTCTCACACTGGATATCCGGGTGGAGGTAAAGAAAAATCTCTTGCATCAGTTAGGAAGTCGAATCCTGAAAGAATTTTAATGAATGCAGTAAAAGGTATGCTTCCTCATAACAAGTTAGGAAGATCAATACTTACTCATTTGAAGATATATAGCGGTCCGAATCATCCACATTTAGCACAAAATCCAAAGAATTTAGAGGCCTAAATACAATGTCAGATTTAAAATTATATGGTACAGGTAGAAGAAAACGATCAGTTGCTCGTGTTTTTTTAAAGTCAGGATCTGGAAAAATACTTATTAATGGGAAAAGTTATGAAGATTATTTGTGTAGAGAATCCTTGGCTGCGATTGTTACTCAGCCTCTGGCATTGTTAAAAATTGAAAATGCCTATGATATCGATATAAACGTTAATGGCGGAGGGCTAACGGGGCAAGCCGGAGCAATTAGATTAGGTATATCTAGAGCTTTAAATAATATTAATGAAGATTATAGAAAAATTATTAAGGACAAAGGATTTTTAACCAGAGATGCAAGAAAAGTTGAAAGAAAAAAGCCAGGCCAGCCAGGTGCTAGAAAGAATTTTCAATTTTCTAAACGTTAATTTATAATTATGGCTGAAATAAAATTTGAAGATTTATTAGGAAGTGGGGCACATTTTGGTCATGTAACTCGTAAATGGAATCCTAATTTTAGTCCTTATATTATCTCGGAGAAAAATGGAGTCCATATTATTGACTTGGAGTCTACTATCAAAGCAGTAAATGAAGCTGCTACATATGTTAAAAAAATAGTTAAAAAAGATGGTGAGATATTATTTGTTGGTACAAAAAAACAAGCCCAAGATATTGTCCAGCAAGAAGCAGATAGATGCTCTATGTTTTATATTGTTGAGAGGTGGCTTGGAGGTACTCTCACCAATTTTTCAACAATCAAAAAAAGCATTAAAAGACTTAAACTGCTTGAGAAAGAAGGTTCAAACCTCTATGAAAATATGACTAAAAAAGAGACTCAGATGCTTAATCGTGAAAAACTTAAGTTAGCAGATCAACATAGAGGAATTAAAGATATGAGAAGGCTGCCTGATTTAGTTGTTATAGTTGATGCTCAATATGAAGATACTGCGATTAAAGAGGCTAAAAGACTAGATATTCCAACCATTGCAATTGTTGATTCTAATACTGATCCCAATAAAGTAA
Source organism: Fidelibacterota bacterium (assembly GCA_045568995.1). Classification (GTDB taxonomy): domain Bacteria; phylum Fidelibacterota; class Marinisomatia; order Marinisomatales; family UBA1611. Next base: position 1,728 of record JBJKZY010000007.1, on the reverse strand, counting down.
CATATCCTATACCTGCAAACGATGATTCAATGCGCACTATTAATATTATTGTTTCTGCATTGGCAGATGCCGTTTTAGAAGCTAAAGGTATAGGCTCAAACAATAATCAAGTTGTGGATGATAAGTCTGTTAATTATAATGAAGAAAAGAAGATTTCCATGGATTATGTTCAGGAGGAAGAATAATCTCATGAGGATTGAAGCTAAGCTTGTACAAGAACTTAGGCAAAAAACTGGTGCAGGCATGATGGATTGTAAAAAGGCATTATTAGATTCAAATGGTAGCTTAGAAGACGCAGTCGATCATTTAAGAAAAGCTGGTATTACTAAAGCTGAAAAAAAAGGTTTACGTCAAACTAAAGAAGGTGTTATTTATTCATATATACATGCAGGATCCCGATTGGGTGTACTTGTTGAAATAAATTGTGAAACTGATTTTGTTGCTAAAACTGATGGGTTTTCTGAATTAGCACATAGTGTCGCAATGCAAATCGCAGCAACAAATCCGTTATCTTTAGATATATCCTCTTTGGATGAAAGTGTTTTAGAACGTGAAAAAGGTATCTTTAAAGACCAAGCAAAATCAGAGGGTAAACCTGATCATATCATAGAAAAAATGATTAAGGGAAGATTGCAAAAGTTCTATCAAGAATCTTGTCTCCTAGAGCAGACATATATTAAAGATCCTGATAAAAAAGTAAAAGATCTCTTAACAGAGTCTATTGCGACATTAGGTGAAAATATAAGTATCAATCGCTTTACCCGATTTTCTATTGGAGAATAATCTTCTTTTCTTTTTTGAATTTTACTCGCACCTAAATACAAATGAAAGAACCGATATATCGTAGAGTTCTTTTAAAACTTTCAGGAGAAATCTTAGCTGGAAACAAAGGATTTGGTATTGATCCAAGTAAAGCAAGTTTCTTAGCAAAAGAGATCAAATCTATTCATACTTTAGGTGTAGATATCGGTCTTATTATTGGAGCTGGAAATATTTTTCGAGGAATACAAGCTTCAGACCGTGGAATGGATCGGGTAACTGGAGATTACCTAGGTATGTTGGCAACAATCATGAATGCAATATCGGTTCAAGATGCTTTGGAGCAGGAACGGTGTGAAACAAGGACTCTCTCAGCTATCAATATAACCCAAATAGCAGAGCCTTATATAAGACGTAGAGCCTTAAGACATTTAGAAAAAGGTCGTATTGTTATTGTTTCGGGAGGGACTGGAAATCCTTTTTTTACTACTGATTCTGCTGCGGCTCTGCGAGCCAAGGAACTAAATGCTGAAATTGTTATCAAAGGAACAAAAGTTGATGGAATCTATAATGAGGATCCTGTTAAAAATCCTTCTGCTACAAAATATGATCAGTTATCATACGACAAGGTCTTGGAAGATAATCTAAGAGTTATGGATTTGACAGCGATTACTCTCTGCAAGGAAAATAAAATCCCAATTCAAGTATTCAATATTAGAAAATCAGGAACCTTGAAAGAATTTATCTTGGGTGGTAAAATAGGCACAGAAGTTTCGGAGTAAAAAATGATAGATGAAATTTTAAGTGACATAAATAAGCGAATGCAGCAAGCAATAGTACATGCGCAAACTGAGTTAAATAAAGTTAGAACTGGAAGAGCAAATCCTGAGATGTTTAATTCTTTGTTAGTAGATTATTATGGTACTCCTACTCCTATTAATCAAGTTTCTACCATATCTGTCCCTGAAC
>JBJKZY010000006.1:0-15552 GCA_045568995.1 Fidelibacterota bacterium | reverse complement strand
ACAATTAATGCACCTATGCAAAATCTTGTAGGGTTGCTAAATAGTCTTAAACAAACAAAATCATAATTAATTAAGGAGTCTATAAAATGGCTGTATCTAGAAAAGATGTTTTAACGTATTTGGAAGAATCAAATATGGTCGAAATTTCCGAACTTATAAGTGAAATTGAAGAAAAATTTGGAGTTTCAGCAGCGGCTCCAATCGCAGTAGCGGCCGCCGCATCAGATGGTTCTGAGGATAGTGAGGTTAAGAAAACTGAGTTTGATGTTATCTTAAAATCACCAGGTCAAGCTAAAATAAATGTCATTAAAGCTGTCAGGGCAATTACAGATCTTGGTTTAAAGGAAGCAAAAGAACTTGTTGATTCTGCGCCTAAAGCAATCAAAGAGGCTGTGGCTGAGGCTGAGGCTAATGAAATTAAAGCAAAGCTTGAAGAGGCTGGCGCTGAAGTTGAATTAGCGTAGATTTTTTAATTTTTATTTTTTTAACATTCAAGAACGAGGAGGCTTAATTGGGAGCCAAATTCGATTTATCTATTAATAGAGAAACTTTTTCAAAAATATCATCTTTCATTGCTGTACCAGATTTACTTTCTATTCAGACGAAAGCGTATCAGCAATTTTTGCAAGAATGGATTCCATATGAAGCAAGAAATCCTATAGGCTTGGAAGGTGTGTTTCAAGATGTCTTTCCAATTGAGGATTCCCATAAAAACTATATATTAGAATATAAGAATTACTATCTTGGGAAGCCTAAATATAGCTCGGATGAATGTATGGATAGGGGAGTTACGTTTTCAGCTCCCTTACGTGTCCGTCTTGCATTGCATATAACGGATGAAAATAACAAAAATGAATATGCTCAAAGTATTGAGCAAGATGTTTATTTTGGTAATATTCCTTATATGACTGAAAAAGGAACTTTTATTATAAATGGTGCCGAAAGAGTTATTGTCTCTCAATTACAAAGGTCTCCTGGTGTGTTTTTTGATGAATCAACTCATCCAAATGGGACAAAGTTATTTCAGGCGAGGATTATTCCTGCTCGTGGGTCATGGGTTGATTTCACTACGGATATTAATGATTGCTTGTTTGTAATTATTGATAGAAGGAGAAAGTTCCCAGTAACGATGCTTTTGCGTGCTCTAGGCTATTCAACGAATACTGATATTTTTGACGCCTTTGGAGCTACGAAATATTTAAACCCAAGCAAAGATGATATAAATAAATATATTGGTGCAACCGTCACTGAAGATATTGTTGATTTAAGCACCGGTGAAATCTTTTTGGAAAGTGGAGCTGAGCTCAGTTCTGAAAACGTTGAGATATTGACTGAATCAAAATTTGAATCTTTTGGTGTGGTAGATGGTAATAAAAATTTTCATTCTATGCTTCTACTTAATACTATTGAAAAAGATCCTACTAGGAGTACAGAGGAAGCCTTGGCTGTAGTGTATCAATTAATTAGGTCAAGTGAGCCGCCTAATCTTGAGACTGCCCAAAAATTTATTGAGCGAATATTTTTCAGTCCCAAAAAATATGACTTAGGTCAGGTTGGTAGATACCGCCTAAATCAGCAATTTAATTTAAAAGTTCCAGTAGAGGAAACTGTGCTTACTATGGATGATATCATTCAGGTAATTAATTTTTTAATTGATATGCGGAAAGGTGATAGGGGAATTGATGATATCGATCATCTTGGTAATCGTCGTGTGAAAACAATTGGTGAACAATTAACAAACCAATTTAGTGTTGCCCTTAGTAGAATGATACGTACTATCCATGAAAGAATGAACCTTAGAGAGTCGGAAAGTATTACTCCCCAAGATTTAATTAATTCTCGAGTTGTAACCACTGTGATAAATACATTTTTTGGAACATCTCAATTGAGTCAATTTGGAGACCAGACTAACCCCCTTGCAGAAATTACTCATAAAAGGAGGATCTCTGCTCTGGGTCCTGGTGGATTAACTAGGGAAAGAGCGGGATTTGAGGTTCGAGATGTCCACTATACGCATTATGGGAGATTGTGCCCTATTGAAACTCCTGAAGGTCCAAATATTGGACTTATTTCATCTTTAGCAATGTACGCTGAGGTTAACAGTCATGGTTTTATTGAATCGCCATATAGAAAGGTTGAGAAAAATGGAGTTGGATCTATTGTTACGGATGAGACTGAGTACCTTTCAGCGGATGATGAAGACCGAGTATTGGTGGCCCAGGCTTCAACGGGGGTAGACCGCAAAGGTGTAATTTCTGAAGATTTAATTCGAGCTAGAGTTAAAGGAGATTTTCCTATTGTTAGTCCATCTGAGGTTGATTATATCGAAGTTTCTCCTAATCAGATTCTCAGCGTTGCAGCAGCTCTCATACCGTTTTTGGAGCATGATGATGCAAATAGAGCTTTGATGGGTTCTAATATGCAAAGACAATCTGTTCCTTTAATGAAACCTCAAGCTCCAATTGTTGGTACCGGAATAGAAAGAAAAGTCGCAACAGACTCAAGATCTGCTCTTGTCAGTCCTGTGGATGGGAAAGTGGTTTATGTTGATTCCAAAAAATGCTTAATTAAGAGAAAAGATGTTGTGGATTCTTTGGCTCTTTACGAGGGAGAAAATATAATTGAGGTTAAATTTAAAAAGTTTCACAGGACTAATCAAAACACCGTACATAATCAGCGCCCGCTTGTATCAGAAGGTGATGAATTAAAGATTGGTGATATTATCGCAGATGGTGCTTCAACAGATAATGGTGAATTAGCTCTTGGGTCAAATGTCCGCGTTGCTTTTATGCCTTGGAGGGGTTATAATTTTGAAGATGCTATTGTTTTAAGCGAGAGGTTGGTGAAGGATGATGTGTATAGTTCTGTCCATTGTAATGAGGTGGATCTTGAAGTTAGAGATACAAAAAGAGGGCAAGAAGAATTAACTCCAGAGATCCCAAATGTTGGAGAAGATGCCACTAGAGATTTAGATGAAAATGGTATAATTAGGATTGGTGCAAGGGTTTCTGAAGGCGATATATTAATCGGTAAAGTAACTCCTAAAGGCGAAACTGATCCGACTCCAGAGGAAAAACTTCTTCGTGCTATATTTGGTGAAAAAGCTGGAGAAGTAAAGGATGCATCTAGGCGAGCTGAGCCAGGTATTAAAGGGGTTGTTATCAAAACTCAGCTTTTTGCCAAGCAAGCAAAAAGAACCAAGAAAGAAGAGCGTGAGAAAATACTTCTCTTTCAGAAAGAGGCCTCAGAGAAAAAATCTCATCTTAAGTCATCCAGGGATGAGAAGCTGACTAACCTACTAAAAGATCAGACTTCGAATGGGATACGAGATTTATCAACAGGTAGAACCTTAATCAAAAAATCTACAAAATTAACATTGAAGAGGGTGAAAAGTTTTGATTTAGAAAGGTTTGCTCAAAATGAGCCTTGGGTTGAAAGTAAACCTGCTTGGAAAAAAGTTCAAATGATATGGAGGTCTTTCAGGGAAGAGTGGTCGAGTATCGAAACCAAACTAGAAAGACGAATATTTAAATTAAGGGTTGGTGATGAATTGCAGCCTGGGATTTTGAAATTGGCTAAAGTTTTTGTGGCTCAAAAAAGAAGGGTTTCTGTTGGAGATAAAATGGCTGGGAGGCATGGTAATAAAGGTATAGTTGCTACAATCGTTCCTGAGGAAGATATGCCCTTCATGGAGGATGGTACGCCAGTTGATATTGTTCTAAATCCGCTTGGGGTGCCTTCAAGGATGAATCTGGGGCAGTTATATGAAACAATGCTAGGTTGGGCAGGGGATATTTTAAATAAAAAATATGCTACGCCTGTTTTTGATGGCGCAAGTCCTCTTGAGGTTCAGGATGAACTTGCTTTGGCTAACTTACCAGCATCTGGCAAAACCAAATTAATTGATGGGAAGACCGGACAATTTTTTGACAACCCTGTTACTGTCGGTAGCATCTATATGATGAAGTTAAGCCACATGGTTGATGATAAAATGCATGCAAGATCTACTGGTCCATATTCTCTGATAACTCAGCAGCCTCTTGGTGGAAAAGCTCAGTTTGGTGGTCAGCGTCTTGGAGAGATGGAAGTTTGGGCTTTGCAGGCATATGGTGCGGCGCATACATTGCATGAGCTCTTAACGGTTAAGTCTGATGATGTTGAAGGGCGTTCAAAAGTTTACAATTCAATTGTTAGAGGTGAGCAAATGCCTGAGTTTTCTACTCCTGAATCCTTCAATGTGATGATTAAGGAGTTACAGGGTTTGTGCATCGATGTTGAACTAGATTAAAATTTTAAGGAGGAAGATTCTTGACTTACATACAAACAAATTCGTTAGATACATCTAAAAAATATAATGCAATTACAATTGGATTGTCTTCACCTGAGAAGATACTTCAGCGTTCTTATGGTGAGGTTTTGAAACCTGAGACCATCAATTACAGGTCTTATAAACCAGAAAAAGATGGTTTATTTTGCGAAAAGATTTTTGGACCAGTAAAAGATTACGAATGTCATTGCGGGAAATATAAAGGGATTCGATATCGTGGTATTATATGTGATCGTTGTGGAGTAGAGGTTACTCGTAAAAAGGTAAGGCGAGAAAGAATGGGGCATATTACTTTAGCTGTTCCAGTAGTTCACATATGGTATTTGAGGTCTATTCCAAGTAAGCTTAGTTATTTAGCTGGTAAAAGTACGAAAGAACTTGAGCGTGTAATATATTATGAAATGTTCATGGTTATCGAGCCTGGTGCTAGTGGGCTTGATAAATTTGCATTATTAGAGGAAGAAGAGTATCTTGATATTGAGCAAAATTTTGGGTACATGGCGGTATCTGATGATGATAGAGACAATGATAACTATTTTTATGCTATCATGGGTGGTGAAGCTATGAAGGAAATGCTCTCAAGGATAAGTATCTCACAATTAAAAAATGAATTAGTTGATGTGGTTAAAACCTCAAAGTCAAAGCAAAAAAGAAACGATGCGTTAAAACGGTTAAAGGTTGTTCAATCTTTCGTTCCAGATCCATTAAAAAAACGTTTAAATAAGCCTGAGTGGATGATTGTTTCTATTCTTCCAGTTATACCGCCAGAGCTTAGGCCTCTAGTTCCTTTGGAGGGAGGAAGGTTTGCTGCCTCAGATTTAAATGATTTGTATCGTAGAATTATTATACGGAATAATCGATTGAAGCAATTAATGGAAATTAAAGCACCGGATGTAATCCTCCGAAATGAAAAACGGATGCTTCAGGAAGCGGTTGATGCTCTTTTTGACAATAATAGAAGAAAGACTGCAATACGAAGTGGCTCACGGCGTCCTCTAAAATCTTTATCCGATATGTTGAGGGGGAAGACAGGTCGTTTCAGGCAAAACCTGCTTGGTAAAAGAGTTGATTATTCAGGTAGATCAGTAATCGTAGTCGGACCACAGTTGAATTTGCATGAGTGTGGGATGCCTAAAAACATGGCTCTTGAGCTTTTCAAACCTCATATGATTCACGAGCTGATGGCTAGGGGTTATGCTCAAACACCTAGAAGTGCAAAATTAATGGTGGAAAATGGTGACTCTGTTGTTTACAAGGTTCTGGAGTATGTTGTTCAAGATCACCCCGTTCTGTTGAACAGGGCTCCAACGTTACACAGGCTTGGTATTCAGGCTTTCCAGCCGGTATTGGTAGATGGGAAAGCAATTCAGCTTCATCCGTTGGTATGCTCTGCGTTCAATGCTGATTTTGATGGTGATCAAATGGCTGTACATGTTCCGCTTGCTTTAGAGTCTCAAATGGAGGCAAGAATGCTAATGTTGTCAAGTCATAATATTCTCCACCCTGCAAATGGGCAGCCAATAGCTGTACCTTCCCAAGACATGGTTCTCGGTTGTTATTACTTAACCATGCCTAAAAAAGGCGGCAAAGGTGAAGGTAAGATGCTCAGCTCTATTGAAGAGGGTTTATTAGCTTATGAGAACAAATCTGTGGATTTGCATGCTATCGTTAACCTGTTTCACAAAGGTTCGTGGGTAAAGGATACAACTGTAGGTAGGGTAATTTTTAATTCAATTCTTCCGGATGGCGTAGCTTATGTGAATCAAAATGTGGATAAAAAAATGCTTACTAAGATTGTAAATAATGCTTATTTAATATCAGGGAACTATCAAACTGTTTTATTCCTTGACCGGCTAAAAGACTTGGGCTTTGGGAAGGCTACTGAAAGTGGTGTTTCAATTGCAATAAGCGATGTTCTAGTCCCTGATGAGAAATCAGATATTCTTAAAAGAGCTCAGTCAGAAGTTGATGAAATACAGAAAAAATTTGATAGTCATATTCTTACTGATGGTGAAAGATATAATAAAGTTATTGATGTTTGGACGCACGCTACAACAAGTATGGCTTTAACAATGATGGGAACATTAAAAAGGGATAGAGATGGGTTTAATCCAGTTTACATGATGGCTGATTCTGGTGCTAGGGGATCTCAGGACCAGATTAAGCAGTTAGCAGGTATGAGGGGCTTAATGGCGAAGCCTCAAAAATCAATGAAAGGTGGTGTTGGTGAAATTATTGAGTCTCCAATTACATCAAATTTTAAGGAAGGACTTTCAGTGTTTGAGTATTTCATATCTACTCATGGAGCTAGGAAAGGTTTAGCTGACACTGCTCTAAAAACAGCTGATGCTGGCTATCTTACCAGAAGGTTGGTTGATGTGGCGCAAGATGTTGTGACTTATGAGGAAGATTGTGGAACGATCAATGGTATCATAATTTCTGATTTAAAAGAAGGAGAAGAGATAATTGAGCCATTATCAGATAGGATACTAGGAAGAACTATTGTAGATGATTTTATCGTAAATGGTGAGGTTATTGTGAAGGCTGGCTCTGTAATTGCTGAAAGCGAGGCTGAGTTAATAGGGGACATAGGTATTGAGCAAATTAGAATAAGGTCAATTTTGTCTTGTGAGGCGAAAAGAGGTGTATGTGTGAAATGTTACGGTTGGGATCTTTCTACTCATAAGCTGGTTGATATAGGCACAGCTGTAGGCATAAGAGCAGCACAGAGTATTGGAGAGCCGGGTACTCAGTTAACTTTACGGACATTTCATATAGGTGGTACTGCTACTAGAATTATTGAGCAGTCGGAAATGGTTTCGAAGCGCCCTGGTGTTGTTTCTTTTTCCGAAAATTATGATTTTGCAGATACGGTTGATGAATCTGGTACTAAGGTTACTAGATGTATGGTTCGCCATTCCAAGCTAATGATTCTAGATAAAGATGGAACTGAAAATAGTTCATTTAATGTTCCTTATGGAGCAACCGTTTTTGTTAAAGAAGGTGAGAAGATTGAAGCTAAGACTACTTTAATTAAATGGGATCCATATACTGATATAATTTTAGCTAGAGAAACGGGATTTGTATGTCTAAATGATTTTATTGAAGGTGAAACTTTTGCAGTCGAAGCTGTTGAAGGTGGTAAAAAGCAGATGGTTGTTGTTGAAGCTAGAGATAGAAAGCTAAGTCCTCATATCGAAATTATTGATGATAATGGAAAAATTTTATCAGGTGGAACAATTTTACCGGTTAAGGCAACTTTAATTGTAATTGATAGGCAGAAAGTACGTAAAGGACAAACTTTGGTTAAGATCCCTAAAGACATTGGAAAAACTAGGGATATCACCGGAGGGCTTCCAAGAGTAGCAGAATTGTTTGAGGCAAGAAAGCCTTCGAACCCTGCTGTGATGTCAGAAATTAGTGGCTCTGTTAGATTTGGTGAGACTAAGCGTGGAGTTAGAAAAATTCATATTACGGGTGTTGATGGTGAGGAAAGAGCTTATTCGGTACCTTACGGCAAACATGTTATTGTCCACGAAGGTGATCATATTACAGCAGGTACAAACCTTTGTGAAGGGGCCATTTCCCCTAATGATATTCTTCATGTTCTAGGGCCGATAGCAGTAAGAGATTATCTTGTAAATGAAATACAAGAAGTTTATAGGTTGCAAGGTGTAAAGATTAACGATAAGCATATTGAAGTAATTGTAAATCAAATGATGCAAAAGGTAAGTGTGGTTGACCCAGGGGACACTCGTTTTCTTGAGGAGGATAGGGTGGCTAAGCGTGAATTTTTTAGAGAAAATGATCGAGTCACGAAAATGGTTATTGTTAATAATCCTGCTGATTCAAGCTTAGAAGAAGGAAGCATGATTGATAGAGATGAGTTCCTAGAGACAAATAAGGAATTAAAAGCTGATGGGAAGAAAGTTGCTACTTATAGAAAAACAAAGCCGGCAACATTTGAACCTATTTTAATGGGTATTACGAGAGCTTCTCTGAATACTGAAAGCTTTATATCAGCTGCCTCTTTCCAAGAAACTACCCGTGTGCTAACCGATGCTTCTACCGCTGGTAAAAGAGATGAGTTGCTTGGGTTGAAGGAAAATGTGGCGGTTGGTAGGTTAATTCCAGCTGGAACAGGTACGCCGCAATTTGCAGATATGTTGGTGGGGTTGCAAGGTCAGGAGGATTCTTCGCTTGATAGTAATGAGACGGTTGCGTGATTATTTTCAGGAATTAGAATTTAATATGTTTTTATTGAAGATTATGTTGTAATTTTCTGGGCTTTAGAGGAAATGAAATGCCGACAATAAATCAATTAGTTAGAAAAGGGCGCAAGCGGATTGTGAAAAAAACAAACACGCCTGCTCTCATGAGTAACCCGCAAAAACGTGGGGTCTGTACTAGGGTATATACAACTACTCCAAAGAAACCAAATTCAGCATTACGTAAAGTGGCCCGTGTTAGGTTGACAAATGGAATGGAGGTAGCTGCATATATTCCAGGTGAAGGACATAATTTGCAGGAGCACAGTATCGTTCTTATTGAGGGCGGTCGTGTTAAGGATTTGCCAGGTGTTCGTTATCATGTGGTGAGGGGAACTCTTGATACCTCAGGTGTCTCTGATAGGAAAACTAGTCGTTCTAGATATGGTGCAAAAAAGTAATTTGATATGAGAAGAAGACGTCCAGAAAAAAGAGAAATATTACCTGATCCGGTTTATTCTAATTTACTAGTTGCTAAGTTTGTTAATTATATTATGAACGACGGGAAAAAAGGTGTGGCGGAAAAAATATTTTATGGTGCCATGGGGCAAGTTAAGGATAAAACAAAAACCGAAGGCCTTAAAATTTTCGAAAAAGCAATTGAAAATACATCTCCATCTGTTGAAGTTAAATCTAGAAGGGTTGGTGGTGCTACTTATCAAGTGCCAATAGAAGTTCCCAAAGGTCGGAGATTTTATCTTGCTTCTCAGTGGATTATATCTGCAGCTGCAAATCGTTCAGGTAGGCCGATGGCTGAAAAATTAGCTATTGAGCTTATAGCTGCCGCCAATGGTGATGGAGGAGCAATTAAAAAGAAAGATGATACTCATAGGATGGCAGAGGCAAATAAAGCCTTTGCGCATTTTCGATAATTATTTATTTGGTATAGGCTAGTTTTGAAATCCTTAAAACTCAACGAAGTTAGAAATATTGGAATAATGGCTCACATTGATGCTGGAAAAACAACCCTAACTGAAAGAGTTCTTTTCTATACTGGTAGAACTCATCGTATAGGTGAAGTTCATGATGGTGCTGCTACCATGGATTGGATGGAGCAAGAGCAAGAAAGGGGTATAACTATTACCTCTGCTGCCACAACTTGTTCGTGGAATAATCATCGTATAAATATAATTGATACTCCAGGTCATGTTGATTTCACTGTTGAAGTTGAAAGGTCCTTAAGAGTTTTGGACGGTGCTGTAGGTGTTTTTTGTGCTGTTGGTGGTGTGGAGCCTCAAAGTGAAACTGTTTGGAGGCAGGCGGATAAGTATAATGTTCCTAGGATAGCTTTTGTAAATAAGATGGATCGTGTTGGTTCTGATTTTTTTAACGTTGTAGAAATGATCAAAAAGCGTCTTGGTGCAAATCCTCTTCCTCTTGTTATCCCAATTGGTAGTGGTGAAATGTTTACTGGTATTATCGACTTATTGGAAATGAAATCTATTCTTTACAATGAAGGTACTATGGGTTCTCGATTTGATTACAGTGAGATTCCTGATGACATGTTGAAAGAAGCTGAAAAATGGCGTCATCATTTAATTGAAGAGACGGCATCTTATGATGATACATTGATGGACAAATACCTTGATGATCAAGAAATTTCGGTTCAAGAGCTTAGGACTGCAATTAGGAAAGGTTGCATTGATAATACATTCGTGCCAACTTTATGTGGTTCTGCCTTCAAGAATAAAGGAGTACAGCGTCTTTTAGATGCGGTCGTCAATTTGTTGCCTTCTCCTCTAGATGTAAGCTCTATAATAGGGGTAGATCCTAAAGATAATGAACTCGAAAAGAATAGAAGGCCTGAAGTTGAAGAGCCTTTTAGCGCTCTTGCTTTTAAAATTATGACTGATCCATATGTCGGAAAATTAACATACATGAGAGTTTATTCAGGAAGTTTAGATGCTGGTTCATATGTATATAATCCTGGTTCAGGGAAAAGAGAAAGGATTAGTCGTATACTTTTAATGCACTCAAACAAAAGAGAAGAAAGGGAATCTGTCTGTGCTGGTGAAATTGTTGCAGCTGTTGGTCTTAAACACGTTAAGACTGGCAATACTTTATGTGATGAAAAAGATCAAATAATTCTTGAATCGATGGATTTTCCAGAGCCTGTTGTTTCTGTGTCAGTTGAGCCTGTTAGTAAGGGTGATCAAGATATGTTGTCGAAGTCATTGCAAAAACTTGGAGAGGAAGATCCAACTTTTAAGGTTTCGACTGATGAGGAAACTGGGCAAACGATTATTTCTGGTATGGGCGAATTGCATTTAGAAATTTTAATTGATCGTTTACTTCGTGAGTTTAAAGTTAAAGCAAATATAGGTAAGCCAATGGTGGCCTATAGAGAAGCAATTACTCAGAGTGTATCTGATATTGAAACTAAGTTTATTAGGCAGTCTGGAGGTAGGGGACAATATGGTCATGTTGTTTTGAATGTTGAGCCTAATGAATCTGGTAAAGGTTATCATTTCGATAATAAAATAGTGGGAGGTGTTATTCCTAGGGAATATATTCCTTCTGTTGATAAAGGTATACAGGAAGCTTTGAAAAATGGAATTATAGCTGGCTATCCAATTGAAGATGTTCGTGTTGAGCTGATATTTGGTTCTTATCATGATGTTGACTCATCTGAGATGGCATTTAAAATTGCGGGCTCAATGGCTATTCAAGATGCTTGTAAAAAAGCTTCGCCAAAACTTATGGAACCAATAATGCGTGTTGAGGTAATCGTACCTGACGAATATTTAGGTGATGTTATGGGGGATCTTAATTCTCGAAGGGGTAAGATTGAAGGAATGGAACAAAGAAAGGAAGCTCAAGTTGTAAATGCATACGTTCCTTTGAGTAATATGTTTGGTTATGTAACAGATTTAAGGTCTTTAACTCAGGGTAGGGCTGTTTTTCATATGGATTTTGCAAAATATCAACAGGTACCTGCAAGTATCGAGTCGGAAATCCTTGAAAAAGTTCATGGTAAAGTATCGTAAAATATTTGGAGAAAAAAAATGGCTAAAGAAAAATTTGAAAGAAATAAACCCCATGTTAATATTGGAACAATTGGTCATGTTGATCATGGGAAGACTACCTTAACAGCAGCTATTACTATGGTTCAGAGTTCTCGTGGTTTCGCTGAGGCTATGGCCTTTGACAATATTGACAATGCTCCGGAAGAAAGAGAGCGTGGTATTACGATTCAGACTGCTCATGTTGAATATGAGACTGAAAATAGGCATTATGCGCATGTCGACTGTCCTGGGCACGCAGACTACATTAAAAACATGATTACTGGTGCTGCCCAGATGGATGGAGCTGTTCTTGTTGTTTCTGCTGCTGATGGGCCGATGCCTCAAACTCGTGAGCATGTTCTTCTTGCCAAACAGGTAAATGTTCCTTCCATTGTTGTTTTTATGAATAAAGTAGATCAGGTCGATGATGAAGAGCTGCTTGAGTTAGTTGAGATGGAGCTTAGGGATCTATTGAATGAATATGAATTCCCTGGCGATGATACTCCGATTATCAAAGGATCTGCTCTTAATGCGCTAAATTCTCCTAGTGATGATTCTTCGAATAAGTGTATTGTAGAATTGATGGATGCTTGTGATAGTTTTATACCGGAGCCAGAAAGAGATGTTGATAAGCCATTTTTAATGCCTGTGGAAGATGTTTTTTCAATTACAGGTAGAGGTACCGTTGGAACAGGTCGTATCGAGCGAGGAATTATTAAGGTTGGAGATGAAATATCAATTTTAGGTATGGGTGCTGATAGTAAAACTACAGTTACTGGTGTTGAGATGTTTAGGAAGCTCTTAGATGAAGGTCAAGCTGGTGATAACGCAGGTTTACTTTTGAGGGGTGTAGACAAAGAGGATTTAAACCGTGGAATGGTTCTAGCTGCTCCAGGTTCTATAACTCCTCATACAAAATTTAAAGCAAGTGTTTATGTTCTGAAAAAAGAGGAAGGCGGAAGGCACACCCCATTTTTTAATGGCTATAGGCCTCAGTTTTACTTCAGAACAACAGACGTAACTGGTGTAGTGACATTATCAGAGGGTACGGAAATGGTAATGCCAGGTGACAATGTAGAGTTTAACGTAGAATTAATTACTCCGATTGCAATGGATAAAGAATTGCGCTTTGCTATCCGAGAAGGTGGGCACACTGTTGGCGCGGGTGTTGTAACTGAAATTGTTGAATAGGGGATAAAAATTATGGCAGGCAATAGTAAAAGGGCAATAATTCAACTTGAAAGCACAGCCGGTACAGGGTACAGGTACACTGTAACAAAGAGTAAAAAAAAGCACCCAGGTAGAATTGAGTTTAGAAAATTTGATCCTATTGTTAGGAAGCACGTTGTATTCAAGGAAACTAAATAAGGAATATGGAATTGTAATTTGATTATAATTAATTAGGAGAGTAGCTCAATTGGTAGAGCAACGGCCTCCAAAGCCGTAGGTTGCAGGTTCAAGTCCTGTCTCTCCTGCAAGTACTCTGTAAACTTGATTTTTAGTTATAATTAAACTTGTTTTGGAAAATTAAATGGTGAAAAAAATACAGAATTTTTTAAGCGATGTAAGGTTAGAGATGAGTAAGGTCTCTTGGCCAACATGGGAAGAACTGAAAAGTTCGACTTATGTAGTTCTTACTCTCTCATTTATCCTTATTGTATTTCTATTTGTGATAGATTTTATTTTGGCTAAAATATTAAAAATAGTGCTATAGTTATGGAATGGTTTACTCTAAGGGTGATTTCAGGAAAAGAAAAAAAAATAAAAGAGGCAATCATGTATGATGTTTCAATGTCGGACCTTGGGGATTTGATTGGCGATATCTTAGTGCCTTCTGAAAATATTGTTGAGATGAGAGACGGAAAGAAAAAAGTAAAGGAAAAAGTTTTTTTCCCAGGTTATTTATTAGTCCGACTTGATATGAATAAAGAAACAAAGTATTTACTTGAAAATGTTAATGGTGTAATATCCTTTGTGGGGCCAAAAGGTCAGCCTCAAGCTCTGAGGCCGGAAGAGGCTCAGCGATTTCTAAGTGATGATGGTAGTGATGGTCCTTTAAGAACAACTGAGGCCTCTCCTTACATTGTTGGTGATAATGTTAGGGTTACGGATGGTCCGTTTATGGATTTCTCAGGTTTGATTCAGGAGGTTAACCATGATAAGCAAAAGTTGAAGGTTTTAGTTAGTATTTTTGGAAGACAAACGCCTGTAGAATTGGATTACTTACAGGTTGAAATGGAGAATTAGTTATAATGGCAAAAAAAGTTTCAGGCTTTATAAAATTGCAAATACAGGCTGGTAAGGCAAATCCTGCTCCTCCAGTTGGGCCTGCCCTTGGGCAGCATGGCGTCAATATAATGGACTTTTGCAAAGCATTTAATGCAGAAACCCAAGAAAAATCTGGGGATATAATACCAGTTGAGATAACCGTGTATGAAGACAGGAGTTTTTCTTTCATTACTAAAACACCTCCAGCGGCTAGGCTTATTTTAAAAGCAGCGAAAATTTCAAAAGGTTCAGGTGAGCCAAACAAAACTAAAGTAGGGTCTGTTTCTCAGAAAGATTTAAAGGATATTGCAGAGGTAAAGATGAACGATTTGAATGCTAATACATTGGAGCAAGCTGTTGAAATGATTAGGGGTACTTGTGTTTCGATGGGAATTGAAATTAAAGGGTGAATTAAAATATGAAGTTATCAAAAAATCTAGCTAAAATTGCTGGTAGCCATGATAAGCAATTTCCCTATTCTTTAGAGGATGCAGTTGATTTGGTTCAGAAATTTAAATTCGTAAAGTTTGATGAAAGTGTTGATTTAGCTATAAACCTTGATGTTGATCCGAGGCATGCTGAAGAAAATATCAGAGTTACAACACCTTTGCCTCATGGCACTGGTAATGAGGTGTCGATATTGGTATTGGCTTCAGGTCCCAAGGAAAAAGAGGCTGCCGAAGCTGGTGCTGATTATGTGGGTAATAAAGAATATTTAACCAAAATAAAAAATGGATGGACTGATGTTGATAAAATAGTTGCTACGCCCGACATGATGGGCGAATTGGGTAAGCTTGGTAAAGTTCTTGGACCAAAAGGTTTAATGCCAAACCCTAAAAGTGGTACTGTCACAATGGATGTTTCTACAGCAGTAAAAGAATTAAAAGCCGGAAAAGTTGAATTGCGCGTTGAAAGCAATGGAATTATTCATGTCTCTTGTGGAAAGGCTTCTTTTAAGAAGGAGTTTTTAGTAGAAAATATTAAAACAGTTTATGAAGCTGTCCTGAGGGCTAGGCCTGCTTCTGTTAAGGGGCAGTATCTAAAGAAGGTTACAGTTTCTTCAACGATGGGGCCTAGTGTATTGATTGATCATTTAACTTTATAGTAATAATTATGCCAAATGAAAAAAATATAGAAAAAGTAAAAGAGCTATCCAGTTCTTTCCAGAAAGCTAAAGCGCTTTATTTTACAGATTATCATGGGCTCAATGTTGAGCAAATTACAAAATTGCGTAGTATGTTTTTCAAGGAAGACATTGATTATAAAGTGGCAAAAAACACCTTAATGAAAATCGTTTTATCCAAGTCAGGAATTCGTGACATTGATAGCCTGTTGAGTGGTTCAACAGCTGTAGCTATTGCCTATGATGAACCTGTCTCTCCAGCAAAGGTAATCAAAGAATTTAAAAAAGATTTTGAGCTTCCTCATGTTAAGGGTATTCTATTTGAGGGTGAGTATTTTGAAGGCGAACAATATGAAAAATTTGCAGATTTACCTAACAAGGAAGAATTAGTTTCGCAGTTTGCAACTATGTTAAATAGTCCTATGTGCAAACTCTTATACACAATTAATGCACCTATGCAAAATCTTGTAGGGTTGCTAAATAGTCTTAAACAAACAAAATCATAATTAATTAAGGAGTCTATAAAATGGCTGTATCTAGAAAAGATGTTTTAACGTATTT
>JBJKZY010000005.1:0-15745 GCA_045568995.1 Fidelibacterota bacterium | reverse complement strand
CTGGTCCTGATGTAAGTAGAGAAGGTGTACAGCGAGATTTATTGCCAATTGTAGAAGGAAGTAATGTCAACACAAAATATGGTGTTGTGGCTACGGATCATATTTTATTTATTGCTGCAGGTGCTTTTCATGTAAGTGCTCCTTCAGATATGATACCAGAACTTCAAGGCCGTTTTCCAATTCGTGTAGAGTTAGAAAAACTAACAACCGAGGATTTCGTAAAAATACTTACTCACCCAAAATCAGCATTAATTAAGCAGTATACTGCTTTGCTTAGTGCTGAAGATGTAGAATTAGAATTTAATTCTGCTGCTATTAGAGCAGTTGCAGAACTAGCGTCAAGTGTAAATAATAAAATGGAGAATATTGGTGCGAGAAGATTGCATACGATTATGTCTACATTACTTGAGCAACCTCTTTTTGAACACCCAAAGCGCGGCCAGAAAAAAATAAAAATTACCGCTAAAATTGTTAAAGAATCATTGGCTGAGGTACTAGAAGACCCCGATTTAAGTCGATACATATTATAAGTAACTTAATGACAAAACACTTTTTACACCTTACCGATTATACAGCTGATGAGATTTGGGATTTACTTAACCTTGCTAAAGAATTAAAAGTAAAATTTCATAACAAAGAGGAATATAAACCGTTTAAGGACCGTTCACTCGCTATGATTTTTGCTAAACCTTCTGCCCGAACAAGAGTTTCATTTGAAACTGGTTTTGAATGGATGGGGGGTAATGCTTTATTTCTTGGTCCAAACGATATTGGGATTGGTAAGCGTGAAGCTATTAAAGATATATCTCGCTTATTTGCAAGATATAATGATATGATTATGGCTAGGCTTTTTGATCATAAACATATTTTAGAATTGGCAGAGTATTCGGATGTTCCTGTGATCAATGGACTCACTGATTATAACCATCCTTGTCAAATTTTGGCTGATATTTTAACAGTGTGGGAGCATAGAAAGAGTTTAGATGACCTTAAGATTGTCTATATGGGAGATGGTAATAATATTGTTCATTCTTGGTTGCAGTTGGCTTCTATATTCCCTATGCATTTTGTTTGTTGTAATCCTTCAGGATTTGATCCAGATGAAAAAACTATTCAAATGGTCCACGATTCACAGATTTCAACATTTGAATCTTCCCATGATCCAGATTCAGCTGTTAACGGAGCAGATGTGATATATACTGATGTCTGGGCATCGATGGGACAAAAAGAAGAAGCAGAGGAAAGAGAAAAAATATTTGCGAATTATCAAGTAACCATGAATCTATTAGAAAATACGGGTAAGGAGACATTGTTTATGCATTGTCTTCCTGCTGAAAGAGGAAGAGAAGTGACAGATGAAGTAATGGAGTCAAAAAACTCAATAGTTTTTGATGAAGCAGAAAATCGAATGCATGCACAAAATGCGGTTATGGTTTATTTGAGCAATTATTAACTTTAATTATCTTTTCTTTTCTTGAAAATTCTATCTGGCAGATTTTTATTTATTTTATACTCTGAATAATTAACTATAATTGATCCTTTTATTACATCGCTGTTGTTGCTGAGATCTTTAGTATTCATTAGAGTCTTTACATCTTTCTTTAGCCATCCAGCTAATCGAGCATCCTTAATAAAATATTCTACTTTTGATTCTTGAGGTAGATAGAATACTTTTTCATATAATTTATAACTATTAGTTATTTCAAATAATTTTACGGTATCAATACGACTAGTCACCGTTTTAATTAGCCATTTACTTGTATCAATAACAACATCAACCAAAGGATCAAAAGTTAATTTAGCATACTCGCTTGGGAATTGAGCTTTAAGACTATCTGGAATTAAGGTCCCAGTAATCATCAATGAATGTCCTTCATTATCTAAAAATTTATTATTAATTGCAAGGTTTTTTAAATTGTCAAAATTATCTTCAGGAGAAGTAAAAATACCTGTATTTGGAAGTATCCCAAACCCTTTTGTATTTGCTTTAAACTTATTAGGGAATTTATAATATACTTTGTAGGTTTTTTTAGGCATTCTTAGACCAGGTACATTAAGCTTAACACTCATTTTTGCTTGAAAATCTCTGACCTTTTGATATTCATGATTAGTTTTATTTATAAATCTAGCAATTACTTTATCATCGGCTTTTAACCCTGAAAATAAAATACTGATTATGAAGGTTAACACAGCATTTTTCATTAATCTGTTATATCCTTTTTGATAAAATGGTTGAAAGCCAGCCCTAAAAAAATTATAGTCCAAATAAAACATACAATTATTAATCTTAAAATTGCATCAAAAGGTATTGGATCGTGGAAGGCACTTAAATAGGAATTAATATAACCAGTAAAAAGATATGGGTTTATCCTTTCAAAAAATTCAATTGGGATAATTGAAATTGCGGTACCAACAAAGACCGTACTTATAGTAATTATGATCGGAGTAACGCTATTTTTTGAAATAGTTGATATGAAGAAACATAAAGAAGAAACTGTTAACATGACCACTGTTGATGTAAGGAAAGCAATAAAAAATCGAATTAAGGCATCCTCCTCTGCTAAAAATAATAAGCCCATATGAAAAACGGCTAGTTCTCCAGTTCCAAGCCAAATGGTACTTATTAAAAGAGCGTAACTGATAAAAAACCCCATCAATATAATAGTGTATCCATAAACAATTATTAGTTTGCTCAGGAGTATCTTCGATCTTGAGATAGGACGTGAAAGATATAATCTAAATGTTCCTTTTGAGTATTCCCCCGATACGATATCAGCAGCAACGATTGTTGACAAAAAAGGCATATGAGTAATTAATACTGCTATAATTATGTATGTGGCTAGGTAACCATTTATTAAAGATCCTACAAAAAAGAAGGAATCAGATAGTTGCCCATAGATAGTTTTTTCTAACATATTTCCACCATTATCAATTGCCCCAACAATGAATGGAATTAAAATTCCGATCAAAATGAATCCAATATACGTTCGTTTCCGATTGATTATTTTTTGAAATTCATTATATATCAAAAATTTAATCATTTGAAGAGGTTCGTGAGGTTTGGTTCTTTTGTGATAGAGCGAATAGGAATTTTCTTTGGTATCATTTGACTTATAGAGTGAATGTTAAGATCAGTAGAAATAACAAGCTTTTCATCCTCCAAAGATATCATCTTACAATCATTTGACTGAGTAAGATACTTTTCTATTGATCGGGCATTTTTACCCTTAATCACGATTACGCGGCTATTATCTAAAAGGTCTTCCATGGAACTATTAAGGATTAGTTTTCCTTCCTTTAATATCACAATATCTGAACATAATTCTTCCACGTCGTTTAAAATATGAGTACTAACACAAATAGTTTTCCCCTTTTTATGCAATCCTAAAATGGTTTTATTCATTTCTTGAATACCTAGAGGATCCAGACCATTGTTGGGCTCATCCAGAAAAAGTATATCAGGATCATGGAGAATTGCTTGAGCAATTCCGAGTCTTTGTTTCATTCCATAAGAATAGTCTCCTACTTTTCTATGGGCATCTTCAGTGAGGTCAACATCGGATAAAACCTTATCTATAGATCGAGGACTACAGTTAGATATCCTAGCTAATAAAGATAAGTTTTGATGTGCAGATAGATATTCATAAAATGTTGGGTTTTCAATCAAGAACCCACATTGTTGCAAAAAATACTTTTGACATGAAGTTATATTTTTATTTTCAAAAAAAATTTCTCCTTCCCATTTTATGATTAAACCTGAAAGTATACGCATCAGAGTAGATTTTCCACTACCATTTGGACCTAATAATCCAAAAATAGAGTTTTTTGGTATGGAAAAGCAGACGTTATCTAACGCTTTTGATTTCCCAAAAGTTTTAATAACATGATTTAATTTTATTAATTCATTATTCTTCATTTAAGATCCATAATCTCAAGTACTCCATGTCCTTGGTATGTAGTGTCGTCTATGAAAATA
This sequence comes from Fidelibacterota bacterium, assembly GCA_045568995.1. GTDB lineage: Bacteria > Fidelibacterota > Marinisomatia > Marinisomatales > UBA1611. The sequence continues at coordinate 11,769 of JBJKZY010000005.1, read as the reverse complement.
TTTAAATCACTAGCAAACCGGGTGTAGTGAGGGTCAATCGAAGAAAATTTTGAACTCAGTTTTATTACAGGCAAAATCCAACTTAAGTATGAAGGTAGCGGAGCTCTTTTGAACATGTCTGCATTATCAATAATATCCTTTCCTTCTATCGTTAATTTTTCTCCATTAAGAGTAATCATATCTAGCTTAGAGAAGAGAGGTTCATTTTTCTTATTATATACATTCTCAATTCTGTTTGAATATTTGGTAAACAACCCATCAACACCAAACCTGTTCACTATTACATCATCTTTATTTGCCATATAAAGAATTGGAATGCTATATCCTCCACGCTTTGCAGCGGTGTTTAATTCAGCAGCTATGACTGTATATCCATCTGATTCTCCTCGGAACCAGACCCAATTTTCAAACAGTTTTTGTAAGGGGGTATTTCCCCAATTATGATCATGATATCCACTCCCTTGGAGGTTTAAAATCTTATTGTTTCGAAAAAGTTTTGCTTTTGCGACCCCATTTGGTACAGCAGCAAGCCATGCAAAATAATCATCACCTGCCTGTATAATCCCATCTTGAGGTCTGTAAGGTTTTAAATTTGAATTTAAATTAATTTCAATTCCAAAACCTTCAAAGTCTTTCTCAGAAAGATAGATGTTATACTTTTCAAGATTACCTTTAAAATAATTTTCTCCCATTCGAACATGACAGCTGTCTTTTGCAAAAAAAACATCTTCTTCTTTAAAAAATTTCATTAAAAATAGTTCTTCACCATTAGGGCTATTATAATTCATTCCAATAAAGTAGATATTTTTTAATGGGTGAATTTTATAAAAATAGCATACAAATAAAGAACCATCTTCAAATTTCGCATCAAAATACCACCACTCTAATTCCCCATTTTTTCCAGATGTTCGTAATCCATCTTCCCATTTATGTACTACTGGTCCAAGTTCATTTGGTTGATCTAAGGTAAAGTCAGGCTGTGCATAGGAACCAGTATATATTCTCATACAAGATGAGTTTATAAATATTAAAATAAATAAGGAAAATATTTTTATAAAATTTTGTTTTTTCATGAAGCAATCCATACTGGTTTAGAATTCTTATTAAAAGAAAAATACATACGTAGATGACCACTATGCTCAAGTTGTAGCCAATCTAAACTTTCCAAGTAAATTGTTACTCTACAAAAATTCTCATAGCCTTTTTTATTATTTTTTGTGGTAATGTTTTGAGCATTGTGATTAGGAAGGTTTGGTTGAAATTGATCAAGTTTTTCTCCAGGAGCAAAGGGACCCATATAACAGAGCTTGCTTTCTGGTCTCATGGAAGACCATACTTTTTTTAACCTATTAGAATTCTCATCTAATTGTGCATTCCCTTGTATTCTAATTTGGATTCTTCTTTTTTTATCATAAAAAAGTGCAGAAACATTTCTGTTTGATTCAATTTCTTTAACTTTTTCACTTCGTAAATCTGTATGGAATGATAAGGTATTTTTATTTTTATTTAATGCTCGTAAAACAACTGTTCTTATTTTTGGTGCCTTTTTATTAATTGTTGCTAAGTAAAAGCAATGATATTCGTGTTTACCATCTTTAATAGCTTTCTGCAGTTCATTGTATTCTATTTCAAGAACTCTAGTGGATTTCATTGTGTTATTTATATTTTTTTTGACATTTTGAACATACGTAGGTACCACGTCCGGCCACTCGAATTTTTTTTATAGAGTTGTTGCAACGAAAACATTCGAAGTTGCGTTTACCATAAATTTTGAGTTCATTTGTATACTTTCCTGATTCACCATTAACAGAAAAATCTATGATCGTTGTCCCATTTTGTTCAATTGCATTAGTTAAAATAATTTTGATATTTTTATGAAGATTTTCAATCCTTTTTTTTGGGATTTTGTGGGAAAGAGAATTTGGATGGATTTTACTTTTCCAAAGACTTTCATCTGCGTAAATATTACCAAGTCCTGCAATCATAGATTGATCTAAAAGTAAAGCCTTAATATTTCTTTTTTTTGATTTAATTATATTGATAAGACTTTCAGATGTGAAGTTGTTTTCAAGTGGCTCAGGTCCATGTCTTTCATCAATTGGTCCCGTGTTTTTATATAAATATATTCTTCCAAATTTACGAACATCATCAAATATCAATTTTTTTTTATTTTTTAAGGTAAAATATGCCGTAGTATATTTTGATATTCGTTGATTTTTTTGTAACAGATATAGTTTACCAGTCATTCTTAGATGAATAGCTATAATACTTTCAGTAAATCTTATAATGATAAATTTTGCCCTTCGGCTTACATTAATTATTTGCCCTCCTTTCATTTTTTGTTTTGCTTCTTTACTGGTAAAATTATGAAATACTTTAGGCCAAATCGGTGTTATAGATTCTACTGTTTCGTGAAGCAAATCTGATTTTATTTGATTCACCACTGTTTGTACTTCTGGGAGTTCAGGCATTATGTTAAACCTTTAAAAAACACTTTCTTTATTTTTCCAAATCATTTGAAGTATAAAAACACCTAATAATGCAATAATAAAATGACCGAATGTAAAATAGGTTGCGATCGATATATTGTGATATTCAATTGCCCATCCCGCGTAAAGAGAGCTAAGAACAACCATTGCTCTTGTGTAAACTCCTAATACAGTTTGGACTCGACCCATTATATGGTTTGGTATGTTCTCCATAAAAATTGTTCGTACAATAATTCGAGCAGAGTTGTTATGCAACCCCATTATGAAGTATGCAATACCTGCGATGTAAATATTTGCCATAATTGGAGTAATTAAACACATAAAACCTGCAACAGCATAACAAAACATTAGGTAGGAAGCTTTACCAAAATTTGATAATACAATGCCAACTAAAATTGTGGAAAGTAATGCTCCAATTCCATAAAAACCATCCATGATCCCATATCCTAAGCTTCCTTTTTGAAAAATTTCTTTTGAGATAGTAATTGTTAGGACAGAAAGAGATCCCCAAATAGCAACGTCAGATAGTATTGTGGTTAATCCAAGGATAAGGACATCCGTTCTACTTTTTAAATATGAAAATCCTTTCATAATGGAATTATATAAGCTTTTATCTTCTGTTTTTACCTTTTTCCTCTTAAATGGCGCAAGAGATATAAAAATTGCAGAAACTAAGTAAGTCAATATATTGATCCAAAGTGCAGCCACGGGACTAAAAGCATGAACAATTAAACCACCAATACCAGCTCCTAATATTGATCCCACTTGGTAGCTTGCGGAGAGCAACTTATTGGCATCGAAGTAGTCTTTCTCTGATACAAGTTCTTGAACAAATGCTTGAGCTGTCGGCCAAAATAATGAATTACCCAGTCCCATAAAAAAAGCAACCGGATATAGTATTGAAAGCTCAAACTCATTCTTTGAAATAAAATAAAGGAATCCGATTACTACTAGCATCCTAAAAATATCAAGAAAAACCAATAGCCATTTTCGATTTACCTTATCAATGATTACTCCTGCAAAAATAGCTAGGACTAACCCTGGAGCAGTTGCAGACGCCATAATTTTTCCTAAAAGGTATTCTGAGCCACTTTCTTCTAATACCATCCAACTAATAGCAATAAGATTAAAACCAAATCCAATTAAAGAAGTGATATTGCCTATAAAAAAAAGCATAAATGTTTTGTTTTTGAGTAAACGTAGCATATCCTAAAGTATGAAAAAAATGATCAATATAAATAAACCCATTATTAAGACCATAGGTACTGTCCACTTTAAAAATGTTAAAATAAAATATTTTATTATAAATTTAATTTTTTTAAAGGACTTCACTTGATTGATCATTACCATTTTCAGAGTAGGTTATAATATTGAACTCTGATTCATTTAAGTCTTTATTGTTTTGTTGATTGCCTTTGTAAATGCTTTCGTAGAGAACTGCTTTATGCTTAATAAATTGATTTTTTGATTTTAATTCATCATTAATTTTTTGGTTACAATAAAAAATATTATTAATAAAAGTTTTATTTAAAAAGGGTATCGTTACGGTTTCAATATCAAAATTATTTTTATTAAAATTTTGATATTGAACTTCCTTTACATGACTTTCAAATGAACATCCGTAATATATTTTCTCTTTTATTAAACCATAATTTTTCACCACTACATTTTCTAAAATGGACGCTTTATCCGCTATTTTTTTTACCTTTTCCCTAAAAAAAGAATAACCGTCACTGTAATAAGCATCTTCAGCAAATGAAGTGATTATAATTTCTGTATCATATGTTATAATTGGGAATATGAATTTTTCAGAATTATTTAAATGAAATTTATTTTTATCTAATAATATTTCTGATAATGTTAATTTTGAATCTCCTATAAAATTAAGTAAAAAGTTTTTTTCACTTTCAGATATTGACTGGATTTCAATTTTTGATAAGTATCCTCTTACCTGGATGTTTAGCATGAATATTTTAAAGTAGTTGTTGTGTAAAATCTATTTCAGTTTAGTACAAAAAAAAACATGTTTTTGAGCGATTTGAGCGATATAAAGTGAAAAGTGTTAGGGTGTATATCTCGGTATATAATTTTCGTAGTTACTATACAGTTTCTTTCATTCCTGTTTGGTTTTGGCACAAATTATGAATTCTATAAATTAAGTTTGATGTTTGGAATATTAGGTTTAATAGCACTACTATTAAGTGCCTTTATTTAACGAAAATTTTAAAAAGTAAAAGTAAATAATAGATAATGATTAACTTGCCACTATTTCCTCTAAACTTAGTTCTTCTTCCATACGAGTTGCTTCCATTACATATTTTTGAGCCAAGGTATAAAAAAATGGTTAAGGACCATATAGAGCAGGATAAACCGTTTGGCATTATACTCAATGAAGATAATATAGTATGTACAAAAGGATGTAGAGTTAAAGTCCAAAAAGTGTATAAAAAATATAGTAATGGGGGGTATGATATTCTTGTTAAAGGAGTAGAACAATTTAAAGTAATTAATACAAGGGTTGAAGGTGAGACAGTTATTGGTGAAATTGATTATGTCCCTATCAATAGTGATGGTAATGAACAACTACGTAAGACTATCCAAGAACTTTATTTACAGGTTTTAATTAAGGTCGGAATTAGCAATAGCCTTGAAATGCATATGGCAAAAAAGTTATCATATGAATTTCTGCAAGGGTTTGAACTTCCTCTTAACATGAAAAAGCAGTTGATATTAATGAATAGCGAAAATAAAAGATTATCTCTAATTAAAGATATTTTTGTGAATATTTTAGATAGTGATATCGTTCAGAAAAAAAATATGCCCTCAGCCTAAGTTTTAGGCTTCTTTTCAAAATCTAAATACTAAATATTTTTAGTGCTATATTTAATCCCTTGAATTAATAGGCTAGAACTAAATAGAAGTTTAATATGTTAAAAACATTCCATTTTTGATTTGTCTAATAAAAAAACATATTGGTCCGAAAATATTCTTTTAATTATAAAATGTTTAGCCATATGGTTTATTGTTTCCTATGGATGTAGCATTATTTTTGTTGAATATTTAAATAATATAAGGCTCGGTGGATATAAATTAGGTTTTTGGTTTGCTCAGCAGGGTTCTATATATACCTTTGTTTTGCTAATCTTTTACTATGTTTATGAAATTGGCAGGTTAGATAAGCGATATAGGGTGTCGAATGACTAGAAAATTACACTTTTAAATGGGTCTCCAAACTCTTACGCTGACCATTATTGGGATCACGTTTGCTCTTTATATTGGTATTGCTTTCTGGGCACGTGCCAGAAGTACGCAAGAATTCTATGTAGCTGGAGGGGATATACATCCTATTGCCAATGGTATGGCAACTGCTGCTGACTGGATGTCAGCTGCATCGTTTATTTCTATGGCAGGTTTGATCGCGTTCTTGGGATATGGAGGATCTGTTTTTTTGATGGGTTGGACAGGCGGTTATGTTCTTTTGGCATTACTACTCGCTCCATACCTAAGAAAGCATGGTTCTTTTACAGTGCCTCAATTTATAAGCGATCGATATTATTCTAAAACCGCTAGAGTAGTTGCTGTTTTATGTTTAATCATTGCATCGGTAACGTATGTAATTGGGCAGATGAAAGGTATTGGTGTTGCATTCTCTCGATTTCTTGAGGTGGATTATGACCAGGGTCTTATGGTTGGGATGATCATCGTATTTATCTATGCTGTAATGGGTGGTATGAAAGGAATTACCTATACTCAAATAGCACAATATGTAATTATGATAATTGCCTATACTATCCCGGCAATTTTTATTTCTTTTATGCTTACCGGTAATCCAATACCTCAAATAGGTCTTGGGAGTACAATTAAAGATGGCACTTATCTACTTGATACACTGGATAAAATAGTAACAGATTTAGGGTTTGATGAATATACAACTCATGCAAGGCTTAGTTTATTTAATATGTTTTTCTATACTCTATCGCTTATGATTGGCACTGCTGGTTTACCACATGTTATTATGAGGTTTTTTACGGTACCCTCTGTAAAAGCGGCCCGTCTGTCTGCTGGTTGGGCCTTATTATTTATAGCAATACTATATACTACTGCTCCAGCAGTAGCGGCAATGGCTAGATTAAATTTTATTACAACGATTGACCAGCCTAGTGAAGAAAGTAATTTATCCTATTCAAACAGACCTTCTTGGTTTAGAAACTGGGAAGTAACGGGGTTGTTGAAATTTGAAGATAAAAATCAAGATGGGTTAATTCAGTACGATGGATATAAGACAAATGAAATGATAAAAGTTGATCGCGATATTATGGTTTTGGCAAATCCAGAAATTGCAGGACTCCCCAATTGGGTGATTGCATTGGTTGCTGCGGGTGGTTTAGCAGCAGCTTTATCAACTGCTGCAGGATTACTACTGGCTATTTCATCTGCGATTTCACATGACTTATTAAAAGGTGTTTTTCGACCTGATATATCTGAAAAAGAAGAGCTTAAGGCAAGTCGTGTCGCTATGGCTGCTTCCATTGTTGTTGCTGGTTATTTTGGTTTTAATCCACCAGATTTTGCTGCAGGCACGGTAGCGTTAGCATTCGGCTTGGCTGCCTCATCTATTTTCCCTGCATTGATGATGGGAATTTTTTCAAAAAACATGAATAAAGAAGGGGCAATCGCTGGAATGTTAGCGGGAATTGGGATTACTCTTCTATATGTTTTTCAGCATAAAGGAATTATGTTTATTCAGTCTACGTCTTTTCTTGGGAATATGGAACCCAATTGGTTCTTAGGTATCGAACCAAATGCCTTTGGAGCCGTAGGTGCAATGGTAAATTTTATGGTTGCTTATGTTGTATCAAAAAAGAACGACCCTCCTCCAAAAGAAATTAAAGAAATGGTTGAACGGATTCGCCTGCCATAGATCAATAGTCCATATCCATACCACCACCCATTCCACCAGATCTACCAGAAAAACTGCCTTTGCCCCACTTTTTCTTTTGCTGCTTACCAAAATTATAATTTAGTACTATAGAGGCAAATCGTCTTTGCCTTTGCCGTTCAGCATACATTAATTGCCTGTATGTTTCACCTGTTGCTGAATTCGTAACTTCACTCTCGGTGTCGATAATAAATTTGCCTGTATTAAAAATATCATCAACCTTAAATGTTGCAGATAATTTATTTTGAAGAAAAGATTTTTGGACACCAAGATTTATTCGGTAATTGGCAGGTATTTCTCCAGTTGAAATTTTCATTTTAGCTCTACCATTTCCTGAAAGTTCAAGTCTTGCAATGGTTGGAATATTTAGTGTTAATCTCCCTCCAAAACCAAAGCCCCTACTTTTCCCATCACCATCAACACTTCTTCCTTCTTGAAAAGAGTTCCAGCCCCAGCCCCACATCATTATACTAGCCAGAGGCATTGGTCGATACATAATATTTCCACTAAAATTTTGGCTTACAGAGTTGTCGGCATTTCCTGCGCTCATTATCTCATATGTAGTAGAGTCAAAAGTAATATAATCTCTATCCCACCACATAATTACATCTTTTGTTTTTTTATGGGATGTAGATATGCTTAAATTAATTTTTCTTGAGTTGCTGGAATAGGTTAATTCCATAACATCGCTATACTCAGGTTTTAGGTAAGGGTTTCCATTTCGTAATCTAGTTATGTCGTAAGTGTTATCAGGGAATGGGCTAATGGTCCTTCTGCCTGGTCTGTTCACTTTTTTAGAATAACCAAATTGAATAGTTTTTCTATCAGTAAGTTTGAAAAGTAAAAAAGCGCTGGGATAAATCTTAAAATAATTTGGATCATAAGGTCCTTCTTCGATACCTTTTTTAAATAGATAGGTAAGAACATTTACTGAGTCATTCTCTGTTAGCTCTGGTCCTTTAAGGTTAGCAAAAGTTTCTACTTGTTCAGCTCGAGCACCAAATTTAAATCCAAACCGATCAGTAAGCTCGTACTGAGTAACCATGTAAGCTGCATAAATATCTTCTTCATAATCATTTTCATAAATATTTTGTAAATAAGTAAGATCTTTCTTAAAGTCTCGAATTGTGGCTTTTGCTCCTATTTCATAGTCTAAATTATCCCCAAACTTATTTTCATAATCAATGGAGGCTGTAAAGTTATTATTGTCTTCATACGCTGTTGTCGAATTTCCAGAAAAGTTAGCACCATATTCTGAATCCATTGTTCCAATCTCATTTACATCATCAACTTCATAAGAATAACTTACATACGCATTTAGTAATTCTGCATCGGAATCAAATTTATTTTCATAAGAAAACACATGATCCATGTGAAGACCTTCATCGGTCTCAGTGGTTTCTAAATTTCCAAGTAGGCTAGGGTTAATTGTGTTGTCTCTATAATTGAACTTCTGAATAGTTGTTTCGTTATGTTGAGAAATATCAAATGTATATCCAATAGTGCTTGCTTTTGAAGGGTAATAATCGCCTCCAAATCTCATCCCAAAATCATTGGGGGTCCTCTTACGGTAGGTGTCAGTATTTATAGAATCTGTGTAGGACGGGTAAATATAATCAAACTCTCTTTTACCATCTCCAATTCTATTGCCTGTACGATAGTTAGCATTTGTAAATACATTGAGCTTTTCTGTTCTATAATTAAGATTACCATTTAGGTTTTGTTTTCTATATTCACCTACCATCGATGATACGGTACCATTAAACCCATCTAAAGCACCCCTCTTCATTACAATATTAATAATCCCACCAACTCCATCAGGGTCATATTTTGCTGATGGGTTTGTTATAACTTCTACTTTTTCTATCATGGCGGCATTAATACGACGATCTACATTACCACGTCTGCCACTCCCAGTTCGACCACTTCGTTTGCCATCAATTAGTACTGTTACATTTGCATCTCCAGCAATGGTTACTACACCATCGATATCTACATCAACGGATGGTACTTTTCTTAAGACATCTGTTCCTGTGCCACCAGAAGAAGATAGGTCGCGTCCAACGTTGAATATCTTTTTGTCAATAGTTTGAATGAAAGTACTTTCTTCTCCAACGACTTCTACCGCTCCAAGATTAACCGCAGAAATATTTAATTTTACCTTTCCAAGATTGTGCTTTATTCCAGCTCCTTGACCAGGGAAAAGATTGATAGGTCCTATTTCTTTTTTTTCATAGCCAATGAATTCAACAACTGCAACATATCTTCCAAGAGGGATTTCGGTAATATTTAGGTATCCATTTTTATCAGTAAGGCCTCCAGTTACTAGTTCATTATGTTCTAGTTCAACCAATGATACAGAAGCGTATTCAAGAGGTAAAGATGATAGGGAGTCTTGGATAGTACCTTGGACTACACCAATGGATGGCATTTTAGGTTTATTTGAGTGATCTTTATGTGCATAAAGATATGTTATTGCAAAGCAATATAGAGATGCAATAAATCTGAGTTTTAATCTGTTTTTCATTTTTTCCTTTTGTTATAAATCAAATATTGTAATTCTATGATAATTAGAACCGAAATCAGGCAGAAAGTTAAATAAAATTTATTGTTTTACTCTAATAATAAAATCTATGACAGGATGCGTTTGAGGAGCCGTAAGTGCACTTAAAACTTCAAACTGTAGTTTAAATTTTCGCAATTTTTCAATGGTTCTCACATCAATATTTATTTCACCATGGGCAGGGATCATTACCAAGTCTGTTAAATTATAAAAATCGTATTTGCTTTGATTCCTTAGGGTGTAAGGTGCATCTGAATTATTAGAAATGGTAACGTGTGCAACCGTTGTATTTGTAAAATATTTAGCAGACTTTACTTTCAGAGAAGAGTTAATAAGAGGAACAATGAAGTCTTTTTTGCCTATTAATTTTTTTTTAAACCAAACAACGGTTTGTCCTTTTTGTAAGGACCTTTTTAAGGAAGTCTTTGTTTTTTCTCGTGCGAAAACTAATGTGACAGGCCTGTGTCCGCCTGAAGGAATCCGATACTGCCAATCCACAATTCCATGAATATCTGATGTCCCTAATATTGTTAAATTATAGTCTAAGGCTATTTGTAATGCTTCATTAGAAAATGTGGTGTCATTTACAATTTCAATTCCTTCTATTAATCCTTCTTTCATTAAATCTTTATGCATTTTACTTAGAGGTACACTAGCATCAGGAGATTGGCTTGCCCAATATGGGTGATTCCAAAAAATAAATGCATCTTGTTTACGTGCTTCGAGATATGCATCAAGAGGATCTTCCGTAATTAGTTTGTTTGCGTCTTTTATAAATATTGCATTTGCATGACCAGGTGGCATATCTCTTGTAATTTCAGAACCATTAAGTACTAATACATTTGAATTTTTTGCAAAGTTACTATGGTACTCGTAAGATCTATTTCTATCAGGATGTGGTATATCAGCCTTCCAAGGTTGATATTCAAGATGTTCAGTAGTCGCAATAACATCTAACCCATCTTTTATTGCTTCTTGTACTCTTATATCAGGCCATACGCTACCATCAGAAAATACAGAGTGCATATGAAGATCGCAGACCAGTGTTTTATATCCTGGTAAATCAGGGAATTCAATTCTACGATTAAATTTTGAGTCATGTCCGCAAAGTATGGATAAAGCTATTAAAAATGAAATCAGGTTGTAGCTTTTTATTTGGTTTGCTCCCAATGAATATCCATTGTGTGATATTCTGGTTTTCGCCCTTTTTTTATTGGAACTGTTAAGGAGTAAGATGCCATTTTCCCAGGTTTTAGAGCAGTATCTGCTATCACATTTGTCTCATAAACAGTTCTCTCTCCTTTCACAAAAACAGAGTCTCTTCCAGCACTTTTTGTTGTTTGATCAAATAGCTTTACGACTATCCTAACAAAGTCTGCACGAATCTCTCCAACATTTTTTACTTTACCGGAAAAAATTTGCTTTCTGGGGTAATAGTCAATAAATGGATCACCTAAGGAAATAACCTTTGGGCCTGGTTTTTTTAATTCATCCATCTTCACAACCACCTCTTTTTGTAAAACCAATGTACCAATTTGTGTTTTTAAGGTAAGGGTTGAATCCGTTTCTTCTATAAGTGCTCCGGAAACTACTGTTCCATTTTGCAATTCCACGCGATGTTGATATTCTGGTATTACAATTAAATCTAAAATTTCTCTCCCAATGTTTGGCATTGTTTGTTTTTTTTCATATCCTTTCACAACGCTTTTTAGAGAATCTATCTCTCCTTTCAAAGCTTCGAGATTTGATTCATATTCAAAAAAATATTCCTCAAATTT
>JBJKZY010000004.1:0-56171 GCA_045568995.1 Fidelibacterota bacterium | reverse complement strand
GGTTTGCAGCGATTATAAAAGGAGGAACATCTTGAACAACTCTAAATCCTCCTCCAATTAATGAATGTTCTCCAATTTGAGTGAATTGGTGAACCAACACACCTCCCCCAAGTATAGCCCAGTTCCCAATTTGTACATGTCCACCTAACGTAGCAAGATTAGACATAATAACATTATCACCAACTAAACAATCGTGGGCGACATGAGTTGAAGCCATCAATAAAACATTTGATCCTATTTCTGTTCTCCCTAAATCGCTAGTTCCTTTATTAATAGTAACATATTCTCTTATTATTGTATTGTCACCTATTTTAGTAAATGTTTTTTCCCCATCATATTTTAAATCTTGGGGAACTTCTCCAATGGAACTAGAATGAAAAATTTTACAGTTGTCACCGATTATGGTATCGCAAGCAATGGTAACATTATTACCTATGTAACTATTGTCTCCAATCTTTACATTTTTCTCTATTACTGAAAAAGGTCCAACCTCTACATTAACACCTAAATCTGCACATTCTGCAATTATTGCCGTAGGATGAATTATTTTTGAAATTTTATACTCGAGCTCTATCTACAAGGTTAGCTGAAAAAAAAGCTTCAGCAACAATTTCATCATCAACCTTACAAACACCATGGAATTTACAAAGATTTAATTTTTTTTTAACTAATGTCATGTGGACCATTAACTGATCACCTGGAACAATTGGTTTCCTAAATTTTGTTTTTTCCACCGCTGAAAAAAACATGTTAGTAGTCAATGGATCTTCGACTTGACTTAACATTAAAAACGAACCTGCTTGTGCCATAATTTCTAATATTAAAACCCCAGGCATAACAGGTTGCCCTGGAAAATGTCCTTGAAAAAAAGGTTCATTAATAGTCATGTTTTTTAAAGCATTTAAACGTTTTCCTGGTTCTGTTATTTCTATTCTGTCAATTAGAATAAAAGGATATCTATGTGGAAGAACTTTGATAATATCATTTATATCAAACTTTGTTTGACTTTTAAATTGGTTCATTATCTTATCCCTTTCTTAACGCGTTTAATTCTTTGGAATAATGTTTTTTTAATTTTTTAACAAATTCAACATTACTTGCATGCCCTGCTCTAGCGGCAGTGACATGTCCTTTAATTGGGACTCCCAACAATGCTAAATCCCCGATTAAGTCAAGAGTCTTATGCCTTACCGGCTCATTTTTAAACCTTAATACTTTACCATTTAAAATACCGTTTGCACCTTGAATAATATTATGCTCTATACCAAATAAGTCTTTCAAACGATCCATCTCTATAGAATCAATCTCTTTATCAATAATAACAACTGCATTATCTAGTCCTCCTCCTTTAATTAACCCCTGCTCTTTAAGCATTTCCACCTCACTTAAAAAACAAAAAGTTCTTGCAGGAGCGACTTCAAAAGAAAAATCTTCTTCCATATTATAGATTGCTTCATATTGGGTACCTAAAGCAGGTAAAGGATACTCCACCATAAATGTTATCCTAAAACGGTCTGAAGGAATTACATGTATATCAATATCCCTGTAAGAATTAGTATAATTAACAGCACGTGTTATTTCTAAAACCCTTCTCTCTTTACTCTGAATCTTTATTCCAGCTTTGATGAGACATTCAACGAAATCTTTTGCACTACCGTCCATTACTGGAGGTTCTTTACCGCTTAATTCAATTAGAATATTATCTAAGCGAAGTCCACTTACAGCTGCAAGAGCATGTTCCACAGTATGAATTCTTACATCATTCTCTTCAATTGTGGTTCCTCTAGAAATATCTACAACATGATCTATGTCTGCTTTCACTTCCAGACAATTCGGAATATCAGACCTAACAAAACGAATACCAAAGTCTTCTGGTGCGGGGTGAAAAGTTATTCTAGTTTCTACACCTGTGTGAAGGCCAACTCCTTCACAGGATTGAGAGGTTCTTATTGTCCTTTGATTTCTTTCCATTTAAAAATTTAATTATCTTTTGTTTTTTTACTCAATTGAGAAACTTTCCTTTTAAGCTTATCAATTTGATTAATAAGTGCTTGTCTTCGATTATGATCTTTGATTTCTCTTGCAGGAAAGCCTGCATATACCCTCTCACCCTTTAGTGATTTTGTAACACCAGATTTCGAAGCAACAATTGAATTATTACCAATTTTTAAATGTGGAGCAATACCTACCTGTCCTGCAAAAGTACAAAAATCACCTATCTCTGTACTGCCTGCAACAGCAAAACCAGCGGTTATCAGACAGCCCTTACCAATTTTTACATTGTGAGCAATATGAACTAGATTATCAATTTTGGTCATTTCGCCAATAATGGTACTTCCTATTGTTCCCCGATCAATTGAACAATTAGATCCAATTTCAACATTCTTTTCAATTACCACATTACCTGTTTGAGGTATCTTTTCATGAATCTCGTTAATTGTAACAAAACCAAACCCATCTGAACCTATTGTAGTTCCACTGTGGATAACTACATTAGATCCAATATCGATATTATTATAGATAGAAACATTCGAATATAATTGACAATTATTTCCTAAAACGGTATCCTCTCCAACAACGGAATTTGGGCCAACTTTACATCCGTCTCCGATTTTAACCCCCTTTTCAATGCATGCACCTGGGCCAATAGAAACCTCTTTACCTATATTGGCATAATTAGAAATATAAGCCGTTGAATCAATAATTGGATTTTCTTTTAAAACTGGATTAAAAAGACTTAAAGCTTGAGCCATAGCAAATTGCGAATTTTTAACAACAATTCCCATCTTATGTTTTAAAAAGCTTTTTTCTTCAACAATAACGGCATCTGCATTTGTGCTAGCTAAATATTTCTTATAAGAAAGATTACTTAAAAAAGTAATTGTCCCAGGGCTAGCATCTTGTATTTGAGAGACACCTTTTATAATATGATTAGCATCCCCTACAATTTTTCCGCTAATTGCCGAAGCTATTTCTCCAAGAGTGATTCCCAATCTATTTATCTGACTTTAAGTTACGCAACTCATGTAATACATCATCGGTCATATCATATTTTGGCTTGAAATATAACAGCCCAACAGATGCATCAATTATATAATCATAACCACCATCTATTGCTACTTTATCAACAGCTTTCTTTACTTTACCTAAAATCTCATATTCCATTTGAGCCTGCTTTCGCATAAGTTCCCCTTGTGGCCCAATTTTTTCAGCTTGATATGTTTGTATTGATCTCTCCATTAACACAAGCTCTTGTTTAATACTTTCACCTTTATCTAACGCCATAAGACGCTTGACTTCGTAGTCTTGTTTTAAACTATCCATTTTAAGAACCATCTTATCAAATTCTGCCTGAACTTTCCTATATTCTAACTGTAATTGAGATTCAGCTTCTTTAAAATCCTCAAACTCAGTTCGAATTCTTTCAGACAGTATATATCCAATTTTCAATTGTGCCATAGCCGGCGTTAGAAAAAAAGTAAAACAAAATAAAAAAATTAAGTGTTTATAAGTCTTTCTCAAAATTATCTCCTTCTGATTAAAATTGTTGACCAAATGTAAGGGTGGTTTTCCATTCAGGCTTTAATTTTCCATTAATATCCACTCTATCGAAGCCTCTAGCAAAATCAAAACCCAACATACCAATCATTGGCATAAAGAACCTAACTCCAACCCCAACAGATCTCTTTAAGTCAAGAGGCCCTGATCTAGGAAGGCTAAGCCGTTCCATCAAATCAGTTGAAGACCAAACATTACCCATTTCAGCAAAAACCATTCCATAAACTACAGGGTTTTCAGCGAAGGGAACTCTAAATTCTGTATTAAACTTTACTAAAGTATTGCCACCAATTGGATTTCCAGTGCTAGTAAGAGGCCCAACTCTATTATCATCATAGCCTCTTAAAACATTACCGTAAGGTATTCCATTTCCTCCCATTATAAATCTGTCATTATAAGGTATGTAGGAAGGGCTTTTATTATTTGAAGGAAGTTCTTTTATTGCACCTATTTTCATTGAATTCATTAATACAAATTTCCAAAATGTTGGCGTAAACCATTCGAGGTTAAGGGTATGCTTTTGAAAGTTTTCTTGCCCACCTAATTTCCATCCAGATAAAGTTGAATTTAACGAAAAATGAGAACCAATGGTTGGGAACTCAGGGTGATCCCTACTATCTCTTCGAATAGATTGAATTAAGCTTACACCATCAGACTTAGTTCTCCCTCCTGCATAATTATCTATATCTGCCTGACTGCCTTTATATTGTCGTCTGTGTATTTGCAATTGCCATGTACCTCTAAAAAAGTCGTCTGGCCATTTAAAAATACGACCAAGCATAATACTAGCTCCTGCAATTGTTGTTTCTAAAGGAGAATAATACATTGTCGATCCACCCATCATTCTGTAATAGAGAGAACCTCCTATTAAGTTTTTGGTGTCATTTACCATAGGATCAGTAAAACTTATACTCGCAGAACGACTTTTAGGCCTATCAGAATTGTAAGATTGATATGCATATGAATTTTGGCCACCTCCACTAACACCTGCATTAAAACTAAAACTAAGGCTTTGCCCCCTTCCGCGAAAATTTGGCAAAGTAATGCCTCCACCTCCTGTTAAACCTAAATATTGAGAGTAACCCATATTGGCACTGGCTTGTCCTGCTGGTTTTTCTTCAACATTAAATTCAACATCGACTTTATCATCAGAGACCGGTAGAATATTTGGTGCTGCATTAGCAAAAAAGTTAAGCATCATAACTTCTCTATAGCTCCTAGCAATTCTTTCCTGATTATAAACATCACCAGGAAAAACTCTAAGTTGCCTACGGATCACATTTTCACGAGTTCGCGTATTACCTTGCACTATAATATTATTAATAAAAACTTTATGATTTTCAGTAATAACAAAATGTATATCTAAAGAATCTATTCCGATTGGAGTTATTTGAGGCTCAATGCGACTATAAATATATCCCCTATCTAAATATAAACCCTGAACCCTTGAATATAAAGCGAGGTTAAAGTCCTCATCGCTAAATTGCTCTCCTTTTTCAAGTGCAAGGGTATTTTGTAAATCTTCTTCGCTAAAAAGGGACATCCCCTCCCAAGAAAAATCTCTATATTTATATTTTTCTCCTTCTGAAATAGTTAAAACAATATTCATTTTTTTTGAATCATTAGAGAATTGAAGAGTGTCTTTCAATATTTCAAAATCTCTATATCCCTTATTTCGATAAAATGTAGAAAGTAATTCTAAATCTTCTTTAAAATTTGATCTATCAAATGTTGATCTCCAAAACATATAAAAAGGCTGCTGTTTTGTTTCTTTCATTTGCCAACGCAAACGAAAATCTGAAAAAGAATTATTACCATTAAATATAATTTTATTAATCTTTGTTTTCTTGTTTTCAGTAATTTTAAAAATAATATTTCTAACGAGATCACTATTTTGGGAAATATTTATATCAGAATTATTATCTGGAATTAATAATGATGAATTTATTTTTACATCTAAATAGCCTTTTTCAACATAGCTCTTTTCAATGAGGGCTCTACTCATATGTAAAGTGTTTGGTTTTAATCGTTGCCCACGAGTTAATCCGAGCTCTTCTTCAAACTTAGCATCTTTGATTTTTCTATTACCTTCATATTCTACATCCCCAAGAATATAATTTTCTATTACTTTGATTATCAAAAACAAACCCTTTTCTGTCTCTTTTTCATATTGTAATTGAATATCTTGAAAAAGGCCTAACTGCCATAACCGTTTGATTGCTCTAGGAAAATCTGTTGGGCTGACCAACTGTCCCTCTCTAAGCCCTGAAGTGAAAATTATAGTCTTCTTTGATGTATTAGTGTTACCAACCACATCAACATTCGCTAAAGTAATTTTGTTTGTATTTTGAGTAAATAATAATTGACTGGTTAAGATAATTAACCAAAAGAAAATCCTATTCATTGGCTTTTTATTTGATCGCTTACCTTCCCAAAGCGCCTTTCACGATTTTGATAATCATATATAGAATCAATCAATTGTTGCTCTCTAAAACTAGGCCAATAAGCATTGGTCATATAAATCTCAGTGTATGCACTTTGCCATAATAAAAAATTGCTTAATCGATACTCACCACTAGTACGTATCATTAAATCAGGGTCAGGAATGTTTTTTGTGTATAACTGTTTTGAGAAAAAAAACTCGTCGACTTGATCAATACTTAACTCTTCTTCCTGAATTTTTGCAATTGTTGATTTGACGGCATCTAAAATTTCTTTCCTGCTACCATAATTAAGAGCAAGACAGAGGTTTAGGCCAGAATTATTTGACGTTAACTCTACACCGTTTCTTAGTCCCTTCACTGTAGAATCTGGTAATGAATCCAATTCTCCTATCATATTAAATTGAACATTATTTTTATGTAACTCTTTAACTTCCATGTTAATTGTTTTCAAAAGTAAAGTCATCAGAGCCTTTACTTCTGCAGGCGGTCTTCTCCAGTTTTCTGTTGAAAACGTATACAAAGTCAAGTAACCAACGCCTAGTTCTCCGCATACTCTTGTAATTTCTCTAACGGAGTTAATCCCCTCTCTATGTCCTGCTATACGAGGCAGAGACCTTTCACGAGCCCAACGGCCGTTACCATCCATAATTATAGCTATATGGTTAGGTATATTACCATCTAGTATTTTATCTCTCAATGATTTTGGCATTATAAAAAAGTAGACAAAATTACCTTTAGCAATCGGACTAAACAACCTGCATGATTATCATATAATTACCATACCTAGATCAACACATTAAATAAAAAAATATTCCGCTTGTTATTATGGTTTAATCATTTTTGAAACTTGGTCAGCTAAGCTAAAGTAGATTTTGGCCGCACTAGAATCAGATTCAAAAGCGGGAATTGGAGTTCCTGAGTCTGTTGCATTCATAATTTCTTTTGATAATGGAACTTTTCCTAATAGAGGCACTCCAAGCCTTTCACTTTCTTTCAGCCCACCATTTTTCTTGAAAATATCAATGTTAAATGTGAAGTATCCGTTTTCATCAATTTTTAATTCTTCATTGTTAATCTGGATTTTTGAATTTGGATTATTTGTATTCCCTGAGAATGTTAGACCCGACATATTTTCAATTACACCAAGAACCGGTGTATTAACTTTTTTGAACATATCCGCTCCTTTTCTAACATCGGAAAGGGCGATATCTTGCGGAGTTGTAACAATAATTGCTCCTGTCATTTTTATTTTTTGAGTTAGTGTTAATTGTATGTCTCCAGTTCCAGGCGGTAGATCTAAAATTAAAAAATCAAGATCTCCCCATTCAACATCCATAAAAAATTGTTCTGTCATCCTTGAAACAAGTGGCCCCCTCCAAATAACAGGCGTTTGATTTCCACTAATAAATCCAAAGCTCATAACCTTCATTCCATATTTTTCTAAAGGTATTAACTTTTTATCTTGAGTCATTTTTGGCTGATCAAATAAATTCAAAGCTATTGGTAGAGAAGGTCCATAAATATCTAGATCTAAAAGACCTACCTTCAATTTATTTTTTGCTAGTGCACAAGCAAGATTAACTGCGATAGTAGATTTTCCAACTCCTCCTTTTCCACTTGCTATTGCGATAATATTTTTGATGTTGTCTAAGTTTTTTGCAATATTTTGATTTTGTGTTTGAATTGGAGGGGATTTGTCTTTGTCAATAGTAATTTTTAGACTTTTCACTTTAGGTAGTAAAATGTCTTTAATAGCCTTATCTATTAATTGTTTTTTTTCCTCATTTTGGGATGAGATATTTAAAAATATTTCAACATTATCTTCATTTATTATAATTTCCTTTACCATTCCAAAGGACACTATATCTCTGTTAAATCCAGGATATTTTATAGCTTTTAATAATTCTAAAATTTTATTCTTATTCATTTTTTCAATAAAAAAGCGGTTGTAAAGAACAACCGCTTTTCACCATGTTTTATTTATTTGAATTTAACCTGAGAATTCTCTGCCAAACCAGTCATAATTAACCTTTATATATTTATTCCATTCATCTGGCACCTCACTTTCTTCAAAGATAGCTTCCACAGGACATTCAGGCTCACAAGCGCCACAATCAATACATTCTTCAGGGTCGATATAAAGCGAATCATTATCTTTTGGAATAAATCCATCTACTTTAGCTTCAGCACCAGCACCTTCTTTATCATTTGGCCCATGAATACAATCAACAGGGCAGACTTCTACACATGCAGTATCACATGTCCCAACACAGGGTTCACAAATAATATAAGCCATTCTTGCACTCCTTTAAAATAACTTAATTTTTTATAATCATTAACATCCCAATTTAAAAGGAAAAGCTGTACTGTTGAAAATGTTTTGAAATAATTTATTATTATAAATTCTATAATAAAAAACACCTTAAGGGTTAACTTCATTTTAGATTATTAAATGAAATTATTTTAAAATAAAAATATTATTAAAGCTTTAGTTTTGTTTTTTAATTTTTTTTAGGATTTATATAGCAACTACATTTAAAAGGATCCTTACTAACATAATTAAAATGATATGCTAAAAGTTTCTTTTGACATATAAGAATTAATAATATTCTTAAATTTATCCAGCGCCTACTCTAATATAATTCATAAACTACATAGTAATTGATCAAGGGACATCTTCAACAAAAGCATTTTTATTTGACTCTATGGGGAAGATAATTCACAATAATAAGATCAAACATATTTTAGAAAATCCAAAAAAATTTTATTTTGAATCTGATCCGATTGAAATTCTAAAATCAGTAGAAAAACTTTTTTGGAAAATGGTTAATAAATCAGGTAATACTCCAATCAAAAGTGCAGGGTTGTCTATTCAAAGATCGACATTTATGTTCTGGAATAAAAACACAAAACAACCTCTCACTCAAGCTATTAGTTGGCAGGATAGTCGCGCTTCTAGTTCCATAAAAAAAATGATGATACATAGAAATAAACTATGGGAAATAACCGGTACTCCCTTAAGCCCTCACTTCGGCGGGCCCAAGTTTTTATATTTTGTAAAAAATAATTATTCTTTAAATAAATTGATTAAAGATGAAAAAGTTTATTTTGGACCTTTAAGTTCTTTTTTAACTCACTCCATGACTAATAATATCGGAATTGATGATTCTATTGCATGCAGAACGCTATTTTTTGATATTGCTAGAAACAAATGGTCTGAATTTGCATTGGGTTTATTTACAGTACCAGAATCTTGCCTGCCGCCAATTGTTCCTGTTAAGCACAATCATGGTAATATTTTCAATTCGAATATTGAATTAAAAGTTGTCATTGGTGATCAACAAGCAGCTTTAATAGGTCATAATGGTTTGCAAAAAAACACTCTAGCCGCAAATTATGGAACATCAGCAAGCATACAGCTTAATGTAGGACCTTATCCTAAAGTAACAAACGGACTAATATCTAGTATCCTATTTTCAAATTCAAAAAGAAGGGAATATATGGTTGAAGGGACTATTAATTCTTGCAACAGTTTATTTTATTATTTAGAAAAACAATTTAATATTAATCATAGAATAATGAACTGGAATGAGCGTGTCGAGAGCGTTACGACAGATGGAATTTTCATTCCCGGTTTTTCTGGTATTGCATCCCCATATTGGAAAAGTGACTTTGAGTATATATTAATTAATTTAGATGGTAATATCAATCAAACGATTAGAGCCGCAATGGAATCAATAGGTCTTTTAACAAATGATATTTTAAACTGCTTAGAAAAAAATAAATTTAATGTTGATAATGAACTAATCGTTGCAGGTGGAGCAGCTAAACCATCTCTTTTACAGTTCATTGCGGATGTAACAGGAAAGCATATACACTTAACAAAGTTAAAAGATAAAACAGCTTATGGAGTTTTAAGGATCCTCCTTAATCAGTTGGGTCAAACATCTAATATGAAATTAAATGAGAAAAAAACTTTTCTACCAAAAAAAAAAGAAAAATCCAAAGTTGAAAAATGGCATAAAGCCATAAATAAATATTTATAAATAAAAAATTATTCTGAAATATAAAGCTTCCGATTTTGCAATTCTGTTAAGTCTTTAACTTCTTTAATTTCTTTAACTGCACCTTTTATCTCGGTATTTAACTTTTTCAATATTTTATCATTTACAGCCATCGAATTACTTAACTGAATAAAATCTTTATTGGCAACAACAACTTGCTGTTTTGCATTTTTTGTATCATCAATTAGAACATCAAGTTGGGATTCAATTTGATTAATTTTTTGCTTAAGAGAATCTGATTTTTCATCTGTATTTAGGATACGCTTATTTATCATTAATAATCCCATTATCACCAATGCTATATTAATAGTTAGTAGTATCGTAGTCGAAGAATTTTCTTTTTTCATATATAAACTTAATTTTTTTAAAGATTAAAATTGATTTAAGCCAAAATTACAACAAATAAAATAATTAGTACATACTCATAATACCAAGCATAATTAGCATAAAGTAAGGTACAAGATCAGCAGAAGCTACGTAATCTTTTGCTAATCTTTGGCCAAAAATCAGAAACAATAACGTTACTGCTAAAATAACGAAACCGTAAAATATCCATAAAGTAGTTTTAGCTGTAAAAGCATAATATACTCCAAAAATAAGCGTTGCCGATCCAGCTAATTCAAAAAAAGTGATAATGGTTAACAAGTATGGAATAAAATATTTTAGAAAAGTTTCAGAAAAATGAGACTTAAAAAAAGCTAAATTAGTTTCCCGGTCAAAAATTTTATCCAAACTTGATTGTAAAAATACAATAATCAAAAATAACGCAATGAAAATCTGGCATAAAACTAATGGATCTTTAAATGGAATACCAAGCAGTTCGATTCTATCTCCATACAATTGATCTACACTTAAAGAGTTACTGAATGAAGGGCAACACAAAATAAAGTAAAATAGTTTTTTCATTTTTACAAACTCCCTTTTTTTAATTCTAATATTTTTGCTAAAACTAACCTTTGCAAATCTTTGATACTGCAGGTTTCAAATTCGGAACTTTCAATTGGATCCCCAAATACAATTGTTAAAATACTAGGCTGTATACGCCAATCACTTTTCTTTTTTGCCCTAAAACCTCCTTTAAGTGCAACAGGAACAATAGTTGCATTCGTATTTTTGGCTAAATGGAAAGGGCCCTTCTTAAAAGGTCCAATTTCACCATTTAAAGTCCTTGTTCCTTCTGGAGATATTAAAAAAGAAGTCCCTTGCCTAATTGCCTCTTCCGCAAGGTTTAAACTACCTATCGCTTTTTTAATTTTTTGCCGAACAATTGGAATAACCCCATACTTTTTAATTATAAAACCAAAAATTGGATATTTAAATACTTCAATAGCAGCAATAGCCGTTATATAATAAGGTATATATGCACCAATCATAAATTGATCAAACATCGACACATGATTAAACATATAAATATAAGGACCATTATCTTTTCTAGGAGGCATGTTAATTCTCCTTAACCATTGTCCTGCAAATAAACAATATGCCCAGCATATTGGTCGAACAAAAAAATGAAGAAAATTTCTTGGGATTAGGATAATAGTTATAAATAAAAAAAGTAAAGAAGGAATGAAAAAAGCATACCACATAGGCCAAATAATAAAAGAAAAGAAGGTTTTAAGCATACCAGTCATTTAATTCCAATAGTTTAAATAATTTATGATTTGCTCTTGGAAAAGAATAATTCTTTATATTTTTTTTTAAGATCCATTTTCGGTTTTCATTTTCATGTAGAAGATCCTTTTCTTCCACACAAAAATAGCCATTAAGTCTTATTGTAAAATGTGAAAAAGCATGATCAATAAAACCAACTTTTTTAAAAATTTTGGGATAAACCCCACAATCTTCATATACCTTTTCTTTTAAAATTACTTTAGGATCTTCCCTTTGATTAACGATACCTCCGGGAAACTCCCACAACCCACCAAGCATTTTTTCAGTTTTCCTTTTTTGGATAAAAAACTTGTTTTGTCTCCATATTATTGCTACGACCACATTAAAATGAGGACACGGTTTAATTTTTTTTTTGATTGGATATGCTTCTGGTCGATCTCTTTTTGATGCATAACAAAATTTATTTACAGGACATTTTGTACAAATAGGATTAAAAGGCTTACAAATTAAAGCACCTATTTCCATCAAACCTTGATTAAAGTCCCCAGGATTTATTTTACAGATTACTGAATCTAGGAATGAATTAATTTTTTTAATATTATGACTGGTCAGGTTTTTTATACCAATTATTCTTGAAATAACTCTTTTTACATTCCCATCTAATACTGGGTAGGGTTTATCGAAGGCAATTGACAAAACTGCTGAGGCTGTATAATCTCCAACACCCGGCAGGGATAAAAACTGACTTTTATTTGCAGGGATTTTACCATTGAAATCACTAACAATTAACTTGCTAGCTTTATAAAAATTATTACATCTTTTATAATAGCCAAGACCCTCCCAAAGCTTAAGCAATATGTCCAAGTTTGATAATGAAACAGATTTTAATGTAGGAAATTTTTTTATCCATTTATCATAATATGGTAAAACAGTTTTAACCTTTGTTTGCTGTAACATAACCTCCGATAACCAAATCTTGTAAGGATCTTTAGTTCTACGAAAAGGTAAAGAGCGCTTGTTCGTTGCATACCAAGAAATAACATTGTAAGAGAATTTTTTATTTGTATTAGCCAACTATTTATTCAGTTGTTTTATAATAGCCCAGTTTAAAGAAATACCAGATTCTATAATTTCCCCCCTAGAATTGACATCAATTTCTGTTTCTATCGAATAACTAATTTTTTCTAGTTGAAGTTCAATAGAATTATACATTTTTTTCCCCTTATTTGTAAGGAAAACCTTAATGACCCTACTGTCTGATGAACCACTTTTTCTTTTTACAAGTTTTTTTTCTTCAAGTCCATCAATTAGCCTAGTAGCCGTACTATTATCAATACCTAATTTTTTTGACAAAGAAGACATTTTCATACCACTATTATCAACCATTAGGATAGCTAGTATCTGTTGAAAACTTACATTTGGAAACTTGAGGTTTTTTTGATAAAGAGCTTTAAGATTATAAAATAGATCTAAAAGGAATTCACTATACTGCATAGTTGCAATATACAACATATATTGAATAGCTACTGAAGATTTTTTAACAACTTAATATGCCTTTTTATTATTTTAAATCCTCGTAATTTTTTTTCCTCAGATCCAAAATGGCCAATAACGCTCCAATGATCCATTCGATTAACCTTTGTCCAATACCACTGTCCCGTTATCAATAAATCTTTTGGATCGTATTCAATTATTGGATCTGATCCATTTGCTCCTGTAGTAGGGCCAAACATCGATATTGAGTTAACTACACCATCATTTTCAAACCATAACGAATCTGTTTGATTTCCATCAGCCCAGTATCCTGATCTAGAGCCAATCAATTTTGCTCTGGCTTTATTTAATAATGGTGTGTTTTCAAACGGAACATGAAAACTAGTTTTTTCATCTTTTTTTGTAGTGGACGTAATAAATGAAAAATAATACACATCTGGAGAAGCTTGCGAATATGCATTAAAAGCTTTTGCCCCTGGAAGGCTTAAATCATATGCGCTAAAGTTTTTTGTATTAATTACTGAATTATCTTTTAAACCTGTTATAAAGCTTAACCAGGTCTCATTTTTTTGTTTCTTAATTCCAAATTGTTCCAGGTCAAAATGAAAATAGTTATTGCCAAAAAGCCCTGCTATCCCAGCAAAATATTGAACATATGGAATTGTACTAGTAATAATATGAGATAAAGTTGTCCCATCGTGCGGAGTAGATATAGTTGTAATACTTTTAATCCAACCTAAATGTGATTTCCCTAATAAGACGGACTCTTCCTTTTCACCATTATTATGATTGATTTCTTGTGTTAATAAATAATTTAACATTCTTGCCGTCTGCCCTCCCATACTGTGTCCTATGATATGAACAGGGTTTTCTTTACTCCATTGAGGATATAAACCAACATAATTTTTTTCTTTCGGCATTCTAATAATATTATTCTTTTCTGAATGACTAGAACCATAGTCAACTTGCCCTCCTTTTATTTGATAGAATGCTTCAATCGCCCTGTCCCAATTTGAGGAAATTGGTCCTACCGACACAGCCATTATCTTATGCTCTTCATCTGCTAAATCTTTTATGTAATTACTTTTGCCTCCCCAATAAGAATAATTTCCCATTTCTTCTGGTCCCCAACCCATAAATCCATGTATTAAAACAATAGGGTAATTGTTTTCTGCCATTACAAATAAGCTAAAAAATATTGTTGTGGCTGTAAAAAGTCTCAAAACCTTATTCCTATATTTAATCCATCAACTCTTATTCCAACACCGTAATAATAAAACCCATACTGAACTAATATTTGATTAGAGTCATATATAAATCCGAAACCGGTTGCTCCTAACATAGATCTAAACAAATCTTGTGAAGTGTTTTGATCAATTTTCCTGGTTGATGAACCTACTAAAATTTTAATATTTTTATTAAAAGTGATACATGATCCCATAAAAAATCCTATGCTCTGTTTTTTCTCAATCAAAAAGTCAAAATAAATAATAGCTGGTAAATAATTCAATTTTTTTGATCCGCCTAAAGTA
Organism: Fidelibacterota bacterium; assembly: GCA_045568995.1. Lineage (GTDB taxonomy): Bacteria > Fidelibacterota > Marinisomatia > Marinisomatales > UBA1611. The sequence goes on along the minus strand of JBJKZY010000004.1, from coordinate 41,468 downwards.
AGATTAGGATTAGTATATGTTAATTGATGATTAAGTAATTTTAACCCAATTTGATTAATTGAAAAACCAAATGCATTATTTTTGTTTTTGAAATACCCAATTGCACCAGCTGACGTTGAAAGGGTTTTAATTCTTAACGAACTAAAGGTTGCGGATTTAAGACTTACGCTAGACCCAAGAAAAACTGGGTAAGGATCCATTGTTTTTGATAAATATCCATCAACCCAAGTTTCATATGATCTGTAAGAACCAATATCTTCTCCATAATCATTGTAGCCTTTAAAAACTCCGTATGATATATGTTTTATAGAAGATGAAAAAACAATATCCTCTAGTGGAAAATTTAAATTTAGACTTTGACTACTAATTAAAGCTGGATACTTTACAATAGAAGTGGTAATACTTCTAGATTGATTAAAAACAGCAGGGTTTTTAATTTGTGCATTGGCAGATGAGAACAAAGAACCTGCACCCCCCATACTAAAACAGGAGGGAGATGTGAACGCATTTCTATTCCCATATGCGTTTGATTGAATAATAAAAAAAAGTGCTAAAGGAAAAAATAAATTCTGCATTTAAGCAATAGATGTTTAGATTAGACTGATTGGGTCAAAATAAATATTAATTTTATTTTGGCCAAGCAGTTTTTGATTATTATAGTTTTTAAAATTCTTATTAATAAACTTATGAAGATAAATACCATTTGGATCAAAAGTTTTTCCGGATTTAAAAACTAACTGAAATCTATAGTTATTTTTTAATTTTTCTAAAAAACAGGGAGCTGGTCCTAAAATATCTAGACCAGTATAAACACCTTTCAGGTTATGTTTAAACTTTCCTATTAAAGAAGAAAGCCTTTCTCGATTCTGCCCCACAAACTCAACTTTAGCTAACCAACTATATGGAGGATAATTTAATTCTTCCCTCTCGAGTAATTCCATCTCGTAAAACTTTGCTATATTCAAATTCTGTGCATTTTGAATAACCGAGCTATTTGGTGAATATGTTTGAATTACAACCTCCCCTTTTTTAGTACTTCTCCCTGAACGACCAGAAGCTTGGTAGATTAATTGAAACACTTTTTCTGTCGCTCGAAAATCCGGAAGGTAAAGCCCTAAGTCAGCATTTATAATTCCTACTAATGTTGCATTAGGAAAATCTAACCCTTTAGCCACCATTTGAGTACCTATAAGAATGTCAAAATCCTGATTACTAAAAGATTTTAATATAGACGTAATTCCGGAATTAGATTTTGAAGTATCCATGTCTAATCTGCATATTTTTGATTTTGGAAAAGTTTCCTGTATTAGCTGTTCAACTTTTTGGGTGCCTGTACCAGAATAAGTTAATTTAGGATTACTACACTCTTGGCAAACAAGCATATCATTTATAACAAAAAATGAACAAAAATGACAAACCAATTTATTTTTGTTTTTATGATATGTTAATGCTATGTTGCATTGATTACACATAACGGGGGAACCACAATCATTACATTTGACTGTTGGAGAAAACCCTCTACGATTTTGAATTAGAATAATTTGCTCATTCTTATTCAGTTTTTCTTCAATCTTATCCTGTAATAGACCTGAAACAACTTGATCAAACTTACCCGTCTCCTGTTGATTGGATAACATATCAACAATGTGTACATTTGGATATTTTGCACCTCCATAACGTTTAGACAATCTTAAATATTCTATCTTTTTTTGTTGAAAATTATAATAACTTTCTAAACTCGGAGTGGCACTTGCAACAACAACGGAACTTTTTTCAAAAGACCCTCTCATTAACGCCACATCTCTAGCATGATACCTAGGTTCTTTTGCATCTTGATAAAATGAAGACTCCTGCTCTTCATCAACAATTATAAGACCAACATTTTTTAATGGCGAAAAAATTGCACTGCGAGCACCAATTACAATTTTAAATTCTCCAATGCATATTTTACCCCAAGTCCAAGAACGCTGTGGCCCTTTTAGCTTTGAATGCCATATTGCAACTATATCTCCAAAAACAGCACGAAAACGACCAGCAATTTGTGGAGTAAGAGAAATTTCAGGTAATAAGATAATGGCGTTTCTTTTTTGACGTAAACAATATCGCACAGCTTCAATATAAATCTCTGTTTTCCCGCTACCGGTTACGCCATGAAGCAAAAACGATTTAAAGCTATATTTTTTTAAGGAAAGCGCTATCTTTTCAATTACTAAGGTTTGATCTTTATTAAAAATAATATTCTTAAAAACAGGTTCAAAAACAGATTGATCTAAATCTGGAATTTTTGGTTTGGTTATTAGTTTTGTAAACCCCTTATCTTTTAAAGAAATACAAATTTGCAAAGGATTACTTACTATATTTTTAAGATTAGAAATTTTATAAATTATATTTTTTTCACTTAGGGTTTTATAAACTAAATATTGTTTAGGAGCTGTTTTTTTTAATTTGATAATTTTTTCTAGATTAACTTTTTTTTTAGCCTTTACATATTTTTCTAATTGTGGTTTATAATTGCTCGAAAGGGATCTTGGAACTACAGAGTTCGCTACCTTTCCTATTGGAGTCATATAATATTTGCTTACCCAGTTTATCAACTCCCAAAGTGGAGGCGTAACAACTTGAACCTTATCTACAGGCTCAATAATCTTTTTAAGAGAACCTAAGTACGAGTTGGTTTTTTTAATATTTACAACTATCCCTTGAATAGTTTTATTTCTAAAAGGGACAGAAACACGAGTCCCTATAACTATATCTGAGGCATATTCATTCGGAATAGAATAGGTAAAGGTTTGGAAACTGCGGATTGGGAGTGCAACTTCGGCAAACATTATTATTTAAAAAAAGTTTATGACTTAATTACATATACTTTAACTTCACATTCATGGTCTTTTGACAGTCGAACTTTTACATGAAAAATTCCCAAAGATTTTATAGGAGAATCAAGTATTATAGTATTTCGATCGATAACAACACCTTTTTCCTTGAGAGATTTTTGTATATCATTTGAAGTGATAGATCCAAACATTTTTTCTTCCTCTCCAACTTGCGCTTCAATTGTAATTTCGATTTTAGATAGTTGTTCTAAGAGATCTTGTAATAAAGCACCTTCCCTTTTTTTACTAGTTTCAATGACTTTTTTCTTATCTTCAATAAGTGCAATATTTTTCTTTGAAGCCCTTAATGCAAAACCATTAGGAATAAGTTTATTTCTAGCAAATCCAGCCTTTACATCAATTAGCTCCCCTGCTTTTCCAAGTCCTTCATAATCAGATATTAGTATGATTTTCATAAGTAATCCTCTTACTCTAAATTGTTTTCAACATAAGGCATAAGAGCAATTGATCTAGAGCGCTTAATCGCGCGCACTAACTTTCGATGCATCTTAGCACTTGTTCCTGTAATCCTTCTGGGCATGATTTTACCTTGATCGTTAACAAATCGTCGTAGAAGTTTCACGTCTTTATAATCAATATCTACAATTCCATTTTCTTTAAAATAGCAGAATTTTCTTTTGTTCTGAAAAGCCATTTTTATTCCTCCTTATTTGTTTCAGTTGTCTCAGGATCTAAAGATTTTTCGACATCTACTTTATTATCTTTGTTATCTGAAGATGATTCTGCAGCCTTGCTTTCTGCATCTTCGCTAGCTATAGATTTATCAACATATTTATCAGGTTTTCGCTCTAGAGAGACTGTCATATGCCGCAAAACTAAATTGTTTAATTTTAACCATGAGTCAAAATCATTCATTTTGCTTAATTCTTTGATTTCAAATTGTAAAAGAATAAAAGATCCATATTTTTGATTGTCAACCTGATACGCTAATCTTTTTTTACCCCAATCTCTATGGTTAATTATCTTAGCTTTTGTTTTTTCTAGTTCCTGACCGATTTCGGCCATCGTTTTTTGTAATACAGTATTCTCCAAATTTGGATCAACTATATAAATTGTTTCATAATATCGCATATTTTCTCCTTATCTTTTAAGCAATAAGAGGTGCAATGACCAATGAGACCACTGACATCAATTTAATTAAAATATTTAATGAAGGCCCTGATGTATCTTTAAATGGATCGCCCACTGTGTCACCCACAACCGATGCTTTATGAGCTTCTGATCCTTTTCCTATATGTACTTTGTTAAAGGTTACCCCCTCTTCAATCATTTTTTTTGCATTATCCCATGCACCGCCAGAATTGGACTGAAAGATCGCCATCAGAACACCTGAAACTGTTACTCCTGCTAATAAGCCACCTAAAGTTTCAGGCCCAAAAACAAAACCAACTAAAACAGGAGAAGTAACAGCAAGCAACCCCGGTAAAATCATCTCTTTAATTGCAGACTGTGTTGAAATTTCTACACAACGCCCGTGTTCTGCTTTTGATAATGCTTCCTCATAAATTGCTTTATCATTATCATTCCATTCACTTTCATTTTTTAAATTCATTAATTCTAATGCTTTTTTTAGTTCTGGAATATCTCTGAACTGCCTTCTTACTTCTTCAATCATTGACATTGCTGCTCTTCCAACAGCACCCATAGCCATTGATGAAAATAAGAAAGGTAACATCCCCCCTACAAATAAACCTGCCATTACCCAAGGGTCAGCAATGTTTATACTTTTAATACCACTCTGAACCATAAAAGCAGCGAACAAAGCAAGAGCTGTAAGCGCCGCAGATCCAATAGCAAATCCTTTCCCTATTGCAGCAGTAGTATTACCTACAGCATCAAGTTTATCTGTTCTTTCTCTTACCTCTTTTGGTAACTCTGCCATTTCAGCAATTCCACCACATATCTGAAATTGGTCCGTATGCATCGACAGCTAATTGTATACCTGTATTAGCCAACATCCCCAATGCAGCCATTGCAATTCCATAAAGACCTGAGAAATGGTATGCTCCAATTATACTAGACGAAATAATCAAAACAGGAATAGCTGTTGATTGCATACCAACTCCTAATCCAGCTATAATATTAGTTGCTGCTCCAGTCATAGATTGCTTAGCAATAGAATTAACTGGACCAGTGCCTGTCCCAGTATAATGTTCTGTAATTAAACCAATTCCTAATCCTGCTAAAAGTCCAATTAATGTTGCAAAAAAAAACACCATGGCTAGTAAATGTTTCTTCATTTTGCACAAACGTATCTGGAAGATACATTTGGATTAAAACATAAATAACGGCAACCATAATAGCTGCGCTACCAAACTCACCTCGGTTTAATGCTTTTTGAGGATCCCCACCTTCTTTAACGGAAACCATAAAAGTCCCAATAATCGAAACCAAAACTCCTGAAGCGGCAATTATCAGTGGCAGTATAATAAAATTCACATCATACTGCCCCATAACAAGTATATACTAGACCCAAGGACCATTGAGCCAATTATTGAACCAACATAAGATTCAAATAAATCGGCACCCATACCTGCTACATCCCCTACATTGTCTCCAACGTTATCTGCTATAGTAGCAGGATTTAAAGGATGGTCTTCAGGAATTCCAGCCTCAACCTTCCCTACTAAATCAGCACCTACATCAGCTGCTTTTGTATAAATACCTCCGCCCACTCTAGCAAATAATGCAATCGAAGAAGCGCCTAAGGAAAAACCTGATAAAATATTCAATACCGTTTTCATATTTGTAGAATCACTTCCATATATATTGGTATACAACATGAATAGAGAACCAACCGACCTAACACACCTAAACCAACAACACTCATCCCCATTACAGATCCTCCGCTAAAGGCAATATTTAAAGCAGATTCTAAATTTTGACGTGCTGCATTAGTTGTGCGATTATTAGATTTGGTTGCAACTTTCATACCCAAAAACCCTGCTAAACCAGATGCCATTGCACCCACTAAAAATGAAAGTGCTATATATGCACTTGAATTATTACTATTGTAATTTGCAATTCCAAGTAATGCAGCAATCAAAACTACAAAAACACCAAGAACGCGATATTCTGCTCTCAAAAAAGCCATCGCTCCATCAGCAATATTTTTTCCTATTATCTTCATTTTTTGGGTCCCTTCTTCTTGAGAGTGAATCCATTTAGTTTTCCAAAATGAGAATAACAAAGCAATTGCACCAGCAATTAAAACAAGTGAAATATTATTATTCATTAAATATCCTTCTCCTTGAATTAGGCATTGAATTGATTCATAGTTTTATTGAGCCCTCTAGTAATTATACTTTGCATTGCGTCGGCTGCTCGATTAACCATTATTTTAGCATCTAACCCCATTTCATCATTAAATGGTTTCATAACATATTTTTCCGACGGCCTTCTATAATCACTACCTGCAATGCCTAACCTTATTCTTGGGAAGGTATTTAATTGAAGATGATAAATAATATTTTCAAGACCCCTATGACAACCATCACCACCTTTTGGACGGATTCTTATCGAACCAAGTGGGAGATCAACATCATCAGTTATAACATATGTATCTGAGACTAACAAACCCAACTTTCTAACAACAGACTTGACTACTGTGCCACTTCGATTCATACCAGTAGTAGGCTTCATTAAGAAAACCTGTTTTGATTTATATTTTGTAAAAACATATTCAGATTCCGCCGGTTTGAATATAAGTTTTTTTCTTCTAGCAAACTCATCAATCACCCAAAATCCAGCATTATGCTTTGTTGATTTAAATTGATCGCCAACATTTCCTAATCCAATAAAAGCTATCATTAATTATTTGTTTTTTCTCAGAGCTCTCTTTTGATGACTCATCAGTTTTTTCATCTGAACTATCTTCCACTTCTTCACTACACTTCTCCATCGGAGACTTCATCAGATGCCGGTGTTGTAATTGATACAATATTAAGACTAGATTCAGAAATTACTTCAATATCTTTAGAACCCATATCTATATCTCCAACATTTAATGCAGAGTTAAGCTCCAAACCATCAATATTAGGTCTATCTGCTCTGGTACATCTGTAGGATAACAACTAATTTCAACTTGTGTTATGGACTGTGACAAAACACCACCCTCTTTCACACCAATGGCATCCCCAACAAGAACGATAGGAACCGAAATTGTCATTTTTTCAGATCGGCGGACACGCATTAAATCAATATGAACAATCTCATCTGTCACTGGATGATATTGAACATGTTTTAACATGGTATATTGACTTTCACCATTTTGGTGTATCTCAAAAATTCTTTGCCCTGAATTCATAGCTCGGAACAAAATCGATTTTTCAATTGAAATACTTATCGCTTTTTCTCCAGAATAGTATAGTACTCCAGGGACAAATCCCTTCCTCCTTGCTGCTTTAGCTTCCTTAGTCCAGTTTCATTTCTACTAGATATGTCTAACTTATAATAGGATGATGCCATTACTCCTCTCCTTTCTAATATTCAAATAAAGCACTAACAGATTCACCATTGTGAACCCTAATCTACTGCTTGACCAAAAATGCCAGAGACTGACATAATTTTTAATTTATCAATTAATTTGTATTTTGGGATAGAAATTGTATCCGTAATAATTATTTTTTTAATATCTGACTTTTCAATACGATCAATTGCTGGATCTGATAAGACACCATGAGTAGCCATCGCTGTAACAGATTTTGCACCTTGATCAAGTGCCGCAGTGGCGGCATTACTAACTAATGTACCTGCAGTATCAACCATATCGTCAATGATCAGAACATCCATATTTTTCATTTCACCGATTAAATGGTTTATTTCTGCTTGATTTGGTGAAAACCTTCTTTTATCAATTAATGCAAAATGCATACCCAAATTTTTAGCATAACCTTGGCTCATCTTCGCTGATCCAATGTCTGGCGCAAGCACGACTGATTCCTTAGGGTTAAAACCTTCATCATCTATTGCCTTTAAAATAACGGACCTACTGTACAAATTATCAAAAGGAATTTTTGCAAACCCCTGTATTTGAGTAGAATGAAGGTCTAAGGTGATTATTCTATCCGTCCCCATAGCTGTAAGAATATCTACAATCACTCTAGAAGAAATTGGAACCCTTGGCTGATCTTTTCTATCTTGCCTTCCATAGCCAAAATAAGGAATTACGACAGTGACCGTATCTGCTGATGCACGAACAGCAGCATCAATCATCAATGCTAATTCCATTATGTTTTCTGAAGGACCATTCGTTGATTGTATAATGAAAACATCACATCCTCTAATGTTTTCTTCGTACTTTACCCAAATTTCACCATCCGCAAACGTTCGAATAGAGATTTCTCCCTAATTTTTGATTTAGAGTATTTGCAATATCTCTTGAAAGATCAGGGTTGCTACGACCACTAAAAATTTTTAAAGTCTTGTTTTTCAATATTTTATTCTTGTTTGCTGGGGCGCAGGGATTCGAACCCCAACTGCCTGGACCAAAACCAGGTGTACTACCATTATACTACGCCCCAATTATTCTCACATATTTTTGACTGGGTGGGCAATACAGGTCTTATAATTAACCTTAAATAAAGACTCAGCAGAAATAGCTTTTGCGTCGTCGTCAAATACCCCATACACAGTCGAGCCCGTACCCGACAAACTGGAAAAAACAGCTCCTTGATTCAGAAGCTTTTTCTTAATGTTGTCCAATTTCTGGATATGCTGGAACAATAATTGTTTCAAAATCATTCTCAAAAAACTTAAAAAGGAACTTATCCTTTTCAATAAAGTTGGCAAAGTTAACTTTTTCTTGATTATAGTCCAAAAAATTTTTGAATTTTTCAAATGTTGTTTTTGTGTACTAATATGAAATTCAGGCATCACCAATAAGAATGTTTTCTTAATTGAGTTTTCGACTTTAATTAATTGGTCACCAATTCCACTGCCTATTTGGCATCCACCTTTTATAAAGAATGGAACATCTGCTCCTATTGAAGACCCAATCCTAAGCAAATCATTTAATGAAATATTTAAGTTGTAAAGCTTTAAATAAACCCTTCAAAACAGATGCTGCATTAGAGGACCCCCCACCTAAACCGCTACCTGGAGGAATGTTTTTTTTGAAGTTTAATTTCTATACCTGCGATATCAAATCTATCAGCAAGGCATTGCCACGCTTTTACACATAAATTTGATTTGTCACTACTAAGCCAATCAACATTAGAGGTAAAAAAACATCCAGAATTTCTTTTTTTTAGTATAATATTGTCATGAAAATCAATTTCTTGAAAAACAGTATGAATATTATGATAGCCATCTTCTCTTTTATTAAATATCTTTAATCCAATATTAACCTTAGAAAAAGATTTCAATAAAATTCTATCCATTTAATATTTTTTATTTAAAGTGGCGATGGCAAGAGCAGACCACCCTTTTGAACTACCTACAAAGCCAAGATGATCAGTTGTTGTTGCCTTAACCGAAATCTGATTTTCTTTAACGTTCATCAACAAAGATAAATTTTTTTTTATCTTGGTAATATGTGGTCCCACCATTGGTTTTTGCAGGATAACAGTGCTATCTATATTAACAATATGATATTTATTCCTTGCCAATTCGTCAATAATCTCTTTTAAAAAATAACTGCTTGGAGATCCTTTCAAAGTTTTATCATTACTAGGAAAATGTTTTCCTATATCACCAAGGTTTGCAGCACCTAAAATGGAATCAACTATGGCATGAATAAGACTATCTCCATCTGAATGTCCTACTGATTTATAATTAGAAGGAATTGAAACCCCTCCAACAATCAGTTTATTTCCTTTTACTAATTTATGAGTATCATATCCTATCCCGGTTCGAATCATGCTATTATATTTGCTGCCCTTTCCCAATCTTCACGAGAAGTTATTTTAAAATTATTATAATCACCTCGGACAACAGAAACTTTATAACCTAAGGACTCCATCATTGAGGATTCATCCGTTACTTCCATATTCTTTTTTTCTGAAATAGCGATTGCATCCAATAATTTAATCTTCCAAAAAACTTGCGGTGTTTGGGCCATCCAGACATTATTCCGATCTATCGTTTTTTTTACATAACCTTTTTTGCAAGTTTTTAGTGTATCAAAGTTCGGATTAGCTACAATTGCTCCATCATTATTTGAGCAAGCAATTATAGACTGCTTGATAAGCTTTTCTGAAACAAATGGTCTTGCACCATCATGAATACAAACTAATTGTGATTTGTTACTTACAGATAACATACCTTTCTTGACTGAATCTTGCCTTCTAAGACCTCCACTGACAACTAATATTTTTTTTGTTTTTTTTATATTTGCTATTTCTTTTTTTATATCAGCCACTCTACTTTCGGGAACAACAAGTATAACTTCATTAATGTCTTCACAATGCAGAAATTTATTTAATGAATAAAAATAAAGTGCTGTTCCTCCAAGCAATTTAAATTGCTTCTTTTCACCAAAACGGCTTCCTGAACCAGCTGCCATTATAATCGCTGATACGCTCAAAGCATTAGAACCTATATAATTATCATTGCATCTCCATAGCTCAAAAATCGATAATCATTTTTTTTCGCTTCAAGATATGCCTTTTTAATTAGTTTTCTTCCAGCAAAAGCACTCACCATCATAAGCAGAGTGGATTGTGGGCTGTGAAAATTAGTGATTACTCTATCTACCATTTTATATTCATAAGGAGGATAAATAAACTTATCTGTCCATCCCCTTTTTGGAGTAACTTGAAATCCAGAAATTGCTATGGTCTCTAAAGCTCTAACTGTTGAAGTCCCAACTGCTATAATTTTCCTATGTCTTTTACGAGCCTGATTAATTGCCATTGAGGTATCAGTTGACACTTCAAAGTATTCTGAATCCATTTGGTGTCGATTTAGATCTTCTACTTGAACTGGTCTAAATGTTCCAAGACCAATATGTAAAGTTACTGTCTCTATTTTCACACCTTTATTCTTCAACTTGCTAATTAAACCATCTGTGAAATGTAGACCTGCTGTTGGAGCCGCAACTGCACCTCTTGATGAAGCATAAACAGTTTGATATCTTTTTTTATCATTTGTATCCGCTTCTCTATTAATGTAAGGAGGTAAGGGAGACGTACCTATTTTTTCAATGATTTGATGAAAATCACCTTTTTCATATTCAAAACGTACAACCCTGCCACCAGATACCGTGTTGTCTATGACATCACACATTAAATCTTTTGTAAATACTAATTTATTACCAATCCGCACTTTTCTAGCAGGGCGAACCATTACCTCCCATAGGTTCTCTGATAGTTCTCTTAAAAGAAATACTTCAACTTTTGCATCCGTTCGATCTTTAGTAGCAAATAAGCGAGCTGGAAAAACTTTAGTATTATTTACAACAAGCAAATCATTTTTCCGCATGTAATCAACAATATTATAAAATTTTCTATGCTCAATTTCACCGCTATCCTTATGAACAACCATTAACTTAGCATAATCACGCCTAGTCGCTGGATGTTGAGCAATAAATTTTTTAGGAAGACTATAGTTAAAATCTCCTAGTTTGTATTTTTTTTTCTTATCTATCATTTAAATAACCCCTGTTGGTCTTTAGTATTGTTTATTCCTAGTAATTTATATGCTTTTTTTTGAGCAACTCGCCCTCTAGAAGTGCGCATAATTAGACCCTCTTTTATCAAAAAAGGTTCATAAACTTCTTCAATCGTTGATATATCTTCACCTATTGCAACAGATAATGATTTTAAACCAACTGGCCCTCCAGAAAACTTGTCTATTATAATTTCAAGAATTTTTCGATCCATCACATCCAAACCGATTTTATCAATCCCTAATTTTTCTAAAGCATATTCAGCTAATTCTAAATCAATTTTACCAGATGCCTTTATTTGAGCGAAATCTCTTGATCTCCTTAATATACGATTTGCTATCCTAGGAGTACCCCGACTACGTCTAGCCAACTCCATTGCTCCATCATCATTTATTTCAACCCCTAAAATGCTAGCAGATCTATTTATAATATGAAACAAGTCTTCAGAGTTATAGTAATCAACTCTCAAAACAACTCCAAACCTATCACGGAGAGGTGAGGTGAGATTCCCTAATCGAGTTGTAGCCCCGATTAAAGTAAAGGGCTCGATATTTAATTGAACACTACGTGCACTAGGCCCTTTATCTATGATAATATCAATCGAAAAATCTTCCATTGCTGAGTATAAATATTCTTCCACTATACTATTAAGACGATGTATTTCATCAATAAAAAATACATCTCTATGCTCTAAGTTAGTTATCATTCCAGCAAGGTCTCCACCTTTCTCAACAACAGGACCTGATGCATGTTTAATGTTAACATCTAACTCCTTAGCAATAATATTAGCTAAAGTAGTTTTTCCTAATCCTGGAGGACCAAATAACAAAACATGATCTAAAGAATCACCTCGTTCATTAGCAGCTTCAATATATAACTTTAAATTATCAACAAGCTCGCTTTGGCCTATAAACTCATCAAATTTAGAAGGTCTAAGGGATTGTTCTAAAATTATATCATCATCAAAAGGTGCTGGATCTGTAATATGGATTTCTGTCATAGCATAAAATCTATATAAATCATCTTAAACTTAGCAATAAAGATACAATCTGAAACCATCAACAAAAAGATCCTAGAAGTAAAATATTACTATACCCTGCTAATAATTTGGAATTTCTTTCTTTATTAAATCTAATCTTTTTTCTCTTTCATCAGAAAAACGTTTAATTCCATTCAAAATACTTAATGAATCTAAACCTGATTCAATAATAATCTGATCAACACTTCCTCCAGTTCGCCATCGATTATCAAAATCAGGTGATAACGAATATTTAGCAACAAAACGATTCTTGATCCAATTTCCCATAGCCTTTAAAGATGTATTTGTTATAATCATGCAATCATTCCATTCAGGCTGAGAAATTATTAATTCTTGATATTCTTGATCTTGCGCTTTAAACAATTCCATACTTACAGCAGCAATAATTTTAATATTTGGTCCGTTGTTTTTTAATGTTGGCAGTATTTGCATTAAAGAATTAGTTGGAGCTGTGCCCCTAATAATTACAATACCCTTTTTAGGCTTTTTCTTATCATATTTTTTAATAATATATGCGCCTTTTGCTGAATCTTTATAGTTAGCAATGCCCATTTTTTTTCTATCAGGAATTATAATTGATGGCCTTGTTAAATGGATCGCAATAATTGGCACATCTGTTTTTAAAGCAGCAGTAAGTGATGGTGCAACTTCGTTATGCTCCCAGGGATGGATATTAATAATTGAACCGTTTGGAAACAGTTGAGTTACACCTGGTGCAAAAATTCCATAATGAGTTCTACTATCTTCCGCAGTTTCAGGTCCAGAATGACCAACAACCCAAATTATTCTCCCTACTTTTAACTCAGAATCTTGAGCTAATTGGCTAAAAAGCCTCAAGGGGCCATATTTCAAGTAACTAAAAGATCCATATGTGCTTACAGCGCCATAATAACCAGAAAAAGATCCATAAGGTTTTGTACTAAAATTAACTGTAGAAGCTCCTGCCATCATTCCTGCATTCGTAAACTCAGTAATCCCTTGTGGAAAAAGAGGGCTTTCTATATTAGATGTTTTTTCATAAAAACCTTTATCCTCTGCTTCGCCATATCCTTTAGCAAAACCAGAAATATTTGTTGAGTCTGATAAATCAGCACTCATTGCTAAAATCAAAGGCCGTCCATATTTTTGTTCAGTGATTGTATTTATATAGCTTGCATATTTAGAAAAACCCATTCTATTAGGTGCTTTCGTTCCTGGAGGTACAAAAAGGTTATCTGGTAGATGATCTATATTGAATAATTTTTGATACTTGAATTCTTTTTCAGTATTTATTGTACATTCTTGAATTTTCCTAGGAACAGAATCACCTAAGCTTATTAAACGATCAGATAAATAATTAATAAGATCAACGTTATTACTCATAACCGAAAAAACTGTTTTAAACATTGAAACCGCTTGCTTTACATGATCCTCTCGGCTTTCCCCTTCAGTCTCGCCAAAACTTTCAAAAGTCACATCATACTTTTTTGCAAAATCTTCTTTTGTTTTCCAAAAAAGACTTGAATTCCTTTTATGAGGCGAACCGTGGCTATTATAATCATACTTATGATAGCCTCTGCCTTTACGAGTTTTAGTATAAATAACCTTAGGCTTATTGGGATCTGGGTTTTTTACCAAAATATTATAATATGCATTGACAATTTCATCCCAACTCTCTCCATCTTCTACACCTGAAACTTGCCAGCCATGTCCGCCAAACCAATTTTCAGGTCCCCCATATAATATTGAACTAATTGGTCGATTATCAATCCCATAATCATTCCAATCTAAATGATAAATTAAGTTACCCAAGCCTAGGCCCCATGCAGAATTAATGGTTTCATGGCTCGCACCAGCAGTTATACCTCCTTCTCCTTCCATAGCAAAAACTTTTACATCTTTAGCATTACTATGTTTTAAAGCAAGTGCCGCACCTGCAGCAAAAGGAGACCCATGGCCTGTAGGTCCAGTGTTAGCTTTAAAAAAAAGAGTCTTGCCTTGCATTTCAGCATGACCAGCAAGCCCACCGTTCTGTCTTAAATTCAATAAATCTTCCCATATTAATTGAAAATCTTGCCCTTTAAAATGTAAAAATTTTTTATCTTTTTTAATTTTATAACGAAATCTTAACGATTCATTTAAAACTGCAAGTGCGGCATAAACAACAGGATTACAATGGCCTGCTACAAGAACAAATCTATCAGAAAACCTCTTGCCCGCATCTCTAATATCCCACCTCATAGCTCCAGAAAGCAAGGTTACAACTAAAGCATGTACTTTGGACCTAGACCCTCCTGGGTGTCCACTTTGACTAAGGTTTAACATTATATCAATACATTGATCAATAAGGTCTTTTGTTATCTCCCAGTATTTATATTCGTTTTTTAAAGTGTCTATTGGTTTCAAATTAAATTATTCTAACTTATAATAAAAATTTTAAAAAAGACCCAGTAAATGATTTTTTTACATTCGAAATTTCTTCTGGTGTTCCAACGGCTAAAACCTTTCCTCCGTCTACACCTCCTTCGGGACCTAAATCAATAATCCAATCGGAAGTTTTTATAACTTCAAGGTTATGTTCGATAACAATCACTGTATTCCCTCTTTCTACAAGTCTTTGAAGGACCTCCAATAACATTTTTATATCTTCAAAATGCAAACCTGTTGTTGGCTCATCTAGAATATACAATGTTCGCACATTAGATATTTTAGATAATTCTGTTGCCAGCTTTATCCTCTGTGCTTCTCCACCAGATAACGTAGTGGCTTGTTGACCGAGGTTTATATATCCCAACCCAACATCTTTTAGGGTTTGAAGCTTTCTTCTTATAACCGGTATTGCCTCAAAAAAACCAAGAGCTTCATCTACAGGCATTTTTAATACTTCATGTATGTTTTTACCTTTATACTTCACTTCCAAAGTTTCTCTGTTATATCTCTTCCCTTTGCAAACTTCACAAACAACATAAACATCTGGTAAAAAATTCATTTCAATTTTTATTATACCATCGCCTTCACAAGATTCACACCTGCCCCCCTTAACATTAAAAGAAAAACGTCCTGGTTTATATCCTCGAATTTTTGATTCTGGCAGTCTTGCAAAAATATCTCTAACATGAGTAAACAAACCAGTATAGGTTGCAGGATTAGATCTTGGAGTTCGGCCAATAGGTTTTTGGTCTATTGCAACTACTTTATCTAAAAAATTAGATCCTTCAATAAGTTCAAAAAGCAAAGGATATACCCTCGCCCCATTAAGCTCTTTTTTTAGAGCAGGGAAAAGAGTCTCATTAATTAACGAACTTTTCCCACTACCAGACACCCCTGTTACTGTAATGAATGTACCTAATGGGAAGTCGACATTAACTGATTTAAGATTATTTCCGGAGGCCCCTTTTATAGAAAGAACTTTAGAAGTACCCTTCCTCCGAAGTTTTGGAACATTTATCTTTTTTAGTCCACTCAAATATTTTCCAGTTAAAGATTTTTTTGATTTTATTATATCATCTGGAGGTCCTGAAAAAGTTACTTCTCCTCCATGTTTCCCTGCTCTGGGTCCAATATCTATAACCCAATCAGCGGATTCAATTGTTTCTTGATCATGCTCTACAACCAAAATTGAATTTCCAATATCTCTTAGTGACTTTAAAGTTGCAATTAAACGATTATTATCTCTTGGGTGCAAACCAATAGAGGGCTCGTCAAGTATATATAAAACCCCCATTAATTGAGATCCAATTTGAGTAGCAAGTCTAATTCTTTGAGCCTCACCTCCTGATAAGGTCACTGCTGATCTATCAAGAGTTAGGTAACTCAATCCTACATTAATAAGAAAAGATAGCCTTTGACGAATTTCTTTTAAGATTTGATCAGAAATTTCTTTTTCCATTTTTGATAAGGCTAAACCATCAAAAAACTGACTTAGGCTTTGAATTGGCATTGAAGATATTTCACCAATATGACGATTATTGATTTTCACTGCCAGAGTTTCCTTTTTTAGCCTTGTTCCATCACATCCAGAGCATGGTTTCATACTCATAAATTGCTCTATCCATTCTCTTATGCCTGAAGACTTAGTTTGAGTATATCTTCTAGCTAAATTAGGAATTGCACCTTCCCAACCACCTGAATATGTTCCATTCCATCTTTTTGAACTATATTTCATTTCAATTTTTTGCTTTCCTGTGCCATATAAGAGCATTCGACGAGTATCCTTAGGTAGCTTAACCCAGGGTGTTGTGAAGTTAAAATTGAAGTGCTGCGATAAACTTTTCAACATGCTACCGTACCAATTTCCCCTAGGTTGCTCACCAAGAGGGACAATGGCACCTTGGATTAAGCTTTTGGTTTTATCTGGCACCACCATATTAGGATCAACCTCCATATGCGACCCAATCCCATCACACTTTTTGCAAGCGCCATACGGAGAATTAAAAGAAAACATTCTTGGTGCTATTTCTTCAATTGAAATTTGACAATTTGAACAAGCAAACATTTCAGAAAAAACATGCTCTTTATTAGGTAACTCATTGATGATGGCGACACCTTCTCCAACTTTTAATGCAAGTTCAACAGATTCAGTTAGTCTTTCTTTAACTTTTTTGTTAATGATCAACCTATCGATTACTATCTCGATTGTATGTTTTTTATTTTTTTCAAGCTGAATACCATTCCCCAAAGCAACAACTTCACCATTAATTCGGACTCTAACAAAGCCCTCTTTTTGAATACCTTCAATTAACTTTTTATGTTCTCCTTTTCTGCCTCGAACAACAGGGGCAAGAACATGCATTTTTGTGTTTTTCTTAAATTGCATAATTGCATCAACAATTTGCTGAGTAGTTTGCTTTTGAATAACTCTACCACATTTCCAACAATGCGGTTTCCCAATATGAGCATATAGAAGACGTAGATAGTCATGAATTTCTGTAACAGTACCTACCGTAGATCTTGGGTTCCGAACAGTAGATTTTTGTTCAATTGAAATAGCTGGAGAAAGCCCTTCTATGGAATCTAAATCTGGCTTTTTCATAAGACCTAAAAACTGCCTAGCATAAGAAGATAGTGATTCAACATACCTTCGTTGACCTTCTGCATAAATAGTATCGAAAGCTAAAGAAGACTTACCTGAACCAGACAAACCCGTTATAACCACTAATTTATCTCTAGGTATAGACACATCAATATTTTTTAGGTTGTGTTGCCTAGCTCCTTTTATATAAATGTTTTTTTTTGAGTTCAATTATTCAGAATATGTTTAAAGAATTATAATAATTTGATTTAAAGACATTAAAAATTACAGATTTATTATTAGAGCCTTAGCAATTAAATACGTTTTATAAATAACAAAAAGTTTATTTAGGGTTATAATTTAATTTCATACTATTTTCTTCTTGTTTTTAAAACCTTGAGAGCCAAAAATTAGCGTATTATTATGATCTGTTTTACATCTTATCATCAACGATTAATGTTTGCCCTTTGTTTATTGTTAGTTATTCCTAGCTGCACAAAGGATGATCCTCAAAGACACCTTAATTTAGGAAATTGGTATTTACAAAGAGGGCTAGTTGATGAAGCAATAATGGAATTTCGTGAAGTCTCACGTCTCTTTTCAGGGGATGTTAGTAAGCTAAAAAGAAAAGAGTATAATATTTTAGGTACTGCGCATCTTAAGCTTGCAATAGCTTACACAAAAAAAGGATGGTGGGAATACGCATTAAATGAAGCAAAACGTAGTTTTGAGATTACCCCTAATAAAGACTGCCACGACTTGATTGCATTGATAGATGAAAAAATCACTATGAAAACCGAAAATAACTAGACTTCCTTCTATATTGTTCCAGATCTAGATTCTCCTCCATCACAATATACAATTGAGCAATTAATAAAGTCTGCTTCCGGAAGCAATAGCAATGATATAACGTTAGCTACATCCTCAGGCTCAGTAGTACGCTTCATTGGATTTCTTTTTCTTGTATTTTTCACCCAGTGCTCCCAATTATCAGTAATTTTTGTCAAGGCTCTTGTGGGCGTAATGCCTGCTTGTACAGAATTAGCGGTAATTCCTTCAGAACCCAACTCCCAACCAATTTGTCTTATTATAGCCTCCATAGCAACCTTCGCCACGCTTACTGGCCCATATCCATCCATTGCTAGGTAATTGCCCTCACTTGTAAGCCCAATAATACGTGACCCCTTTGACAAAAGCCCTTCGCCATGAAGATTCTGAGTCCAATATAGAAGAGAGTTACCCATAACATGTACTGTCATATCCATTTGACGCTGAGTAACAGGTTTACCACCAAAAAAGTTTGTTGTAGTACCAAAAGCAATTGAATGTAAAAGAAGTTTGAGTGGTTCCCCATTTGTAATTTCTTTTATTTTTGGAATATATTTATTCATGGTCTTTTCAGAAGCAGCATTTGTGTTAAAATAATAGCATTTATTTTTAGAAATATGGTTAACCTCTTCAATAGTGTCATTCGCAATTTTTTTTGCTTCACCTCGATCAAAATGAAATGCAATGATACCATAACCTTCAGATGCTAATTTTTTAGCTGTAGCAGCTCCATGGCCAGTAGATCCACCCAGTAACAAAACCCATTTAGACATTTTATTCCTAATAATTTATCAATTATAACTTACTTGAAAATTTTTAAAATTGAACACAAAATGTCGTTCAAATATTTACTAATTTCGCCATCATTTTAATTAATCAATAAATACAATGAATCAAAAAAACAGTTACAATGAAAAAGAAATAGAAAAAAGTAGCAATGGTGTTCTTTTTGGATCTAATACCGGTAAATTACCATTGCCCCCCATGCTCATGGTTTCAAGGATACTAGAAATCTTTAGCACTGGAGGAAAATATGATAAAGGAAGAATCAAAGCGGAACTAGATATAAATGAAGATAATTGGTTTTTTTTATGTCATTTTAAAAATGATCCTGTTATGCCTGGCTGCCTTGGTCTAGATGGAATGTGGCAAATAGTTGGGTTTTACTTAACCTGGCTAGGAGGAAAAGGACGTGGCAGAGCCCTAGGAGTTGGAGATGTTAAATTTAAAGGACAAATACGTCCATATCATAAAAAAATTACTTATCAAATTGACATAAAACGTGTTATAAATAAAAACAATAAATACATGGTTTGGGCTGATGGAACAGTTACAACTGATAGACAAAAAATAATATATTTCGCGAAAAATTTACAAGTAGGACTTTTTGACAACCTCACATATGATTTTGGGGGAGATCCTTCTTTAGATGCTTTTTAAATATTACTTGATGATTTAATTATGTCTTTACAATGTGGTATTGTAGGATTACCAAACGTTGGTAAATCTTCTCTTTTTAATGCACTAACACAATCTTCTGTCCCAGCAGAAAATTATCCATTTTGCACAATCGATCCTCACCTTGGTATTGTAGAGTTACCCGATATTCGTCTATTTAAATTAAAAAAAATTTATAATCCTAAAAAATTAACAGCATCCACTGTTGAGTTCATTGATATTGCAGGTCTTGTCAAGGGTGCTAGCGCTGGTGAAGGGCTTGGAAATCAATTTTTAGGCCAAATAAAGCAGACTTCGGCAATAATTCATGTTGTGCGATGCTTTGATGATAATAAAATAAACCACGTAAATGGAAAAGTTGAACCACTTAAGGATGTAGAGATAATAGAAACAGAATTACTCCTTTCTGATATTGACACTTTAGAAAGAAGAAAGACTAAATTACAGAAGACAATTAAATCAGGGGATCAAAAAGATAAAACTTCTTTAGAGATAATGGAAAAACTTATTGAACATTGTTCAAATGGAGAAAGAGCCAAAACATATGAAATAGATAAAGATTTTTTAAGTTTTAAAAAGTCTCTTCACCTTTTGACTGATAAGCCAATACTATATATTGGAAATATAGGAGAAGCTGATTTACAAGATGAAAACATATCACATCACAGAAAAAAGCTCACCGAATATGTTAAAAATCAAAATAATAATATTATTTTCTTATGCGCTTCTCTAGAACAAGAAATTTCTCTTTTAGATAAAGATCAACAGAAGGTATTCCTATCTGAGTATAATTTGAAAGAACCAGGATTAAATAGAGTAATTAGGTCTAGTTTTGATCTCCTTAACCTTCATACTTTCTTCACCTGCGGAGACAAAGAAGTAAAATCTTGGACAATACAAAAAGGGGACAAATGCTCCTCAAGCAGCAGGTCAAATACATAGTGATTTTGAAAGAGGTTTTATAAAAGCAGAGGTTTTTAATTTTGAAGATATACTAAAATACGGATCAGAAAATAAACTTAAAGAATTAGGTCTTATCAAACAAGAAGGCAAAACCTATGTTATTAAAGATGGAGATTGTATATTTTTTAAGTTCAATGTTTAAAATAATAATTAATCTTCATATTCATCTTCATATTCATCTTCATATTCATCTTCATCCCACTCATCATCTTCATATTCATCATAATACTCTGGTGGATAGCTAAAATACGGATTGTTCGCCATTAAATAAGGATCATAAGGGTTCAACTCTTCTTTTTTTGCAGGCTCCTCTGGAACGGAAGGTGCTTCTTGCTTTACAACAATCACCCTAGGATCACTAGCCTCAGTTGATTGTTTTGAGCTTTGGGCTTTATCAATCGCACTTAAAACAAATTTACGATCATCATCGGACAAAGAAGTAGAGCCAGAACCAGATGATCTTAATATTGATTGTTGATTCCTAAAGTTTAACCCAGTCAAAACGGAAAAAAACAGAATAACTAATGATAGTAAAGAACCCTCTGACTTAAACTCGAACCCCTTCCCCACAAGTTTTGAGTTATCCCAAAACCTAGAAAAATTCCGACAGAAAGCATTACACCAAAAAGCATAATCATATTCCCCATTTGCTTAGGGATTGTAGATTCCATGACAAGCATGTACAAGAACCAAACCAATATCCCCAATACTGTAATTAGAATACTAGCAAGAAACTCACCTAATAAAAGGGCAATAACAAAGCCGACAACACCGGAAGCTGGAATTAAGTACCCGATGCCCGATTTCATATCGTTAGCCATTTTGAAACTCCTAAAATACCTCGAATAGCACTAAAAATTGCTGTTTGTTTACAACAAATGCAAGTTTTTTCATAATTCTTAATTTGGTTTGATTTCTATTGTACGAATTCATAATTCAATTGTGTAATTTTAACTTAAAATATGTCAACCAAGCCTATTAATATCGGTGTAGTAGGTGTAGGCCACCTTGGAATACACCATGTTAAGCACTATGCAGCCATTCCAAATGTTAACCTTTTGGGTATTTATGATCCTGATATCAAAAGAAGTCACTATGTAGCAAAAAAATATAAAACGATTGTTTTTCAAAGTCTCAAAAAATTGATTAAAAATGTAGATGCCTTATCTATAGTAACCCCAACACCAAATCATTTTAAAACAGCAAAACTATGTCTTAAAAACAAAAAACATGTTTTTATTGAAAAACCAATCACGGTTACCTTAGAAGAGGCTGACAAGCTATTAGAGTTAAGTAAAAACAACTCAACAATCATCCAAGTAGGTCATATAGAAAGATTAAATCCTGCACTAATGGCATTAGAACCATATGATATTAATCCCAAATTTATAGAAATTCAAAGGCTCGCTCCCTATACAGTAAGAGGAACGGATGTGCCTGTAGTGTTGGATAAAATGATACATGATATCGATATCTTATTATCTTTAATAAAAAGCGAAGTTTCATCCTTAGAAGCAACTGGCATGTCAATTATTACCGACTCTTTAGATATGGCGCATGCAAGAATACAATTTAAAAACGGATCCACAGCAAGCCTTATGTCAAGTAGGATAGCCCAACATGATGTTAGGAAAATAAAATTATTTCAAAAAAACTTGTACTCTACAATTGACCTGTTAAAAGGAACAACCGAAATATACAAAATTGAGAAGAATGAAAAATACAAATCCGATATTTTAAAATCTGCAGACTTTCAACGTAATGGTAAAAAACGACTCATAACCTATATGAAACCTGATATTAAAAAACATGATGCTCTTGAACTTGAATTAAGAAACTTTTCTAACTCAATCATAGGAAAAGAAAAACCAATTGTAGATGGAAAGTCTGGACGAGATGCTTTATCGATTGCGTTAGATATACAAACAATTATTAAAAAGGATTTTTCCTAATGGATTTACGATCATTCCTATTTAAAAAAAGAAGTTATACCCCTATCCCAATGGTTTTAACAATTTTATATTTTTCACATCCAAATTATCCATTTTCAGCTTATGGATCCGCCTTAATTATTGTCGGCGAATTAATTAGATTTAGTGCAGTTCGCCATGCAGGAGGAAGGACCAGAACCACTAAAGTGGGGGCAAATTCACTATGTACATCAGGACCTTATTCTAGAACCAGGAATCCCTTGTACATAGGGAATCTGTTTATTTATTCAGGGGCAGTGTTGTTTTCAGGTGGCATATATATGTTTCAACTTCTTGCGATGGTAATTCTTTATTTTGTTTTTCAATATAGTATGATTATTTCCCTAGAAGAAGAAAAGCTCTCAACGGTCTTTGGTCAAGAGTATTCAAAGTACAAAAACAATGTCCCCCGAATTATTCCTCTAATCATACCATGGGATAATGAGACAAAACTAAAACCAGACCCAATTCTAAAAACATTAAAAACTGAAAAACGGACACTCCAGAATATATTTTTATTAGTCTTTATTATTATATCAAAGCCATATATTGTCAACTTTACCATTTAAAACCTCTACATGAAGGAAATTCTTAAATTCTTTTTAATTGCAGGTGAGCCATCAGGAGATCTCCATGGTTCGAAATTAATTAAAGCAATTAAATCATTAACACCCTTTTCATCTTTTATGGGGCATGGTGGATCTTTAATGGAAAAAGAAGGGATGAAAATAGTCGAACATTGTAATAATCTATCAGTAATGGGTTTCAAGGAAGTTGTTGTACATTTACCTCGAATTTGGAAAATAATGAATAGTACAGTTGCACTGGTAAAAAAAATAAAACCCGACAGGATAATTCTTATTGATTACCCAGGGTTTAATCTTCGATTTGCAAAAAATATATCAAAATTTGGAATTCCAATTAGTTATTTTATTCTACCACAAGCATGGGCATGGAAAAGCAAAAGAGTCGAAATCATTAAAAAATACTTTGACCAATCATTTTCAATTTTTCCATTTGAACAAAAATGGTATAAATCGAAAGGAGTAGACACAAAGTTTTTTGGACACCCCTTTATGGAAATTGATCATTTAGATGAAAATAGAATCCAATTTTTTAAAAGGCATAAACTAAATCAAAAAGAGAAGTTAATAGCTTTACTTCCTGGTAGCAGACAGCAAGAAATAAATAAACACTGGGGGATATACATTGAAACCATCGATCTATTAAAAAAATCTTTCCCAGGGCTACAAGTAATTGTAGGTAAATCAGAGAATGTAAATTTTCCAATTGCTGATAATTCATTTAGGATTGAAAAAAATGCAAAGAAAGCAATTATAGCTTCAGATGTAGCTATTGTAGCTTCTGGAACCGCAACTTTGGAATGTGCGATAGAGGGGACTCCTTTAGTTGTATGTTACAAGGTTTCTCCAATTACTTGGTTAATAGCAAAATACCTGGTAAAAGTAAAATATTCTTCTATTGTTAACCTTATTGCTGAAAAAAAGATTGTGCCTGAGTTTTTGCAGTCAAAAATGAAACCAAATAACATAAAAAATAAATTAATTGAACTAATAGATGAAAAATCAAAGCTTCGAAATCAAATGATGGAGGATTTTCTTAAAATTAAAAATAGACTTGGTACTCCAGGAGTTTATGCTAAAATTGCAGATGAAATACTAAAAGAAACTAAGCTATGAAAAAAACATTGCGAGTATTAAAACCTTTAACACTTAGTATTGTTTTAAAATTTATATATGGAACAAATATTAGAGCTGTTAAAGGCAGAAATAATTATATGCAATTAATAAAAAAAAATAAATCAATTATTTTTGCAGTTTGGCATGGGCACTTGCTTTCAATTGTGCACGATCTACGGCGAATGAAAATTAATGCACTAGCAGGGACTCATAAAGATGCTGATTTAATATCCCAGATCGCTACAAATTGGGGTTGGAATATGATAAGGGGTTCCAGTAAAGAAAAAGGTGCAGAAGCATACAAATCTATGCTTCGTTTATTAAACAGCTCCACCAACTCATTGCTTTTTATAACTCCAGATGGCCCTTCTGGGCCACCAAAAATTCCTAAAAGAGGTGTTATAAGGCTAGCCCAAAAGAGCCAAACGCCCATTATCCCAATTCGCGTTGAATATTCTAAAAGTTGGGAGTTTAAAAACTGGGACACATTTTTTCTTGCAAAACCATTTGGGAAAATTTTAATTGACTATGGTGAACCTATTTATTTTGAAGAAAAACAAAATCAAAAAACATGTCAGTATTTGTTAATAAAGGCCATGGAAAACTTGTAAAACAATATACTAAAAAATTAAATGAAAAACTGGCTTCACTATTTCCTTTTCCCCGTTTCAATTTTATACCGTTTTATAATGCTTGTAAGAAATTTTTGTTACGATAAAAATTTGATAAAAACTAATCAATTACCTTGTTATGTAATCAGTGTAGGGAACCTAACTTTAGGGGGAACAGGTAAAACGCCTACCGTATTATATTTATGTAAAGTTCTCCAAGAAAATAAAAACAAGGAGATAGCAATACTAAGTAGAGGATATAAAAGAAGTACAAGTGGAACGATTTTAGTCTCAAATGGTAATGGACCCTTAAAAAAATGGCAAGATGTGGGAGATGAACCATTTATGATGGCACAAAAAACAAAAAACATTCCAATCGTAGTAGATAATAATCGATATAGGGGTGGTGTCTTTTTAATTAAAAACTTTAATACCAAAATAATTATTATTGACGATGGGTTCCAACATCGATCATTATCAAGAAATTTAGATGTCGTTCTTATTAATGGATCTACTTATCCATCAAATTATAGCTTTTTAACCATAAGCCCTTTACGAGAAACTTGGGGTAGCCTCAAAAGAGCAGATGCAATAATTTTTACAAAGAATACACCAAAACCACTTTTATTAAAAAAAGTTAAAAAAGAGAAGATGTTATATTTTAATTCAACATTAAAGAGTTTTATTACGTATCCAAAAGGATTTAATCATGGGGGCAGAGTTGTTCTGTTATCAGGGATAGGAGACCCAAAAAACTTTGAGGAAGCAGTTAAAAGCCATGGTTGTATAGTGGTTGGAATAAAGACTTTTGAAGATCATTTTTTATATACAAAAAAACGTCTATTAAAGATTATACAATTTGCTAAAAACCTAAAAGCAGACTATATATTAACAACAGAGAAAGATTGGGTAAAGATAAGTCCTTTAAATCCTGATTTTATTTTTGTTGTTTTAGCAATTGAATTAGATATATTGGAGAAAAAGTCTCTAGAGAAAATTTTAAAAAAACAACTTGAATTAAATTTGAGCCATCCCCCAAGCAAAAACAACACCAACAAAAGTTAACATTAAAGGCCATCCAGTATTGACTAGTTGTTTAGAGCTTGGATCATGAAAAACATGTACTTGAAAATCATGAGTTGAAGTCGCGCCATGCTCATCAATCGCCATTACAATAAAATCATTCATGCCAAGTTGATTTTTACGAGGCGTCCATTCTAAAATCGCTTTCTTTTTATCAAAACGAGCATATTTTGGCAACCGTACTGCACGGTAGGCAACTTTATCTCCATTTAGATCTTCAGTCGCTACTTTATACCTCCAGGAATGTCCCGTTAAGCCTACTGGTTTAGGATTAGAAACAACAGTTGGGGCATTATTCACAAATATTTTTCCTAATTGGGTATCTGTCCCAAAACCATCGCTTACAGAAACCTCAAAAGTATTATTATTAATCTGAGCAGCTTTAGGAACCCATAATATTTTACCATATCGATCCATTTGCATCCCATGAGGTCCTTTCATTAAGGTAAACTCTAATGAAGCATTTTCATTTTTATCATCTACCCGTACTTGATATTTAAATAACTCGCCAACTAATCCCATACGAGGTGGGTTAGAAACAATAGTTGGTAGTTGATTGGCATATATTTCAAAAGTTTGTTCATCTTTACTATAGCCATCAGATGCTATAACTGTAACTCTATGAGCATCAGTTTGCTCAACTGTAGGTGTCCAACGAATAGTTCCTGATGAACGATCAATTTCCATGCCTTGAGGGAAATCTAAAAGACTATATCTTATAGGGCTAACACGTTCAACAATTACGCGGGGAGGTTTACCCTTATTCCCATGAAAAAACTCCCAAAGGAAATCCTTCACTTTTATTGTTCTCCCATCCAACGTTTCGAGCAATACCCACAACCGGTCATCTTCAAAAAAGACAGAATGAGTATATCTTTTTAAATTCAATCTAGATACTAAAGAATCAGCTGGATACTTAGGATCAACAAAATAAATTGCTTCTGCATTGTGCCAATCACCAAGAAAACGATCTATGTTAGCAAGAGCAACATCATCTGTTATATTAATAGAATACATTCGGATATTTGATAGATCTTCTATTTTTACAACTCTTTTAAAAGGAAGAAGAGAGCCTTGGTTTTTATCATTAATAATTAAAGGATAAGTATACTCTTCACCAACGGTTGCGGACATACTTGGAACCGAGACAATATTTATAGGTGAATTAACAAAAAACTCAGATTCAATAATTCTAGATTCATGGCCATCAGATATTTCGATTTCTAATTCATGAAAATCTAATTCGTTCATTGTGGGTTCCCAACGTAAAAACCCAGTGTGGGGATCCATTCGCATACCCGGCGGTAATTTATTTGCAGTAAAAACAAGTGGATCATTTTTATTTGGGTCATAAACATCAATTTCAAAGTCCCAAATTCCACCTACGCTTATTGTATTCATCATGATTGGAGCATTTTTGATAACTGGAGGATGATTCACAAATAAACTGACATACTGAGAATCTGTAGCAACACCGTGACTTGCAATTATTGAATATTTAACCGTATCTACCTGCAAAGGATTAGGGGTCCAGGAAACAGCACCGTCAGGGTGTAAAATCATTCCTTCCGGTCCAGTAAATAGTTTGTAATTAATCTTTTGATCTGCTTTTTGCTTCCATACTTTAATTGAATATGAATATTTCTCTCCAACGGTAGCTTTTTTGGGCGCTGATGAAAGAATTTTTACTCCTGCTCTTGAAAACAATTGAAACTCTTGCGCGGTTCTTTGAAACCCATCTGTTGCGATAACTCTTACATCGTATACTTCAACATGAGAACTATCAGTTTCCCAATATATAATATTATTTTCGATAACCATACCATCCGGATAGACCTCGAGCTCTAGTTTGATATTAGCATCTTTATTTCGATCTTGGATAATAGGTTCATAAATGAATTTTGAGCCCGCTATAAACTCTGTAATGCTAGGCTCTGTTAAAAATCTAGGGGGATCATTTACATAAATCCAAATACTCTCATCTCTACTTTCCAGTACCGGTGTTGCTTTAAAAATCTGGGTATCTTCACTGGATCCAGTTGTTGCCTCCATAATTTCATCAACTTTCATCCGAACCATGTAAGAAATTGGAAATGCATCTAATTGTTTATCCGAAGGTATCCAATTAATAGCCTTGCTTTCGTATAAAAAATACATTCCTTTAGGAGGTTGATTCTCCCACCTAAAACTATAAAATTCATCAGAACTATCTTTAGGAATCTCATACAAAAAAGGTTCTCCTGGTCTTAAAACATATTTAGGCAAAACATGCTTAGGAAGTTTTTTCCCGATGGATTCTTTTGGCTTAGGCATTTTAGGAGCTTCCAATGTTCGGACGATTTTTTTTGGTATAGTTACTCTTGGCTGTTCTTTTAAAACTTTCCCTTCTTTTTGATTTAAATATATAGCATTAGGAATATAATTACTTGGAGATTCTCCAAGATCTGTAACTATCCTCTGTTCTTGCTGAGGCTCCAATGGCTTGTTATCTGTTGGTTCAATTTCTATATACCTTTCCGATATTTCAGGTTCAACATCCTTTGCAACAGAAAGAAGACTTGGTAGTTGTTTTTGAATAAAATCAGATGTGATTAAATATCCTTGATCAAGTTTATCTGATTTTTTACCTAACTGAACAATATACGTTGAATTTATTGAGCCGTCCCAACCTGATAGTAAAATATTCCCATTGTAGACTCCAGATTTCAGCAAATTGGCAACATAGAAAAAACCTGCATTTCTGTTGGTATTTTTCTCATCACATTTTCAATATTATCAACTCCCCCATCCTTTCCAGAAATTAAAGTTAATGCATTAATTTCGGATGATAATGTTAATACATCTTTATATGTATCTTGATTAAAGTCTGCTACGCAAATTTGTGTTAAGGGGCCCGAAGTGATTGGAAGCAAGTCAATAACTAATGTTGCTGGAGTTAAAGTAAAAGCAATTATATCACCTGAATTAAATGAAACTAAAACATCTGAAAAGCCATCAGAATCCCAATCTGTTAATTCTAACGAATGAGTTAAAATTCCACTTAACCCTTCTACTTCTTTTTTCACTAAATGTCCTGAATCAAAAACTCCACCAATATTGTAGAAAGGTTGAGCTTTAACTATGCTTCCATCAGGGCTAAAAGCTACAACATCATCATATCCATCAAAATCATAATCTAATGCTGCTACGTATAACAGACCCGAACCCACTAATAATTGGTCTGGCCTAATTTTTTTCACTATTGATAATCCTGTTGGGGAAGAGTTTACAATAGCAAATCCTCTAAATGGACTTCCTAATGAGAGAACGATTTCCTGTTCACCGTCAGCATCTTGGTCTAACAACTGAAAATTATTACATCTAAGAGATTTGTTTTCTTTACCAATGTCTAAACTAGCAGAGGGAATTTCAGAAAAATGTGTCCCGTCCCAATCATAGGTTGCAATAAAAACATGCGGAGTACTGTTATCTCCAAACCTTGTCAAATTCATTACTACTACTAATTCGGGTACGCCATCACCATTTACGTCACCTATTTTAGCATCAACAAAATCTCCTTCTAAGGCTACCGGAGGAATAAATTCCCATATAATAGTTTGATAACCATCAGCGTCTATTTCATAATAACGAACCAACTTTGGGAAGATATCTTTATTAGGGTTTAACTCTAGAGAAATAAATTCAAGCATATTATCTCCATCCAAATCATAGGTTCCATTCATATTCACTATTTTCTGCCCAATAAGAATTGAACAGGACATAAAAAGATGGATAGAAAATTTTAAAAAGTATTTATTCATCATTATTAATTATACTTTCTATTTCAGATTGATTTTTTTCTGGAGTCGGGGGGAGAATATCTAAGTTTTTCTTTTTCAAATTTTTAGATTGCTCTAATTTTAATGAATTAATTTTTGTATCGTTATTTTCAATATTTTGTTGATCTAAATTAGAATCTAGAAAAGTTTCATCATTTTCAAGTGGTTCTGATTTTACAGCTTTATTAGAAATATTTGATTCTAATACATTACTATTTATATCAGGCACTATACTTTGCTTTGGTGTAACAGGTACTTCTTGTTGAGGCAATGCCAATTGAGCCTCAGGAAGCCTTGGCTCACGAATAATTTTAGGACGTTTTCCTTTAGGGCCAAACAAAGGCTCTTCTAATGAGGCACCTTGTAAAAGCTTAACTTTTAAATCCTCTGGAAAGGTTTCTTGAATAAGCTTTGAAAACATAAGAGAAGGTTCTACTGAACCAACTAAATCAAATTGAGTCGTAATTTTTTTTGACCCATTTGCCCGAACAACAACCTCTCCTTTTACAGATTGAATTTTACCTTGGTCTAAAAAAATAGCAAGAGATTGTGGGGGAGCTGACGGAGTAGTTGAAGAAAGGTAAATACCTTGATAAATAGAATCTTCTACGCCATCAAAACTAAAACGTATTAACTTATCCGTGAAATCCATATCTAACGAAGTGGGAAATCCTTCAAAAAAATAGTTTGGAAATTCAAACAGTTTTGGATCAAAAGATTCTGGTTGATATGATTGTGAAACAGAATCTAAAGTCGGGGAAACGGACATTAAGACTACATTCGTTTGAAGATCATGAACCATCGTAAATGTAGTAATAGTATCTTTATATCCGTCACGAAGTGAATATGCAAAGTCATACTCCTCACCAGGGTTTAGGTTTGCAAGATCTGCTGAAACACTATGTTGAAAGTGTGTTGCGCTTCCTGTAGGAGGGACTTGATTGACCGATACCCCAAAGGGTGCTTCGCCATCAAAAATATACCTATCCCTAGTTTCAGTTGCAGGTGTCATTACTAATACATAATACAAATCAATTCCATTTTTATTTTTTTGACTTACAGTCAAATCTTGATTTTCAGAAACATTTACAAGAAGCTGTTTTGCTTCATCAGTAAACTTTGCTATCGCCGTATCAAGAATAGGGATTGGGCTAGGTTTTGCAGTATCAATTTCTTCTACAGTGTATTCTGCTATATCCATATAAGTGAAGCCAGCTTCATCCGCCCAGTTAACACTTTTCATATCAATATTTGTTTTGGGGACTGTAGTTTTAGAATCGTTTTTTATATGCTGTTTGGCATTTTTTTTAATGTCTGTTAAAAAATCTCCAAGAGTTGGACTCAACATGTTGTAATTTTTTTGATCTTTTTTATTTTCAGGTTTTTTATAAAATAATTTTTGTTTTGTTTTTGGTATACTTGTCAGATTTCTATTATTAAAAATTATTGTTTTTTCAGAATTTCGCGATTTTTGATAAAAGCTTTCATCAGGAGCGGGCATGCCTTGTGCTTCGAGCCTTGAAATAGTTTTGTCTGAACTTATTGATAAAGGTTTGAGCGCAACAGCATTCTCTCTAATTTTCAAAACAGACTGTAAATTATTTTCATTATCAATTGGGAATGCCTTTTGTTTAGAAATATTTGTTGTAGAAATCATAAAACCCGAATCAACAATGCTTAATAAAAAAACATCATCCAAACTTATTGGAAGGAGCAGACCATCCTTCCCTTTATTTTTTAAAAAACGGGGCGTAACAGGAGTGTTTAGATTTATGGGTATAGCATCAAAAGAAATTGTTTTAGAATCCAATATGCTATAATCATCCCCCACATCAAAAATTGTTGTATGTAAAGAATCTTTTTCAGCAGATAAAATAGTAATGTAGTCGCGTTTGTTACTTGAAAAGTTAGACATTTGAATCACACCATAACCATTATTATTAATCGAACTAGATAACAACCTAGCATTTATCAATTTCAGCTGACCTTTAGAAATTTGAAGATTAAAAAGCATTCCCTTTCTTACAGGAGAGGCAAAACACACACCCAGAGGTAAAGAAGAATCACTCATAATAGTTAAACTAGATGGCCTCATTGCAGTTAAAGATAACGGTGCTGTGGTATAAGGTAGGGGTTCATTCATAAATACTGATGAGGATCCTCTAAAAACATATAACCAAGGACTGTTTCCATCTACATTAATAATGTTTGGTATAATGATTAATTCAACCGCACCATCATTATCTAAATCAATAAAATTCCCGTCCGCAATAGTTGTTCCATCTTGAAACTTATAAGACCAAAGAGTATCATTTTCTCCCAAAGAATTAATTTCAACAAAAAGAATCGAGTACTCTTTACTATTAAGTATTAGACACTCATTAGACTTGTCTTTATCAAGATCAAATGGACCTTTTATGTGGAATGCTTCCTTGCCCACCGCATAGGACAATAAAAAGACTCCAAGAAACATAGCTTGGAAAAAGCGCATTTCTTCTCCTTTACATACACCTATTTAGTGTAAGTGTATACTTACATAAGTGCTTATTATAGGGAGTCAAACTATGTTTTAGGCTCCCTTACCTCGATTACTGTTCAAAAATATATGATATTGAGACAATATTTCCAAGAAAAAGACCAATACCAACAATTTTTTCAATTAATAGAATTTTAGTCTATATTTCCTTTCTTAATTGATCCATGAATCTTAATTTGTAACTTAAATGATGCGATTTGTCTCTGAAACATGAAAAACATATTTTATTTATCATTATTTAGCCTAGCCCTATTGAAAGGACAGTTTAGTTACCCCGCTGAAGATTTTTTAGGCGGTGGAATTGGATATAGTCCTATGTATATTAAATTAGATTCTATCCCAGGTGCATCCTACCTAACGAATATTGGTTTAAACCCTAATGAGTTTGATGATCCTTTTGTTGTCCATGGAGGGGAAGGCTTTGCTCATGTCACAGGTAGATGGCGTATTGGGGGATATGCTGGTATGGGAGGAACTTCTGTAAGCACAATACCTGAAATCAAAATATTTATAGATGGGAATGGGAATGATTCTCTAGATGCTAATGAAACTTCCAAAATGTATACAGATGAATTAAATCCATCAATTAAAGCAAAATTTACTTTTTTACTTGGCGCTGCTTCTGTTGAATATGTTATGCCTCTTCTTCAAGACCTTGAAATATCGTCTGGTGCGTTGCTTGGTCTTGGACGTGTTGCAATGGGTATTGAGCAAACAAGCGCAAATCCAAGATGGAAGCAAGTTTTTTCAAATGCTTATGGCACGATGAGTGAAACAGGTGACACCCTTTTTTATAGTGTTACAACAAATGAGTTTGATAGCCCCGATATTAGACCAGGTGCAGTTTCGGGAGTTTTAAAAGATATTAGCTCTGCTTTTTTTAACTTCCAACCTTACGTTGCCGTGAAATGGCAATTCTTAGAGAGATTAGGTCTACGTATAAGCGTTGGATTCAATAAAGGAACGGTTAGACAGGGGTCCTGGAAATTGAATGGAAGAACCCAGATAGGTGATTCGCCTAGCTCTGCTTTATCAGGGGTTTCATTTCGAACAATGTTATACGTCGGACTCTAAAAACTAATTTTATAAATGACAAATTTTTTAAGGCGGATATGGCCACTTGGACTATCCGCATTTTTTGGATTTCTTTTTGCGCTTTTTCTACTCTTACCAGAACTTGGTGCTAGAAATAATTACCGTATCCTTAAGACTAAAATGAAGGTCTTAGAACAGATAATATCATTTGTTAATCACTTCTATTTTGATCAAATTGATTTTGATAAGGTAATGGATGGATCTTTTAGAGGATTAATGGAAGAATTAGACCCTCACTCAACATATATTCCTGCAAAAGAACAAGAAAATATTAGTGAACTATTTAAAGGAAACTTTCAAGGAATTGGAATTGAATTCGATATTTTAGATGGATATATAACAGTGATATCTCCTATCCCTGATAGTCCATCAGAAATTGTTGGTCTTATGCCTGGAGATAAAATTGTTGCAATAAATAAAGAAGATGCATATAAAATAACAAAATCAGAAGTTTTTAAAAAACTTAGAGGCAAAAAAGGAAGTGCAGTTTTAGTCACAATTAGTAGAATAGGCTCACCTGAAACCTTTGATGTTTCAATTATACGAGATAACATCCCTATATACAGTGTTGGTTCCGCAACAATGTTAAACAATAACACAGGCTACATTTTTCTTAGAAGGTTTTCGGCGACAACAAAAGATGAAGTGACTTCCGCAATCGATACTCTATTATCACAAGGGATGGAAAAGCTTTTGTTTGATTTAAGAGGGAATAGTGGAGGATACCTAGAACAAGCAGCTGCAATTTCTGATCTTTTTATAAATACGAAAGATACTTTAGTATACACTGTCGGTAAAATAAAAGAATCTAACCAAGTCTTTTTAGCAAACAACTCTATAAATAAGTTTTTGGATTTTTCATTAATTATTTTAATTAATAGAGGTTCTGCTAGTGCTGCTGAAATAGTTTCTGGTGCAGTACAAGATCTTGATAGAGGGTTAGTTGTTGGGGAGACCAGTTTTGGTAAAGGATTGGTACAACGTCAATTACCACTAGACAATGGGGCCGCACTACGTGTTACTATCGCTAGATACTATACTCCATCTGGGCGGCTAATACAACGACCTTATGAAGATGGTAATGATTTAGCTTATTACAGAGAGCTTTATTCTGAAAATAGAGAATCAAAAATCGATAGCTTAAAGCTGTTGCGCCCAAGATATAAAACTAAATCTGGAAGAACTGTTTATGGTGGTGGTGGAATAACTCCAGATATACACATTCCATACAAGAGCACATTTAACAATGAAACTGCAAAAATAATACGAAGCCCCAAACGCCCTATTTTTAATTTTGCATCACAATACGCATCTCAAAACAAAGAAAATTTTTCCCAATTTAATAATTTTAAAAAAGATTGGGATGTCACAAATTCAATGCTTGAAGATTTCTTTGTTTATTTAGATTCTGATTCAATCAAAATTCAAAAAGATTCTATAATGAATAATGATTCAAAGTTTTTAAAAAACAGAATAAAGAGTGAATTGGCTGGATCTGTTTGGGGTAAGAATGAAAGCACAAACATTCGTTTAGGTTTTGATAATCAAGTTATTGAAGCTTTAAAACATTTTAATGAAGCAGATGCATTCATCCAATCCACAAATTAAATTTTAATGCTATGAAACAAACATTTTAATTACTTTTACTCTCATTAATTTAAACTTATACATGGAGTTAACTAATGGTATACTATTTTCTTGAAGGCGGGGCATTTATGTGGCCTATTCTCCTAACGCTTGTTTTCGGGTTAGGATTTGTATTGGAGCGTGCCTACTCATTAATGATGTCTGGAGTAAACTCTGACACTTTTTTTAAAGCAGTTACTACATCCATTAACGAAAATGGAACAGAAGCAGCAAAAGAAATATGTAGTAAAACAGATGGGCCTGTTGCTGCAATTTTCCATGCTGGTTTATCTAAATTGGATAGAGGTCATGATGAAGCTGAAAAAGCTATTCAAAATGCAGGTGGAATAGAAATGGCATTTCTAGAAAAAAACATGATCTGGTTAAATGCTGTTATTACTATTTCTCCTATGCTTGGTTTTACTGGAACTGTTGTTGGTATGATTGCCGCTTTCGATGCGATTAAAGCAGCAAACGATATCTCTCCAGCAGTGGTTGCAGGAGGAATTTCACAGGCTTTGCTTACTACTGCTTTTGGACTAATTGTTGCTATGATAATACAAACTTTTCAGAATGTCTTTGTAGCAAGAATAGATAAACTAGTTTTAGATATGGAAGAGCAGTCTATAAAGATATTGGACTTTCTTCATGAATTTAATAAAAAATAAGAAAAAAGTATTTAGATAATGGCTAAAAAAAGACGATTTAAAGGTGGAGAAATTCCTACTTCATCAATGGCAGACATAGCCTTTTTACTTCTTATTTTCTTTCTTGTAACAACTACAATTGATACTGATAAAGGATTAGGAATCATTTTGCCTCCTCCTGGAGATATGGAAATTGAAATTCGGAAAGAAAACATATTAAACTGCTTAATTAACTCCCAAGGTAAAGTTTTATTGGATGAAGAACCTACAAGCCTTGAACAAATCCATAGAATAGTTGGGGACCGTTTGAGAGCAAATGACAAATTAGTTGTTTCAGTAAAAGCACATCCTAAAACATCATATAAAGATTATGTGAGAGTTATAGACCAATTAAAGATGGCCGATGCTAAACGAATATCAATAGCGAATAGTAACTAAATGAAATTCTCAAAAAAAACTAAAATATCAAGTGAAATACCTACAGCATCAATGCCAGATATTATTTTTATGCTTTTGGTCTTTTTTATGGTGACAACAGTTTTAAAAGAATATTCAGGTCTACCTGTTAATTTGCCAAAAGCAAAGCGAATCGAAAAATTGAAATCAAAAAGAAATACTGTGCAGGTATGGTTATCAAAAGATGGCCTTATATCAATCGATGATCGACTAATGGCGGCAGATGATGTCTCAACAGTTATGTATGATAAACGTTTAGCTAACCCTCAAATAGTTGTATCGTTAAAAGGTGATGAAGAAGCTGAAATGGGACTTGTATCAAAAATACATGAAAACCTTAGAGAAGTTGAAGCTCTAAAATTAAACTACTCTTCTAAAACATTAGTCGACTAATGGAAATAATCAATCCGTTAAAATCAAAGTATCCAGTTGTTGTCCGGCTAACAATTTTACTAGGAATATTTTCTATAATATTGAATTTTTTGATTTTCCCTAGATTTATAAATACTTTAGAATTTGATGAAGCCGAGCAAGTAATTATAGAAAATATTGAAATACCTCAAACTCAACAAATTGATAACACACCGCCACCTGCAAGACCTTCGATCCCGGTACCCTCTGATGATGAAGACATTGCAGATGATTTAACCTTAGATGAACTTGATTTTGATGATTTTTCAAATATGGATGCACCACCACCTCCCCCATCAGGGCCAAAAGTAGTTTTTATACCGTATGATGATCCACCAGTTGCGATGAGCCCAATAAGGCCAAAATATCCAGAAATTGCACAAGAAGCAGGGATTGAGGGCGTTGTTGTCGTTCAAGCTTTTATTGATCAGAAAGGTCGTGTTAAAGAAACAATTATTTTAAAAGGCGTACCCAACACAGGGCTTGATGAAGCGGCGATGGACGCCATTAGAGTTACAAGATTTAGACCCGCTAAACAGCGTGAAAGGGCTGTTGGGGTGTGGATATCAATACCTGTTAATTTTAGGTTAAAATAAACCGCATGAGTAGCTAGCTCTTAATATTACTCACATTATAATCTAAATTCATTTTTCTTATGTACTCAATAGAAATTTCTTTAGGGCATTCTGCTTGACAAGCCCCAGTATTTGTACAGTGCCCAAAACCTTCTTCGTCCATTTTTGAAACCATTTTATTCACTCTTTCTTTCCTTTCAGGTTGACCTTGAGGAAGC
Organism: Fidelibacterota bacterium; assembly: GCA_045568995.1. Classification (GTDB taxonomy): domain Bacteria; phylum Fidelibacterota; class Marinisomatia; order Marinisomatales; family UBA1611. The sequence goes on along the minus strand of JBJKZY010000004.1, from coordinate 3,942 downwards.
AAAGCTAATTGTGATACTTTTGCTGAAACAAAAAGACTAGCAGATGCATTTTTACAAGTTGCAACACATGCACCACACCCAATGCAAGCTGCCGCATCAAAGGCCTCTTCAGCAACTTCTTTTGGGATTGGGATAGCATTACCATCAGGGGCACTACCTGTATTTACTGATACATAGCCACCAGACTGAATTATTCGATCAAAAGATGACCTATCTACAACTAAATCTTTTATAACTGGAAATGCTTTTGCTCTCCAAGGTTCAATGGTAATTGTATCTCCATTTTTAAAATGTCTCATGTGAAGCTGGCAAGTAGTTGTCCCTTTTAATGGACCGTGGGCTCTACCATTAATTACCATGGAACACATACCACAGATACCTTCGCGACAATCGTGATCAAAGGCAACTGGTTCTCTGTCTTTTCCAACTAACTGCTCATTTAATACATCCATCATTTCTAAAAAAGACATATGACTATTAAGACCATAGACGTCATACGTTTCAAATTTTCCTTTATCTAAACTAGACTTTTGCCGCCATATTTTGAGAGTTAATTGCAGATCAGCCATATTATTTATAACTCCGTTGAGTAGGTTTTACTGTTTCAAAACCTAAGTCTTCTTTATGTAGGATCGGAGGTTCATTTACACCTTTAAATTCCCACGTAGAAGCAAAGGTAAATTTTTCGTCATCTCTTAAAGCTTCCCCTTCTTCAGTCTGAAACTCTTCTCTAAAATGACCTCCGCAAGACTCATTTCTTTCCAGAGCATCTCTCATCATCAACTCACCAAGTTCAAAAAAATCAGCAACTCTCCCAGCTTTATCTAATTCAGGATTATATGTTTTATCATCACCTAAAACTTTAACATCTTCCCAAAATTCCTTTCTAAGTTCTTTAATTTTATCTATTGCTGCAACAAGGCTTGACTCATTTCTTGACATACCACAATAATCCCAGACAATTTTTCCTAAATCCCTGTGAAAACTTTCCACAGATCGTTTCCCATTATTTTGTAAAAGAATTTTGTTTCTTTCTTTAGCATTGTTTTCGGCTTTTGAAAAAGATTCATGGTCAGTACTTATCGGACCAGTTCGGATATCTTCAGACAGATATTTTCCAATAGTATAAGGTAATACAAAATAGCCGTCTGCCAATCCTTGCATTAAAGCCGATGCTCCTAATCTATTGGCACCATGATCAGAAAAGTTACATTCTCCAATAGCATAGAGTCCCGGAACTGTTGTCATTAGATCATAGTCTACCCATAATCCACCCATTGTGTAATGAACCGCTGGAAAAATCCTCATGGGAGTTGAATATGGATCATCACCAGTGATTTTATCATACATCGCGAATAAGTTTCCGTATCTAGCAGAAACTATATCTTTGCCAAGTCTATTAATAGCATCTTCAAAATCTAAATAAACCGCTAAACCAGTTTTTCCTACTCCATATCCTTCATCGCATCTTTCTTTTGCTGCTCTGGATGCAACATCTCTGGGAACTAAATTCCCAAAGGCCGGATATCTTCTTTCTAAATAATAATCTCTTTCTTCCTCAGGAATTTGACTTGGTAAACGATTGTCTCCCTTTTTCTTAGGAACCCATATACGGCCATCATTTCGTAAAGATTCAGACATAAGAGTTAACTTTGATTGATATTCTCCGGATACAGGTATACAAGTGGGATGAATCTGAGTAAAACAAGGATTTGAAAATGCAGCACCGCTTTTATAAGCTTTCCATGCAGCGGTTACATTGCTACCCATAGCATTTGTTGATAAATAATACACATTCCCATACCCTCCTGTGGCAAGGACAACCGCATGTCCAAAGTACCTGTTAAATTCGCCTGTCAAGAGGTTTCTTACAATAACACCTCTTGCTTTTCCATCAATCTTTACTATTTCAACCATTTCGTGGCGGTTATACATTTCAACATTTCCTTTAGAAATTTGTCTACTCAAAGCACTGTAAGCACCTAATAAAAGTTGCTGTCCTGTCTGGCCTCTAGCATAAAATGTTCTTGAAACCTGAACACCTCCGAAAGACCGATTATCTAATGTACCTCCATATTCTCTTGCAAATGGTACGCCTTGAGCTACGCACTGATCTATGATACTCGCACTAACTTCTGCTAAACGATAAACATTAGCCTCTCTAGATCTATAATCTCCTCCTTTTATTGTATCATAAAATAAACGGTATACTGAATCACCGTCATTTTGATAATTTTTTGCAGCATTTATTCCACCTTGAGCTGCGATAGAATGTGCCCTTCTGGGGCTATCCTGAAAACAAAAACATTTGACCCTGTATCCCATTTCAGCTAAGGATGAAGCAGCAGATGCTCCAGCAAGGCCAGTCCCTACAACAATTATTTCCAATTTTCTTTTATTGGCAGGACTAACAAGTGAAACTGTAGATTTATATTTAGTCCACTTTGATTCAAGTGGCCCTTTGGGAACTTTGTTATCAAGTATCATATGTTTGTAAAATATAAGTAAATAGGAATTGAAGCAAAAATGGCAGGGATTGAATATGCTAAAACTGTTGCAGCATATTTAAAAAGTCTTTCATAACTTGGAATTTTCAAACCAACTGTCTGAATAGCAGATTCAACACCATGTTTTAAATGCAAAGACAATACACCCATGCAAAAAACATAAAAAAAGGTATAATACGGATTTTGGAACGCAATGGTTGTTACTTGATGAAGATCCTTGATTTTAGTTCCATCGCTCAAATACTGGTAAGGCATTTCTCCAAAATGCATCTTAAACCAAAAACTTTTAAGGTGAACTACTAAAAAAAACAATATAACAGTGCCCAAAATGGCCATGTTTCTTGATGACCAACCACTGCTACTATTACCGCTAGACATAGCGTAACCAATCGGTCGAGCTCTTTTAGACTGAATCACCAAGTATAAAGTTATAAGTATGTGTAACAAAATTGCAGAATATGTTATGATAGACAATATTTTTACAACAGGATTTGTTGTCATGAAAAGTGCGTATTTATTAAACTGTGTTTGACCCTGAATACCTGGTATAAAAAGCTGAAGGTTACCAATCAAATGTCCAATTAAAAAAGTAACCAAGAACAATCCAGAAAGGGAAGCCAATGCTTTTCTAAAAATGGTAGATGTTAAGTAATTATTCATTAAATATTTTATGTGTATACAGCCTAATAAATTAAGTGATTAATTTGTTTAAGACACAAAGGAAATATTAAAAACTAATCTGGAAGATGTTTTGAAAAAAAAACACTCAAAAACAAACAAAACGAAAGAAAATACAAAACTGGTATTAAAGGCGATGAAGGTAAATAATTAAACACTAAGTAATAAATTCCTAGAAGTGTAGCAATTAATATTACAAAGATATAATTACGAGAAGTTTTTGTTCCTAATCTTGTGACATATACATAACTAATTATCAAAGAACCTATAGTTAGCAACCATAAACCAAAGAACCTATAAATTGTAGATAAATATAATGGAAGTCCAATATTTATTTTTTCTGAAAACAAAGTATTAAAAGAAGTCTGAAGCAAAACTTCATTTGGTGATTGATCCAAAAGCCATGGTTCTTCATGTATACACCAGACTGCGCCCAATAGACTGGTAACAATTCCAATTATAAATACTGGACCCCAAGTCAGGTTATGTGCAATACGTTTATTCATACTTTTGGTTTTGTAGACTAAACGGTCCATCGTTCATTACAACATCAAAGAAGTTTTGAAACAACTTTTCCTCACCAAGCTTACGCTTTTTTAATCCTTTTAATGCTAACTCACCAAAGTAAGATATCCAGTAACCATATGTTTTATTGCTTGGACCCATTTGACTTGTGTTTAATGCAAAAGCCGCATCATTCAAAATAACTCGGTCTTTTCTTTTCCATGAAGAAACAGTATCTAAAATATTTTCACGG
>JBJKZY010000003.1:0-19064 GCA_045568995.1 Fidelibacterota bacterium | reverse complement strand
AAATTATTTTTGGTACTAATAGTGATGTTAAAGTGCAATATGATGAAGATGGAAAAGATGCATTAGAAATTATGGCTAATGTTGAGGGTGGTGATTTACAAATAACTTTAAAGGCTGATGAGGGAGATGATGCCAGTGATATGTGGCAGATAAAAGTTGCAGATGGAGGAGGCGTTTTGAGCTTCGGAAATGATATTGCATCACAAAACACATTTGTAGATCATCTTACAATTACTCCACATGCAACCGCTACAAGTTCAGAAGTTATAGTCACAGGTCAGTTAGGATATAAATCGAAGATAGCATCAGCTGGGAATACGACTTTAACTGCGGCACAATCGGGATCGGTTATTATGCAATCAACAAATACTGCAACTATTACTTTACCTGCTACCGTAGCAGGTTTGAGATATACTATTGTTTGGACAGGAACATCTGGGCAAACATTCAATATCTCACCGAATTCAAGTGATAAAATAATTGGAAGTATCGTAGATGTAGCTGATGGTAATATTGTTACGGCATCTAATAGTGGCGCTGGAACAGATGATAAAGATTTACAATTAGATAGTGGATCTAAAATTGGCGATAGGGTAACTCTGGTTGCAGATGGCGTTGATGGCTGGATAATTGTTGAGGCAGTTGGTAGCTGGACTTTTCAGAGTTGATAACGTGTTAATTTTATGTTAAAAGCAGATATTATGACTAAATATTTTATTCGTTTGATATTTTATTTTATCACATACAGTCAGTGTGAAGAATATAAGATTCAATTTTCCACTATACCGATTGGACAAGGATTATCGGAAAATAATTCTGTTGGTGTGATGAATAGTGTAGGTGCGATGGTATCAAAAGATGTGAGTTCTGATTCATTTACTGTAGGGTCTGGTTTTTTACAAACAACGCAGAATGTATTTTCAGAGCCACCAGTAATCTCTACGTTTAGTTTGCCCGCGCTTATTCAAAAGAATGGAGAATCAATACCTGTAGAAGCATCGCTATATGATTTGAATGGTATAAGCGCTGTCAACTTACATCTACAAAAAGGAGCTTCTTCTGATGAAATAATTTTACCGTTAATTAATGTTGCAAATGATGAATATAAAGTAATAATTCCCGATTCATTAATTGATATATATAACTTCCGCGCCAAAGTAATTGGATATGATAATATGCAATTTTCAACAAGTACAGATTATATCAGTACAAAAATACAGCTTAATTCCGGTGAGTTATCTATGGGTAATGACTATAGTCATTACCCGAATGGCATTGATAGGGATATTTGGAAATTAATCTCTTGGCCAGGGAACCTTTCGAATGTAAATCTTGCATCATCTGAACTTAAAGATGGGCATGTGTTTTTTACATGGAGTCCTGTAAAAAATAAATATCTAATCGCTGATGAAATTGAATTAGGTCAGTCCTATTGGTTTAGACATAGGTATGATGAACCAGTTTTATTACAAGAGGATAGTAGTACTGCAATAGCGCTAGAAAAATTTGTTATAGATTTAGATGATGGCTGGAATCTGATTGGTAGCCCCTTTTCTTTTCCTGTGCAATTTGATAAGGATAGCCTAGTTACAGATCCAATAACCTATGCTGACGGTGGATGGTCAGAATCACAAAATGAATTAATTCCTTGGAATGGATATGCTGTATATACTCCTAATCCTTCACAGCTTACTATATTACCATTTTTAAAAAGCGATTCTTCTGCTAGAAGAATTGCATCAAAAGATGAATGGTATTTAAATGTAAAAGCAAAAAGCCAAGGTCATATCCATAATGCAATGGAGATTGGAAGAAGACCATATGCAAAAGAATCTTTTGATATATTTGATACACCAGTATTCCCAGATGTTGAGAATAGTCTTAGTTTATCAGCAGATTTAAATGCAACAAGAGAATCTAAGTACATGAGAGATGTTAGAGATATAGAGGAATTAAATGGTGTCTGGAACCTCAAAATAGATTCAGACAAAGATGAAAACGAAATATTTTTGTCCGGTATTTTGAAGGGAAAAATTCCTGAAGGTTTATCTATTGCTATCATTGATATACCTGAACGAGAAGCTACTTTTAATTTTTTGGAATATGGTTTGCAAATAATAAAAAATTCAAATATTTCCTACGATATAAAAATAATAATGGGTGAACTAGATTATGTTCAGCAGATGTCTGATGAAATATTAGAAAATATTCCGAGCATATTTTCTTTAAGCCAAAATTATCCCAACCCATTCAATCCTGTCACAAAATTGGATTATAACTTGCCACTAAGGTCTAGGGTAAATATTTCTATTTACAATGTTTTAGGGCAAGAAATAAAAACTCTTGTTAATGGAGTTAAGGAATATGGGTACCATTCAACAACTTGGAATGGTCAGGATAATGTAGGTAGAGATATGGCTTCGGGTGTGTATTTTGCTAGAATAACTTCTCAAGGTTTTACAAAAACTAGGAAGATGTTATTGGTTAAATAGTTTACGGTTTTGTGTTAGTCAAACTTAGAATAACCATTAGGGTCTGTTTTCAGAACCCATAGATCAAATAAGGATTCATTATTACTTTCTAAACTATTAGACCTTCCGGTAATTATAAATCCATTATCAAGAGTTGGGGCAACAGAAAACCCATCATCGTTACCATATTTCCCAAAAGTTTTTTCCCAAATGATTTCACCATTATCATTAATCTTTATTAACCAGGCATTGGAAGAGTTTGTACTGTAGTCAATTTGACTACATACAAATATATATTCGTTGCTATTTATTTCGCTAAACATTTTGCTTTTAGTGTTCATTGTCCCACCAAAAGCTTTAGACCAAATCAGGTTGCCACTTAGATCCACTCTTAGTAAACCAACGGATTTGTTTCCATCTCCATATCCTTCAACAAAAAATTGAATCATATATCCTCCATTCCTTGATTCGAGAACAGCCTGACCAAAATCATCACTTCCAACCCCATAGTTTTGAACCCATTCTTCATTGCCTGAATCATCAATTTTAACTAATAAAATATTATAATCTCCCTCTCCATATGATGTTGTACTTCCTAACAAAATGTATCCGTTGTTTTCAATTTGAATAATATCGGAACCGATGTCATCCCCCAAGCTTCCATATGTTTTTGTCCATATAGAGTCACCTTGAGAATTTGTTTTAATTAACCAGATATCAGAATCTTGTCTTTGATCATTTATGCGATTTCCAACGACTAAATATCCGCCATCTTCCGTTTGAATTACTTGTCCCCCTTTTTCATCGTGTTCCGTTCCAATATATGTATTCCATTCTATTAATCCATTTGATCCGGATTTAATTAGCCAAATATCACTTCCTCCAAAACCATACGATCTAGTAGAACCGGATATTATATATCCACCATCGCTAGTATTTTCAAAGTGATAAGCTTCGTCTAGCTGGCTGCCTCCATAGGATTGGTTCCAGATAACGTTACCTTTGTTATCTGCTTCCAACATTAGTACATCATTGTCAACATTTCCCAAAATTACAAAATTACTATCTTGCTTTTGTAGGACAGAATGGCCAGACTCATTTTTTTCTGTTGAACCAAAAAGGGTGCTGAAAACTAAAAAATTATTTATAGTAAAATTGATGTCTTCACTGTCAAAAATTTCTTCATCTAAAGTATACAAGCGTACAAAAAAGGTATTTGGTCCATTGCTGTAATTTTTCGTGTTTAATTCTAGAGAGAAGGGCGATGTGTAATCAGCTATTTCTGTAGAGTCCCCGTTCATCCAAAGTTCTACCTTTAAAACAGTACTTTCATCTTGAAAATCCAACTCAATTAACAAAGAATCTTTTACAACAGAATCCTCAGTTGGGTGTAAAACAGATATTATACTTTTATCACCCTTGTTACCTGGGCCATCATTGCAGGAGAAAAGATTTATAAAAAAAAATAATGCTGTAATTCTATACTTGTTCATGATAGGGTGTTGTTTTGATGGAATATAGGATTGTTTGTAAAACAACCAAAATAATAAAATTTAATTATCGATGTCGGTGTATTCTTCGATTGGCGGGCAGGAGCAAATAAGATTTCTATCTCCAAAAGCATTATCAATTCTACTAACGGATGGCCAATATTTATATTCTTTTTGCCATTTTCCAGGGAAACAAGCATCTTTCCTAGAATAAGGATGATCCCATTCTTCTGACAATGAATACTCTGCAGTATGGGGAGCATTTTTTAATGGATTATTATTCTTATCGATATTCCCTTCTACAACATCATTAATTTCATTTCTAATAGATATCATAGCTTCGCAAAAACGATCAAGTTCATCTTTAGATTCACTTTCAGTTGGCTCGATCATCATTGTACCAGGAACAGGCCAAGACATAGTTGGCGCATGAAAACCATAGTCCATTAGCCTTTTTGCGATATCTTCTTCTGTTATTCCAGAAATTTCTTTTATTGGTCTTATATCTATGATGAATTCATGAGCGACATAGCCATTAATACCTTTATATAAAATGGGATAGTGGTTTTCAAGTTTTTTAACCATGTAATTAGCATTTAGAATTGCAACTTGTGTTGCTTTTTTTAATCCGCTACTACCCATCATCGTATTATATGCCCATGAAATTGGGAGTATGCTACTGCTACCGTAAGGGGACGCAGAAACAGCTGAAATAGATTTACTTTTATTTGGTAAAGAAACGTGCCCCGGAAGAAATTCGGCTAAATGACCCTTGCAAACAATGGGTCCCATTCCAGGACCTCCACCGCCATGTGGGATGCAAAATGTTTTGTGGAGATTAATGTGCATAACATCAGCACCAAAATTCCCAGGTTTAGATATTCCAACCAAAGCATTTAAATTTGCGCCATCAAGATATACTTGTCCACCATTATTATGAATGTATTGGCATAAATCACTAATTGTATGTTCAAAAACCCCATGTGTTGATGGGTAGGTAGCCATAAATGCAGCTAAAGAGTCTTTGTGTTCATCAACTTTATTTTTGAAATCTTTTTCGTCTATATTCCCGTGTTTATCACATTCAACAACAACAACTTTCATCCCTGCCATAATAGCCGAAGCGGGGTTTGTTCCGTGTGCAGAGGAAGGAATTAAGCATATGTTTCGATTTTGATTTCCTTGATCCAAATGATAAGCTCGTATTATCATTAATCCAGCATATTCGCCTTGAGCTCCCGAGTTTGGCTGCAGCGAGATAGCGTCAAATCCAGTTAAATATATAAGCTGATCTCCTAATTCTTTAAATAAAGTTGAATATCCTTTTGTTTGAACAGAAGGGCTGAAGGGATGGATATTAGCGTATTCGTTCCATGTCACAGCTTCCATTTCTGTTGTTGAATTTAATTTCATTGTACATGAACCTAGAGGTATCATACTAGTATTAAGACTTAAATCTTTAGATTCTAGAGTATGGATGTATCTTAACATTTTTGTTTCAGACTGATAGCTATTAAAAACTGGGTGTTCTAAATAACTTGTTGACCTTAGTAAATTGTTTGGAAGATTACTTTTATGCGATTGATCCAGAGAGGCATTAAAAACTCTTAAGATTTTTTCGACATCATTAAGTGTTGTTGTTTCATCCAAAGATATTCCAATCCTTTGGTCTTCAAATTCTCTAAAATTTATTTTTGATACTTCTGCCTTAGATTTCCAATTTTTAGGTTCAAAACATATTGTATCAAAAAAAACATCATGAATTATTTTGTATCCATGCTTTTCAAGAGATGAAGCAAGTAGCGAGGTCAAAAAATGAATTCTTTCTCCTATTTCTTTCAAACCCTTTGGTCCATGGTATGTGGCATACATCCCAGAAATTATAGCTAAGAGAACCTGGGCGGTACATATGTTAGATGTCGCTTTTTCTCTTCTAATATGTTGTTCTCTAGTTTGAAGGGCCATTCGAAGAGCGTGTTTACCATTTGAATCTTGAGATACACCAATAATTCTTCCTGGAATTTTACGTTTAAACTTTTCAGTTGTAGCAAAAAAAGCTGCATGAGGTCCTCCAAATCCCATAGGCACTCCAAATCTTTGAGTATTTCCAATGGCAGCATCAGCGCCCATTTCACCAGGGGATTTTAATATTGTAAGGGCTTGAAGATCAGTTGCTATACATACATAAATATTGTTTTCATGAGCTCTCTTACAAAGGTGAGTAAAGTCTGATATATGCCCTTCAGTATCAGGATATTGTACAAGTACTCCAAAAATAGTCTCATCAAAATCAGAGGATTTAATTTGACCAATTTTTAAATTTATTCCTATTGGTTCCGATCTAGTTTTGAGAACATCGATAGTTTGAGGATGGCACCTATCAGAAACAAGGAAGTTAATTTTTGTAGAAATTTTAGAGTTATTAAAAAACATTACCATAGCTTCTGCAGCTGCAGTTGCTTCATCAAGTAGTGATGCGTTCGAAATTGGAAGATTTGTAAGGTCGGATACCATAGTTTGAAAATTTAATAAAGCTTCAAGTCGCCCTTGACTAATTTCAGCTTGATATGGTGTATATTGAGTATACCAACCAGGGTTTTCTAATATATTACGTTTAATGACTCCTGGAAGGTGAGTATTATAATAACCTTGTCCTATAAATGAGGAAAAAACTTTGTTTAAACCACCAAGTTCTTTTAATCTGTTTAGCGTTTCTACTTCACTGCTGCTATCTAATATTTTATCATGAAAGTCAGATAAAATATTCTTTGGGACTATTTTAATTATAAAATCTTCTAGAGAAGAGAAACCTAAGCTAGAAAGCATTTCATTTGTCTGCTCTTTATGAGGTCCAATATGACGTTGAGAAAATAAAAATGACATAAAGATAAAAAATATGATCAATAGTTATGCTAGAGATTAAAAACAAATTGTATTGAATAACTAATGACAATTTGAAATTTATTTAATCGTTCTAATTATCATAGTATGTAAATAAGTTATAGTCTTATAAAATGGCTAATAAATAAAAATTTGTTTGAATTAATGATATTAATATTTAATAAAAAAGTTTCTGACTTCTTGTCAGAGACATAACACAAAATTAATGCACCCCAGTGGTGCATTTTTTTTACTTTGAGGAAAGTGTAAATGGAACAATTAATTAGGTTACAGAATATTGATACGAAGCTTAAAGATTTGAACGATCTTTTAGGAGATTTACCATCGAAAGTAGAAGATCTTAATAACCAAGAAGAATCTACTAAAGATTCAATAACTAGTAAGAAAAGTAGGTCAAAAGAATTAGATGTAGAAATAAATAAAACAGAGCTAGATGTATCTGCTTTAATTGGAAAAATAGATAAGTTAAAAGATCAACTTTTTTTAGTTACGAATAATAAGCAATATGATGCATTAATGACTGAAATAGATCATTTGAAGGAAAAAAGAACAGGTTCTGAAAATAAATTAATTGAATTAATGGAAGAAAAAGAATCAATTATTGAATTGATAGGTTCAATGGAATCAGAATTACAAAGTTTATCTGAAACTTTAACTGTTAGACGTAAAAAACTTGAATTAGTTATCGAGGAATCCGCTGAAGAAAAAAATTCGCTGCAAAAACAACGAGACCAAAATGTCAAAGATATTGATCAAAATACTTTGAATGTATACAGTAGAGTTATTGAACATAGGGGGGGGCTAGCAGTTGTACCGCTACAAGGATCTGCGTGCGGAGGTTGCGGTGCACATATTCCTCCACAAACAGTATCGGAAGTTCGCGCTAAATCTGCTGTTCACACATGTGGTGTTTGCGGTAGATTTTTATATCATAATAAAGTTTAATTTAGTTTCATAATTGAGCCGATCGGATGGTTACTCTGGGCTTGTTGCTATAACCCCAGAGAGGAAAGTCCGGGCACCACAGAATAAGGTGCTTCCTAACAGGAAGATATTTGAATATTCAAATAATGGAAAGTGCAGCAGAAAAAATACCGCCTTCGGGTAAGGGTGAAATGGTGGTGTAAGAGACCACCCAATCTAGAATGAATTTTAGATTTGTGTAAACCCCACCTGGTGCAAGATTGAATAGGTTCTAAGATGTTTTTCGCATCGATTGAAGAACGGGTAAATCGCTTGAGACATACGGTAACGTATTTACTAGAGAAATGACCATCCCTAAAATTAACATTTAGTTTTAGGACAGAACTCGGCTTACAGATCGGCTCAGTTACTTAATAGCATGTTTTAGATTGCAAGATATGTAATTTGTTTAAATAAGGTATATAATTTAATTATGGATAGCTTGTTTTTTAAAGAAGAACATAAAATGATTCAAAAGATGGTTTGTGATTTTGCAAAGGATGAGATCATACCAAAAGCCAAAGAATTAGATAAAAATGAAATTTTCCCAAAAAAAATAGTAAAAAAAATGGGGCAACTTGGTCTAATGGGAATGAATGTTCCTTCTAAATATGGAGGTTCTGCCCTTGATACGATTGCTTATGTTACTGCTATAATAGAATTAGCAAAAGCAGATGCATCCGTAGCTATAACAATGGCATCACATACATCCCTTGGAACGCTACCTTTGCTTCTATTTGCTGATGAAAGATTGAAAAATAAATATTTACCTAAGATTGCTTCTGGAGAAATACTGTCAGCACTTGGATTAACTGAACCTCATGCAGGAAGCGATACAGAATCTATAAAAACCACCGCCACTAAAGTAGGGAAAAAGTACATTGTAAACGGAGGAAAGATTTTCATTACAAATGCAGGAGAGGCTGGTCTTCTATCTTTTACATCTAGAGTTGTAGATGGGGGTAATGATAGGGGAATTGGAGTTTTTATTGTACCAACTGATGTAAAAGGATTACGTATTGAAGAAAAAGAAAATAAAATGGGATGGAAAGCAAGCGACACAAGACAAGTTTACTTTGAAAATATGGAAGTAGATTCTTCAGACATGTTGTATTCTCCAAAAAATGGCATTAATAAATTTCTAAAAGGTCTTACCCTTGGACGAATATCTATCGGAGCATTATCAGTTGGAACTGCTACAGCAGCATATCAAAAAGCCATGGTATACTCAAAAAATAGAATCGCTTTCAATAAACCAATTAATCATTTTCAATCAAATAGTTTTAAATTAGCAGATATGGCTATCAAAATTGAAGCTTCCGGACTACTGGTTTATCACGCAGCATGGTTAAAAGACAAAGGAGAAAACTTTATAAAAGAAGCGGCAATGGCAAAACTTTATGCTAGCGAAGCTGCTATGGAAATTACAAGGGAGGCAATACAATTACATGGAGGCTATGGCTATGTACATGAATATGATGTAGAGCGTTTTTTTAGAGATGCAAAGATTCTTGAAATAGTTGAGGGTACAAGTGAAATGCAAAGGTTGACTATCTCAAGAGAAATTATCAAAGATAAGATGATATGATGATAAAACAAAAATTTTTAGATCTGTTATCTTATTTATATTTTGATAAGTATTTAAAGCAATATTCAATTATACTTTCATTGATTGTTTTAATATCCTTTCTTTTCCCTCGAGGAAAAGTATTAAAGTATGCGTATCAAATCAATGATATTGCAAGTGATGAGATTATAGCACCCTTTACTTTTCCAATTTTAAAATCAGAGGAAAAGCTCAAATTAGATCTTAACGAAAGGAAAAAGTCAATTTCATTTATTTTTAATAGAAATGATCAAATTGTAGGTCAGAGTATATCAGCATTAACAGAATTTTTCAATATGGTTAAGGATTTACGAAATGCATATTGGAGATTAGATCAATCGGAAAAATTAGTTTACAAAATGCGATATAATAAACAATATAAAAAGGCAAGATTAGAGTTTATATCAGATAGTACAAATTTAGATATATTGAGTAATAATTTTTCAAAGCTTTATCCTTTTATTTTGAACAAAGATAGTTGGAATGATTATATCTCGCTGCCTAAAAATTTAAGAGATGCAAAAGTACTTCTAAAGCATAATGAAATAATTTTACAAATTTGTAGAAATAGATGGTCTGAAGGTATTTATGATATAAAGATTAAAGATATTTTCAGTCGAAAAGTTACAGTGAACCAGGGTGATTTTCCTGATCTCGCATCTCCAGAGGATTTTAATGATCTTGAGTTAGCGTGGATAAAATCAAAAAAGAATTAATATCATCTATTGATGAAGCTGATGTGTTTCTAGATATCGGTTATGATTTGATAATTGAGTTTATGAAACCAAATCTATTATTCGATAAACAATTAACTGAAAAAAAACAAAATGAAAGTTTAGATAAAGTCCCTCGAAGCCAAGGGGTAGTTTTAGAAAATGAGTTGATTGTGGATGCGAATGTTCGTATAACACAAGATGTCCTCTTAAAATTAAGATCATTAGCAGATGCTGTGATGAAAAAGGAAAAGAGAACTGGATTTTTACAACAGTTGCAAGGATTCTTTGGCAGAATAATATTGCTATCAGTAATATTATCTTTATTTTTTGCTTTTTTAGCAATATATAAAAAAAATATTTTTCAGGATTGGAAAATGATTTTACTAATCTCGATAGTATTTATTGTTCAATTAATGTTGTCTAATATAATTCTTTTACAATTAGAATTATCTGAATATCTAATACCATTTACAATAGGAGCAATGACTCTTACAATCCTTTTTGATGCTCAAATTGGTTTTATGGCAATTGCTTCAATGGCAATACTAATGGGTTTGATGATGGGGCAAGGTATTGATTTGATAATAGTATCTTTATTTTGTTCAACTGTTGCAATTTATAATATTCGTAGACTAAGAAAGAGGAGTCAACTTTTTTCTACGATGTTTGCTCTCATTACTGCAAGCTTTTTTGTTTCAATAGGCTTAGGTTTATTTCAAGATAATACTTGGGAAATAATTTTCAGGGATATTCAATTTCTTATTATAAACAGTATTTTAGCTCCGATTTTCACATACGGTTTGGTAGGTGTTTTCGAAATGTTTTTTGATATTACCACAGATTTAACGTTAATTGAACTTCTTGATTATGACCATCCTCTTTTAAAACGTGCTCAGCAAGAAACAAATGGAACTTTTAATCATAGTATTGTGGTTGGGAACTTGGCAGAGGCATGTGCAAATTCTATTGGAGCTCACTCTTTATTATGTAGAGTGGGAGCTTATTATCATGATATTGGGAAAATGCAAAAATCTGAATATTTTATTGAAAATCAATTTGGACGAGATAATAAGCATAATAAAATTACAGCAACTATGAGTGCTCGTATTATAAGAGCACATGTTAAAGAAGGTTTGCAATTGGCAAAGGAATATGGCTTGCCAAAAATAGTATCAGACTTTATCCCTATGCATCATGGTACTACTAGAGTAGAATACTTTTATAGGATGGCTCTTAAACAAGCTGAACAAGACAAAACAGTAGTTGATGAATCTGCATTTAGATATCCAGGACCAAAACCAAACACAAAGGAGACAGGAATCTTAATGCTTTGTGAAGCAATTGAAGCTGCGGTTCGTTCAATTAAAGAACCTGATATATTAAAAATTGAAACTATGATAGATAAGATTATTAATCAAAGGATTGAAGATGGGCAACTTAGTGAATGTCCCCTTACTCTAGATGAATTAAGAAAAATAAAAGGAACGGTTGATGGGACAAGTGGTATGCTGCCTGTTCTAAGAGGGATTTATCATATAAGAGTTGAATATCCTGATGATACAAAAAGCTAATGATAAAAGATGATTAACATAACTTCTGATTGTGATCCATCATTAATTTCCCCAGATATAAAATATATCCAGCTACTTGTAAAGAATATTTTTGCAGAAAAAAAAATAAAGGATGCCGAATTATCTTATATCTTTTGTAATGATAATTTTTTATCAAAATTGAAAAAGAAGTTTTTTAAAAAAAACCATTTCACTGATGTTATTGCATTTCGGTTAAACAGCTATGAAGAAAAAAGAGTAGAAGGTGAAATCTATATCAGTCTACCGAGAGCCAAGGAAAATGCTAAAATATATGAAGAGCCCTATGAAAAAGAGGTTGCTAGGTTGATAATTCATGGCTGCCTTCATTTGCTCGGGTATTCAGATGAAACAAAAAATCAAAAACAAATAATGACCAACCTTGAAAATGTTTTTTTACAGAAGATGATTTGGGGGAAATTATTTTAAAATGGTGGATAAGGTACAAGCTACAAAACTTTTCCTAGAGTTAATTGATATAGTTGAAAGACTTCGAGCTCCTGATGGATGCCCATGGGATAAAGAACAAACTCATGACTCTTTGCTGCCATACTTTCTTGAAGAAACATACGAAGTAATTGAAAGTGTAGAATCAAATGATTGGAAGACTTTAAAAGAAGAATTAGGTGATGTTCTCTTGCATATTTTATTGCAAGCACAAATAGCAAAAGAAAGTAATAAATTTGATATTCTAGATACTCTTAATGGTATTAATAAAAAACTTATCAATAGACATCCACATGTTTTTGGAAACAAAAACAAGGATAATACTTCTGAAGTAAAAAGAGATTGGGAGCTACAGAAGCATATAGAAAAAAGAAGAGAATCTAGGTTAGATGGTGTTCCAAAGACTCTTCCATCCTTAACAAGATCACAGCGGTTACAGGAAAAAGCTTCTCTGGCAGGCTTTGATTGGAATAATATAGAACCTGTTTGGAATAAGCTTTATGAAGAAATTGAAGAATTAAAACAAGCAAAGGCAACAGGAGAAAAAATTGAAATTGAGGAAGAGATTGGCGATGTATTATTTACTGTCGTGAATATTTCAAGATTTTTGGATATTCCAGCAGAAGATATGCTAAGAAAATCAAATGAAAAATTTATTGAAAGATTTAAAAGTATAGAGAGAGAGTTAAAATTAAAAGGCATACCTATAGAAAAAGCTACTAGTAAACAAATGAACGCAATTTGGGATAGAACAAAAAAACCAAAATAAAAGCGTTTGTTTTTCATATAAAAAAAATACAAATAAAATAAGAGATTTCGTCCAAGTCAGATGCATACAATTTTTATTTCTTCTTTTTTCCTTGAATAGTTAATACTATGTTCCTCGAACTAGCATGTTTTCTATGTTCGCATAAATAGATCCCCTGCCATGTCCCAAGTTTTAAGCTCCCATTTGAAATTGGGATAAAAATTGAAGAGTCTAAAATAGATGATTTTAAATGTGCGGGCATATCATCAGATCCTTCGTAGATATGTGTGAAGTAGGTCTGGTTTTCTGGTACAAGATGATCAAAATAAGATTCGAAGTCATCTCTGACACTTCTATCCATATTTTCATTAAGTGTAATTGAAGCTGAGGTATGCAAAATAAACACATGTAGCAAACCTATTTGAATTTTATCGATTTCAGGAATTTGATTTACTATTTGATCAGTTACTAAGTGGAATCCTTTTTGTTTTTTTTTGATAGTAATATTTTTTTGAATCCACATTATCAATAAGGTTTTATGTTTTTCTTTCTTTTTTTCTGGCTGCAGGGAAAAGAATATTATTTAGAATCAATCTATACCCAGGTGAGTTTCTATGAAGTGTTAAATCAGTAGGTGGATCACCAACAAAGTGCTGATAATCTTCAGGGTCATGACCTCCATAAAAAGTGAAAGTCCCTTTCCCAAAATTCCCATGTAGGTATTTAACCTGCTCAGAAGCAGGGTCTTCGCCCATTATTACTATATGCTTTTTAATTTTATCTTTGTGAAAACCAGTAGTTTGACCCATAAACCCTTTGATAATTGGGACATGATTTTGGGTTAGCATAGAAGGAACGGGGTCGTATTTAGCAGAAAATTCAAATAAAGTGAAATAATCTGCTTTTGCACCTCTAGTTATTGGGTTATTGCTAGGTGGGAAATCTATATCTGAAAATTCATAGATCATTGGGTCTGGAATTATTCTAAAATTTTCAAAAGCGAAACATTGTGAATAATCTAGATTATTTTGTATGTCAGAGTCAATAGGCGTTCCATCATAAATAGCCTCAACACCATCAATATTCCCCATTGCTAATGCAATATCATATGAATCAGTTGCAGAACACATAGCAAAAAGAAATCCTCCATCTTTCACATAACTTTTTATTATTCTTGAAATGCCTTTTTTATGTTCATGAACGCTGGAGTATCCAAGTTTACTTGCAATATTTTGATATTGTATTTTTTGTTGTTTATACCAATTTGAGTTTCGATGACTCCGATAAAACTTTCCATGCTGACCTGTGAAATCTTCGTGATGCAAATGGAGCCAGTCATAATCATTAAGTTTTCCTAAATGTACCTCAGTATCCCATAGGGTTTCATAGTCTACTTCTGCATATGTGAGCGCAAGAGTAACTGCATCATCCCAAGGTTGTTTATTTGGAGGTGTGTAAATTGCAATTTTCGGTTTTTTTTCTAATAACATTATATCCATATTACTTTGATCGATGGTAGAATAAATGTTTAATAAATCGCTCGAATTAATTTTTTTATAAGTCACCCCTCTAACCCGACATTCTTCTTCAATAAACTGATGTGAATCAATTAAAAAAGACCCTCCATGATAGTTTAAAAGCCATTCGATAGTTACATTATTTTTCAATATTAAATATGCAATTCCGTAAGCTTTTAAATGGTCATTTTGTTTTTGATCCATTGGGATAAGAATTTTTTGTCCCAATATTAATGTGAACGTAAATAAGTATATTGTAAATTTCATTAGCTCTTGGTTTTTTGAATTTTTCGAACATGATACCTGATTGGTTCATAGTATATGGAATAGGTGAAATCATTTAATATCTTCATATATTGTTCTAATGATATTTCTATATTTTTCTCCTGTATTTCATATATCTGACCTGTAAGAATGATGCCTTTATCAGCAAATTCTGTATCATCAAGTAATAAAGCGTAACTCAAAGCATTCGTAAAATTTTCTAACCGAAAGTGGATCATAGCTAATCTCAAATGAGCTAAAGATGTAATAGGTGATTCAGGAAAACTTTCCACTAGATATTCTAGCTCCTTTAATGCATCTCCTAATTTTTTTTGTCTAATAAAAAGTTCGGACTTTTGAAAATATTTGAATGACGAATAATCAGATGGTTCACTATAATATTTGGCAATAAGGTTTTTTAATTCCATTAGATCATTAAAAGAAGGATCCGAAAGTTCTAAATTGTTAAGTGATAATTCAATATTGTATAATATTGAATCTGGCGAATTAGTAAGGAATTGAATAAGAATAATTTTTTCATTTATGGTTTTCAGAGGTTCAATTTTTTGTTGTTTTTGAAGGAAACTTAATGCTTCTCTAGTCTGCCCCATGGCGATTAACACATCTGAAGTTTTATTTATAATTTTTAATTTAGTCTTTTTGCCTGGCTTATAATTCATGGACTTATTCAGCAAATAATATGCCTTATCAAAATCTTGTAATATTCTATATTGTATATCACCTAATCGATAATACGCCTCCGATAAAAATGATGGTTTTTTTAAGGAGACCAAAAGAGAATCATAGAGATTTAGACTTGATTCTAAATGTTTGGTTGATATTGAAGAATAGACTTGAAAAGGATCTTTAAAAAACATGTTATTATCATAAAAATAAGGTATTAAGAACATAGTCTTTTTCGTAGTAATTTGATCATCAAAAGTTTTACCTAAACCTAGAAGAGCTCTCTCCGTAAGTCTTGAATTAAGTTTATAGCTTAAAACAAAATAATATGCATCTATTGCATATTGATATTGCCCTTCACTTCGAAGATCATTTGCAAACTTAATCCATTCATTAAAATCTTTATTACCTTTATTTGTCCATTCTTTTTTTGTTTGTATTGAAAGATCATATTGTTGTTGTTTAAAATAAAATTCGCTTAACATGTTAAGAGTTTGATTTGGATAAAGTTGTGAAGCTTCGAAAAGCTTATCTTCAATAATTTGTATTGCTTCTTCATCATCGCTCATTAGTAATATTTTTCTTTCAATTATTCCTTGATAACTTTTTTCATTTAACAAGTGAGATATAAATTCATCCATTGCAGTATCAAACTTCCCAATCGATTGTAGATATGTTCCTAATTCAAAAGAAAGGAATGATCCACCAAAATTATCCCGACCTTTTTTTATAACCGTAGAAAGTTCATCATCCAAATTGTGTTTAGCCAAAGTAGAAAGCATAATTCTATAAAAAGAACGATTATGTTTAAATTTATTTAATCCAGCATACCAGGTGAGGGTTGCCTCTTTTTTTTGATTGTTTAAAAAGTACATCTCTCCAAGCTCGCAATACGTTCTAACATCATTAGGCTCTTTTGTCATCCTGTGACGCATGAATGCAATACCTCTATCATACATTAAATATTTCAAAAAAATATTTTTAAGGTTTTGTATTGATTGTCTATGCTTAGGTTTTCTAGTTAGGATATTTTCATAAATTGAAATAGCTCCCTCTATATCGCCTTTTGTCTCTAGCATCTTTGCTGTTTTAATTGTTTTAGTATCAGATAATATATTTTGACCATAAGATGAAAGAGGACAGAAAATCAGAAGAATTATTAAAATATTATTCATTTAAATTATCTACACTATCAGTTTGATAATTATTTCTACTTAAAAAATTAAAATACCTTTTTATCATGGTTTGATGTTCCTTTGAATATCCTGCTTTCATTGAACTATTTAGAGCTTTTAGAGTAAGGTCTTGTCGTTGTCCTAAATCAGTAGGCAGACCACCGGGGCCTGAATATGTTAATCCAAGTTTGGATGTGTCTGATTTTCTTTCTTCTTTTTCTCCACGTTGAGTCATTGATACTTGACTATCTAACATTCTTGATAAAATCTTTTGTTGTCTGTTTTGAGTTTTTTGGTTGTATTGATTTTTTTGTAAATCTTTTATTACTTCATCCATTTCTTTTGCAATTCCACTTAAATCGCCAAGCTCTCCTCCTCCTGATTGTCGCATTTCGTTCATTAATTGCTCTAGTGATTTACGTAGTCCTTTCTGACCTTTCATCATTTGCTGCATCATTTGTTGTTGTGCTGCTGCTGCCATCTTCCCAAGTGCTAACTGTAATCCTTGTTGATTTAGGCCTTGCTGTTGACCAGCCATCTGTTGCATCATCTGCATGAATTGTTCAACTCCGCTAGCTGAACCAGATTTTTTCATATTTTCTATAGAGTTAAACAGCCCGACTGCTGCTTCATTTAATCCTTGCATAGCAAGATTTTGGTTCTCTCCTGCTTTGGATAGGTTCCGTTCTGTAAGTTTTTCTTTTGCTTTTTGCATCCCGTAGTTTGCTTTCCCAATCCCTTTTCCTATCTCTGGAGTGATTGCAAATGTTTCTTTCGATAAAGCCATCATTTGACTCGTCATGGACTGTAGTTGATCTTGTAAAACTTGTTGTTTAGCAGCAAGCTCCTTTAGCTTTGGTGAATTACGATATGTTTCCTCAACCTCTGATTTTAAATTTTCTTCTTGCGAAGAAAGATAGAGCATATTTTGCATTAAGTTTTCAAATTTTTGTGCCATTTTCGAAACGGTTTCTTTTTGAAAGCTTTGTTGAATATCGTTCATCTTCTGCATGATGTTATTAAGTTTTTCAATTGAATTAGAGCTTAAATTTTGTGCGTTTTTAAATTCTTGGTTTTTTAAACTCTGAGCAGTTTCCTCTAAAGATAATTCAGTTTCTTTGGACAAATCAGATTCCGATAGAGAAGATAATTCTTCCGAAGACGTTTTACTAAATGGTTCAACTAAAGCTGAGGCATCATCTATCAAAGAAAGTATATTCTCAAACTCATCTAAATTACGTTGTTGCTCTTGTGCAAGTCTTTTGGATTTGGATGACTTTGTATCGGGTCTCAGTTTATTAATTTCTTCACTAAGGGCATTCTGTTGTTCAAATAGCTGCTGTAATCGTTTTTGTATTTCATCTAATTTTTGTTCGGCCTGGAATCTTTTAAAAATATCTAAATATCGATCTAGATCATTTTCAATTTGTTCCATGTTTTCATTAAGATCACTTAAAGCTTTTTGTAATGAATTCATGTCTAATTCATCTAAGGCACTCTGGAGATTCTTTAAATTATTTTCCATGTTTTCTGGCATTATCTCATTAATTAAATTCGAAAGTTCATCAAATTTTTCCAATAAGCTAGGAGAAAATAAGTTATGTTTATCTGCTTGATTTGTAATTGACTCAATTGATTCAGATAGCTTTTCTAATTTATTTATTTCCTTTTTAGCATCTTCTATTACGTCTTGTACAGATTCTTTTTGATTCCAATTAAGCTCTTTTTCTTTAAGCATTTTTAATTCTAAAGATTCAAGTCCTTCTTTTAAATTTTTTATATTTTCAAATTCTTGAGTCATATCTTCAAAAAATTGTTCTTCCGAATCTGTGATGTTTTCAAAAAGATCTGTTAAAGATGGTACCCTAGCAATAAAAGTGTTTGAAATAGTTTTCTTAGGTCCAGAAATATTATCGTTATCTGTTAATTCAAAATGAAAATGAACTTCGTCATCAGGCATAAGAAGCAAATTGTTTAATTCCCATAACATCTTAATAGATTGAATAAGAGAGTCTGTTTCAAGCTTGTTAATTTTAAACATCGCTACGAATGAATCATCTTTAATATAGTCTGGCTTTTTAATTTCATAGGCAAGTTGTAAATTTGTGAATCCGAAATCATCCATTATATCTAAGTGAATTGGTACCACTTGTTCATTTCCAAGCTCAATCATTGGTGCAGGTTTAATAACATTTATCATTGGATTATTATCAGGCAAAATTTCAAGAGAATAAGAAATTGGATCTCTATTTGTTATGCCTCTTTTATCAACAAGGTTTACAATAAAGCTTTCTTCTTCTAATAAAGTAAATCCTCCTGATGCTGTATTATAGCTTGTAACCATATTTACGTTACTCTTATTTAAGCTTATGAATGCTGTACGAAGTAATCTGTTTGATGTTATATCTATTAGAATTTCTGAGCCTTTCAGAGTTTTAACAGTTGCGATATTCCCTTCTTGTGTAAATTTTTTGAGCTTACTGTACTTTGGTG
>JBJKZY010000002.1:0-20232 GCA_045568995.1 Fidelibacterota bacterium | reverse complement strand
AATGAATTAGGTCTATCAATAAGTTACCAGGATATATATGATCTTTTAGGCCCGAATAATTCTGTAAACTATTACTGGGATGTCTTTGTGACGGATCTTTATGATACTACGGGAACCAATAACGGACCCTACTTTTTACAGCTAGCATCGGATTCTGAGGGAGGACTGAATCAGCCACCTACAGCATTTAATTTAGAGTCTCCATCTGACTACAGTTTGTTTTATGTAAATCCAAACAACTTGGACAACACTGGCTTACTTCAATGGGAAGAATCTTTAGATCCAGATGGAAATAATATAACCTATTATTATATCTACAGCCATTCACCCAATATGAGCGAGAGTATTGGAAATCCTTGGGAATTTCAAGAAAATTCTGTCTTTGTATCAGGAGAAGGAGTATATGACTACTTAATTGATAATAACCTAACTGAACAAGTATATTATTGGGATATTATAGCCAGTGATGGTCTCTTCGAACAAAATTCGAGCAATGGTCCCTTCATGGCTTATTGGGTTTTAGGTGAAAACCCGGCAGAGAACGAAGAGACCTACGCAGATCTATTTATTAGCGACTGGTATATAGGGTATAGAAGTAGTCCAACATACAACGCTGCTGTTGAACTGTATAACCCAAAAGAAGAACCTATTGACCTATCTAATTACATCTTGCGCAGGACTCAGAACGGTAGTCATTGGATGGAGTCTAGTTGGATTAGATTAGATGGCATACTTCCTCCAAATTCTACGTATGTTTTAACCCGCGCTGCTTCTGATTTGGCTCTTCAAAATTGTGCAGATTTGGTAGATCCTGATGAATTTTTAAAGCATAATGGAGATGATGGTTTCAAAGTAACACAGATTGGATACCTTCCTGAATCTTTATCGGAAGATACAACTGCCTGGATGAAAATGGGTCTAACATTGGACGCTATTGGTTATGCAGATAACGATCCAGGATCTGCGTGGGACGTTAGTGGTGTAACCGAAGCAACTCGCTATTATATATTGTCTAGAAACATGGACGTATGCGGTGGCAATGGAGGAGATTGGAACGCTTCAAGAGGATGTGTGAACGCTTCTTGTGACTCTACAAGCTCAGAACTAGGGGAGTGGTCACCAATTTCATGTGCTCTTAGTCCGTCTCCAGGTGATATGCCTGAGGGTTCCGATGCATCTACAGACGCGCTTATTTTTTGTGGAAATCACAACTATTTCTGCTCTTCGGTATCGGTTATGGATGAAATTCTTCCTCAAAAAGTGGAGCTAGAGCAGAATTATCCCAATCCATTCAATCCAAAAACAGAAATATCTTTTACCATGTCGATACAAGACCGTGCAATCCTAAGTATTTATAATATTAAAGGACAAAAAGTTGCTACTATCATGGATAGTCAGATGCAACCTGGAAAACATACACTTACATGGTCGGGAAAGGACTCAATGGGCAGAGAGGTTTCATCTGGAATGTATTTCTATAAACTAACGGTAGGTAAAATCAATTATCAGAGAAAATTGATTCTATTACGGTAGTAGTGCGGTTCATTAAAAATTATTGAAGATGCGTTCGTCTGGACTTGGAATTATAATGATATGCCTATTAATTAGTAATGGTTGTAATGATCCTGCACAAGTTACCGATGTCACTGGAGACCAAAGTAATTTTGTTGAATACCCATGTCTTTCTTCAGCAGATGATTGCATAAATATTATAGAGATTGATGGAGGGAATTTTCAGTTTTATTCTTCTTTTCATATTGATTCTTCTGTATCAGAAATTGAAGGTGCAATTATTACTATTCACGGACACAGTAGAAATGCAGATGATTATTTTAATAAAATGATATCTATTGTAAGTGGAGAAGGCTTAAAAGACGAAATAATGATTATATCTCCTAAGTTTATTACACTATACGAGCAATCTACAGATGCTGATTGGTATTGGAATACTACTTCATGGAAATGGGGTTTACAGTCGTACACTTCTTCAATGGGTAATAATGTAAGCACTTTTGAAGTTATGGATTCTTTACTTTCTAGATTAAGTAATAAAGAATTGTTTCCTCAACTTACAGATATCCTAGTTACTGGTCATTCTTCCGGCGCTGCTTTTGTACATATGTACTCTTCAACCAAGCAAAATAATATGTATAACAATCTAAATCTTCATTTTTCGGTGGTAAATAATCAGTATTTTCTTCATCCTGATTCAACAAGGTTGCTTCTAAATGGATCTTTATCAGTAATTGAGAATTGTAATGTTTATAATAATTGGCCGTATGGACTTGATATGTTAAGTCCTTACATGGACATGGTTGGAAAGGAAAATTCTAAAACTAACTTTATTTCTAACAAGGTAGATTATTTTATTGCTGAGCTAGATACAGAAACAGGAGATATTACATCTGGATGCCAGTATGAATTTCTGGGAAATAATAGGTATGAAAAAAACATGAATTATATGGAATACATGAACATGGTTTATCCAGAAAATCGACACGGGTTTACAACAATCCCTGGTCTTGGGCACACCACAAATACATATAGCTCTTCTATTTTTACTAACTACATAGACTCTATTTTTTAAGAAAATTCATGAAGCTATATTTTTACAAATTTTTCATTTTTCTTCCCATATCTCTTTTTGCTATAGATGTAATCAATATATCTGGAAAGGTACTTAGTGAATCGGGAGAGGAGCTGATAGGCGCTAATTTAAGTATTATTGGAAGTGTTTCTGGTACTGCTACAGATGCGAATGGTAACTACAGATTTAGCTTAATGAAAAAAGAAGTTCAAAATCCTTTTCTTCTGAAGGCTTCTTACATAGGGTATCAAAGTGTTGTAGATACTATTAGGTTTGATACTATTCAGGAAAATATGCTGGAAGCTAACTTCTCTTTGCCTGCAGATGTTATGAGACTAGAGTCTGTAGTCGTAACAGGTTTTGGCATAAAACAAGAAACCAAAAAATTAGGTGTCTCTATTGAGACAGTTAGAAAAGAACAGGTTGAGGATTCACCAGAAGTAAGTCTTGTTTCTGCCTTGAGAGGAAATGTCCCTGGTTTAGAGGTACGTAAAACAAGTGGAGATGCTGGAACCAACGCTTTCTTTAGAATACGAGGTACCGGAACAATATCAGGTGGCCATGAGCCTCTTGTAATAATAGATGGAAGTCCTGTAAGTACAAGAACACTTGACTCTGGTGGCAGGGAAACAAGCGAACGAGGACATCCAGAGTCATCGAGCAGGATGGCAGATATTAATATGGAAGACATTGAATCTATCGAGGTTCTTAAAGGAGCTGCAGCCTCTGCTATTTACGGTTCAAGAGCATCTAATGGTGTCATATTAATTACAACAAAATCAGGAACAACAGGCAAGACTAGAATAACATATAAAGCTAACTACGGAATTAGTGGCATGAATAAAATATATCCTCTGCAGCAGTATTTTGGACAAGGTGATGGAGGAGATTTTGTAGGTGGCAACTCCTATTCTTGGGGCAAAATATTAAATGTAAGTGGTGCTCCATGGTATGATTCCAGTCAACAAGAAGATGAAGTATATGATCATGTTGAGGATATAACTGAAATAGGAAACAACTATGAGCAAACCGTATCGGCTTTAGGGGGCAATGATAAGACAACCTTCTATTTTTCTATGAGTGAAAATTATGAAAGAGCCCACTGGCAGACATTCAATGAATATAAAAAAACAGTCAGTACCGTTTTTGGTCATCAACCTACAAGAGATACTCCCTCTGATTTTTTAAGAAAAACTTTTCGTCTAAAAGGGAGTCACTTTCTAACAGATAAAATTACGTTAACAGGTAGTATGTCTTATGCAAAAGTGGAAGGGAATCAGGTAATCAGAGCACACAGTACGGATGGCCTAGCTAAAGGGTTGCTAAGCACTCCCCCTGATTTCAATTTAAGGCCTTATTTAGAACCAACTACACAATTTCATAGAAGCTCAACCGATCCCTATCCAGATACTAGAGATGGTAGCCATAAATGGAACAATCCCTATTGGGTTTTGTATGAATTATCTCAGACCCAGGCAGTAGAAAGAGCCTACGGAAATATAAAAATTCGTTATGATGTAAATAATTGGTTTAGTTTAAATTACATTCTAGGGACAGACTTTTCCCTAGATCAAAGAAATGATATTATGCCAATCGGAACCTATCGAAGTGGTGGTATTGGTAGGTATATTCATGAAGATATTTTAGATCAGGAATGGGATTCTAATTTAACCTTTTCTTTTGATCTTAATGAATTGTATAAAGTACCCATAAAACTTGTAGCAGGTCACAATTTGAATAGCAGATCTCTAAAAAGATTCGAAACTACTGGTGAGGAGCAGGTATTGCCAAATTACTATCAAATCGAAAACTATTCCTCTGTGTCAGCTGATCAATATATTTCTTTAGTTCATTTAGAGTCTTATTTTATGCAAGGAACTATGGATTTATTTGACCAGCTTTATATCACAAGTGCAGTTAGAAATGATGGTTCTTCAACATTTGGTCCAGCAGATAGAAGACATAACTTTTTCAAATTGAGCACAGCATGGGAATTCTCAAAACTCTATGCTCCTAGTTTTTTAAATTTTGGGAAATTACGACTGGCATATGGCCAAGCTGGAGAAGAACCAAGAGTCTATGCTATATTTGCTGGGTACACTTCTCCTTCTTTATTTTCAGTTGGCGAAAAGGCCTCTCTAGGTCTTAACTATAATGGTGTTACGGGATATAGATCAGATGACGAGATAAGTAATTTTCGAATCAGACCTGAAAGAAGAAATGAATATGAAGGCGGTACTGACCTTTCACTATTTAATGGAAGAATGGGAATTTC
Organism: Fidelibacterota bacterium; assembly: GCA_045568995.1. Taxonomy (GTDB): domain Bacteria; phylum Fidelibacterota; class Marinisomatia; order Marinisomatales; family UBA1611. Next base: position 15,370 of record JBJKZY010000002.1, on the reverse strand, counting down.
TACAACTATTTACAATGCTATCAGTACTGATATCATTTATGATATTGATGTAATTCCATCAACAGGCGCGGATGAAATGACAGCAAATGGCGCCTCTATTCAAAATAAAGGACTCGAATTGTCTTTTGACTATAGAGTTATGGATACAAAGAAATTAAAAGTGGAAACTAAATTCATCTATGCCTCCAACAGAAATACTGTCTTAGAAATGAACGGAGTAGATGCGAATATGGCAAAGGTTATGGATCCCAATCTAGTTCCAAGCCGAGGAATAGCAAAATTCAGTGAAGTCTCCCCTGGACATGAGTACGCTGAGTTTAAGGTCCTTTCTTGGGCTCGATTTGGTCATGGAATTGCGGTAGACCATGACCAGAATATTAACACTCCTGATGTTGGTATCGATACACTTACGGAATATAATTGGAACAAGAATGACGTCTACATTGGCAAAAATGGTTTGCCAATAATGTACTCCGAAAAAATATGGTCGGGCTATGCGCCCAATCCGGACTGGACGGGAAGTTTCTACAATGATATTAAAATAGGAAAAAAAATAAAGTTAAGTTGTTTGCTTGATATTAGTGTGGGAGGGCACATAGCAAACTATACAAAGAATTCTTTATATGAATGGGGTACTCATGCGGATACCGATAAGAGATACCACCCTGATTTTGATAACCCTGACTGGTTTGGATATGAGGAAGGTGTGACTACGGAGTGGGGTAAGGGAACTTTTCAAGAGCTTATCAATCATGGTCATAGAGCACTTGGTCCTGGGCAAGATACTATTGTCACATTTTCTCAAAATTTATACGAGAATTATATGGGACGAAATACGGATGTCATCAATAATATCGAAGACGCTAGCTACATGAAGTTAAGGGAAATTGCCCTTAGTTATAATTTTGGTCCAGTAAAAATTGGATACCTAGGAGACCCAAACTTAACCATAAGAATTAGTGCTCAGGATTTAAAAACATGGACGAATTACAGTGGATGGGACCCCGAAACTAATATGTACCAGGACAGGATATCTGGAGAAGATTATTTTAACCAGCCTCAGACCTGGAGAGCAAATATGGCAATTCAATTCAATTGGTAATTATGATAAAAAATATTAAAATAGTTTTCCTTTCACTTTCGATCATTTGTTTGAGTTGCGAAGATTTCTTGTCAGGACCACTTTTGGATCAAAACCCCAATGAGGTAGACGACGTATCTATTGTGTCACCAGAGGCTTTATTGGTAGGATCTCAGGTAACCATCTATGGAATAATGGAAGGATATTTAAATAGAGCAGTTTCTATGGTAATGCAGCAGATGTCGGGCCTTCAAACAGATTATTATAGAGATTACAACTGCGATCCAATCGATGTTAATACGAATGGACGTTGGACTGCAATGTATGGTACGGGTGGTCTTATTGATCTTACTACTACACAGGAGGTCGCTGATGAGCAGGAGAAATATGTACTTCTAGCTATTTCTCAAATGTGGGAGGCGCTTCTTTTTTCTACTGCAGCTGATTTATGGGGAGATATTCCTTATTCGCAGGCTGCAAACCCAGAATTCGCAGAGCCAAAGTTTGATTCTCAGCAAGAAGTACATATGGCTGTTCTTGAACTAATTGACGATGCAATTGAAAATTTTGGTGAAGGTCAAGTATTCTCACTTCCAACACAGTATGACTTTACTTTTGGTGCGGATCCAGATAAGTGGATAGCAGCCGCTCACACTTTAAAGAGTCGTATCTATCTCAATTGGGCGGAGGTGAATAATGATTACTACCAGATGGCTTTAAATGAGGCAGAAATGGGAATTTTAGATCCATCAGGAGCCAGTGATTGGACTGCACTTCATGGCGCTGCCATTGCAGAGAGAAGTGTGTGGTTTCAATTTACTCTATCGAATACGGATTATATGGGAGCAGGAAAACTTCTCGTCGACATGCTTGAAAGAGATAATGACAGTCGTCTCAACATTTATTTTTTGGGCAGTGGTACTCCTGATATTATTGGAGTAAGTCCCGGAGATTCTGTTCAAAATGCCTCTATGCTGAATATTACGGGACACTATGGAATGCAATGGGAGCCAGAATTTGTGAGTTGGTATGAGAATAGTTTTATACAGGCTGAGTGTCATTATAAACTTGGTAACGAGGGTCTTGCGCTGTCTAAACTAAATGAGACCCTGGATGGGATTGAGCAAATGTGGCAGGGGATTGGATTCTCTAGTGCCTCTATTCCTAGGTACAGCGACCTCTCGGGAGATGAACTTTTTGCAGCGATTATGAATGAGAAATACAAGGCTCTTTTTTTAAATATGCAGTCTTGGAGTGATTGGAGAAGGACCGGATATCCTCATTTCATTGATTCTGAAAATAATAGTACAGAGTGTGGGGGAACTAGTGAAGGGAATGGCGTTCCCAGAAGATTACTTTACCCTGAAAAAGAAAAGGCATCTAACCCAAATTGCCCTATAAATGATGGGATCTATGATCGATTAGAAAATGATCCTAGTTAGATTTTTTTTCCTAATTTTTTTATTTTTTTCGTGCAGTTCTTCTTCTGAGAAAACAATAGGTCAGGTAGAACCACCCTGGGGTTACGTTTTTACAGAATGGGAGGGAGCACCGATTGATGTAATAACCTATATCCCTCCAAATGCTACTGCGGGGACACCTATTTTAATGGTAATTCCAGGAGCGTCAAGAGATGCTCAGAGGTTCCACGCTTCTTGGCTGGATCTTGCAAAAAAAAATCATTTTTCTGTTCTCACTATTGGAGCAAAAAAGAGTCTCTTCCCTAATGAGTATTCTTACAATGCTGGAGGTGTCATAACTGAAAATGGAGATTTGGTAGATGAAAGTAAATGGCTTTTTAATGTAATAGATCCCATTTTTAATGATTTTAAAAAGCGATATGGATTTCTATCAGAAAAATTTTATTTGTTTGGCCATTCTGCTGGAGGAGGTTTTGTTCATAGGTATTTACTTTTTAGTAAAGAAGCACCGGTAGTCAAAGCTGTAGCAGCAAACCCAGCATTTGTTACTATTCCAGATAAAAACATCTTGTACCCTTTTGGACTAAAAGGCGTGGCAAATTCCAATAAAAATATAAAGTCTTGGGTTAATAAGGATATGGCTATTTTACTTGGGGAGGATGATCTTGGACCGAGGACAAAGCCTTTAAGTAATGGTCAAATGGCAAGAGACCAAGGACCAAACTGTTTAACCAGAGGAAAACTGCTTTATAGCAAAACAAAGACAAAAGCAGAGGAATTAGGTTTTGATTTTAACTGGGAACTCATTACTGTTCCTGGTGTAGGGCATGATAATTATAAACTTGCTCCATTTGCTTCTATTTATCTTTTTGGAGGTGAGGAAGGAAAATGACTAGAAAGCAGATGATAGGGTTTGGCTTGGGATTATCTTCTTTTCTCTTTCTCATTTCTATTGAACCTCCACGTGACATGAACCCACTTGCTTTGAGAGCTGCAGCTGTTTCCATTCTCATGGCTATTTTCTGGGTAACAGAAGCTATCTCAATCTTTGCGACCTCCTTTTTACCTATTGTGTTGTTTCCACTTCTAGGAGTATTAGACTCAAAGCAGATTGCTGCAAGCTATGGTCACCATATCGTTCTTCTTATTTTGGGGGCTTTTTTTGTGGCAAAAGCAATTGAAACGAACAACCTTCATAAACGAATTGCTCTTGCAACGATAAAATCCATTGGAACCAGTCGGCCAAAAGTTATGCTAAGCTTTATGATAGCAACGGGTTTTTTATCCATGTGGACATCGAATAATTCTACTACATTGATGATGTTGCCCATAGGTTTAGCCATTATTGCTAGAGAAAAAGAATTAGGAGCAGATACTAAACGTTTTGCTCCTGCTCTAATGCTCGCCATTGCTTATTCGGCTAGTATAGGTGGCACAGGCACATTAGTTGGTACTCCTCCAAATTTAGTTTTTGTAAGTACAGCTCAAGAGCTTCTTCCTAACTCACCAGATATTCTTTTTACAGATTGGTTAAAAATTGGGATTCCGTTTGTCGTACTTTTTTTACCGGTCGCGTGGCTATACATTGTGAAGTTTTTTAATGTGTCGGGTGATTTACAGGGTAGTAGTAATGTTATTCAAAAAGAATATGTTGCACTTGGAAATATGTCGATAGCCGAAAAGAAGGTTCTTGTAGTTGTCATCTTATATGCCTTGGGTTTCATCTTCAGGGACAATTGGTCCACATTTTTGGGCGTAAGCGGATTTGTAAAAGACTCCACTGTAGCATTTTTTGCTGCGATAGCTTTATTTAGTCTATCGAGCGGACGTAAGAATAAAGAAGGTGGAGTAGAAAGATTATTAGAGTGGAAAGATGCGCAGGATATTCCTTGGGCGATTGGAATGCTTATTGGAGGGGGATTAGCTATCGCTTCTGCATTTAAATCCTCTGGTTTAGTCGAATGGATTGGAAAAAATCTAATATTAAATGACATCCCCATATCCTTAATTGTTATTGCGGTTGTAGCTGCTATGGTGTTTTTAACAGAAATCAATTCTAACACCGCTACAACTGCTGTGTTTCTTCCTGTCTTAGCTGGTGTCTCGGACGCTGGAAATTTCCATCCTTTTCTTTTGATGGTACCTGCAACCATAGCTGCTTCTTGTGCTTTTATGCTTCCTTCTGGAACTGGACCCAATGCGAGTGTGCTTGCCAGTGGTCAGCTAACGATACCTCAAATGGCTAGAGCTGGCTTTGGATTAAATCTTATAGCTATACTTTTTATATTCATTTTATTCTATTTTATTTTATTTCCAATCATGAATATTGTTTAAAACACATTGGCTTTTGATCGAATTTCAAGAGTCAACTTTAAAAATTAAAGTGTTTTCTATCACATTTCAAAAAAAACTCCGATTTAATTCAAATAAACTCTTGTTGTAAAAAAAATAGGATGCTAGATTAATTGTGCGTTGGTGATATACTTTATAAATTATATATTCATCGCTATCCACATACCTACCTTAAAAAAATAAGTTTTTTTAACTAACCTTGGAGGTTAACATGAGAAGAGTGTTACCGTTTCTTTTTATGGTGCTTTTTGCAAATTCCTTATTTGCTCAAACTAGTGAAGAAAAAAGCGCTAAATATGGTACTCGTCCCCTAGTGGACAATCCGGAACCATATCTTTTTATTAATCCTGATTACACCCAAAGCTTTAGATCCACCGATGTTCTTGTGAACATGGGCGGAGGAAGTTATTTAAGTGAAACCTCTTGGAGTATCGTAGATGCTGCAGGTGTTGTTGTCATAGAGGGTGCTGGTGCAGCATATACGGATGTAGCTTTATCGTTAGACGATGGAACCTACACAGTGAATATGGCAGATTCTTGGGGAGATGGTTGGAATGGTAATGTTTTGACTGTCAGTGATGCTACTAGCGGTTTTTCCTACTTTTCTGGCACTCTGAATGGTGTTGATGACGATGGTTCCGTTGGTACTGGAACTTTTGATTTACCTCAGGTAGTAGACATTCCTGGTTGTACAGATGTTGCTGCTTGTAATTTTGATGAATTTGCAACCGTGGATGATGCTAGTTGTTGTTTTGGTGACGACTGTAATGACATGGTCGTTGACGGTGGCTCCTGGCAGGGAGAAGTCAGCTGGACTGTGGTAGATGCTGCAGGAGTTGAAGTAGCTGCCGGTGGCGCTCCTTACGGGGATTTGCTGTGTTTAGACGATGGAACATACACGGTAAACGGTTTTGATTCATTTGGTGATGGTTGGAATGGTAACTATCTAACTGTATATGATAGTGAAGGTCATCTAGCTCTAAATTTTACTCTTACAAATGACGGTGTAACTGATGATGGTGCTACAGGTACTGCCACTTTTACACTTCCTTTAACTCCTCCAACTGCAAATGCTCTTGTTCTTACTGCAGTCTTAGATATGGATCTTCCAGAGGCTGGATCTACGGGTAAAGCAGTTCAAGTTCAGGCAATGGATGATATATCTGATTTAAGTTGGTATGGTGTTGGTGTTGCAAACAATGGTGGCGGAACCGATGGCCAAGAATACCAGTTTCCTGCGGTTGCTGTTGACTCAGGTCAGGTGGTTTGGCTCGTAAGAGATGATCTTGCTTTTTCTAACTATTTTGGCGTGAATTATGGGTCAAATGGTCTTGTATTAACTGCAAGCAGTGACATTAGCCAAAATGGTGATGACGCAATCGAATTATATTTTAATGGTACCGTCGTAGATTTATATGGAGATTTAGACGTTGATGGTACTGGAGAGGCATGGGAGTACACAGACTCTTGGGCTTTCCGCACATGTAACGTAGACGAATCCTTACGTACCCCTTCCACAACATTTGACCTTGCAGCTTGGACTCTTGGAGGTCCTAACTGTACGGATGACTCTGAAAACAATGATGCTTATGATGCAGATACCAATCCTGGTGGATCTAGTTGTCCTTTCCCAATGGATGAAGTGTGTGATCCTGCATCTTACGGATGTACAGATCCATTAGCTTATGGCTATGATTCCAATGCAACCGATGACGATGGATCTTGTTACTATGATGGCGATAGTTGTATGGTTGCACTTATAGCCGTTCTTGGTGAAAATCAAGCGGATGGTGATGATGAATTTTTTCAATACGTAGTAACAACAAATTCTATGTTAACTGTTTCGTCTCAGAATGCTACCGGAGATGCGCTTCCGGACACAGATCTTTCTCTTCATGATGGAGATTGTATGAGCTTAGCCCTTCTTGTAGATACAGAAGGAAATCCAGCGGCTAATGATGATTGTTGTGGATATTATGGTCCTTCTACTGTTTCTGTTTATGCAAACGCTGGTAGCGTAGTTACAATTAAGTGGACTAATTCTTGGAGTCCAGGACCATTCACATTTACTGTGGAAGAGTCTGCTCCTCCAACTGCCCCTCAAAACCTAATGGCTATGGGTGGTGTTGAAGCGGCTTACTTAGAGTGGAATGCAATGATCGATCCTTTTGCGGGTACAAGAAATGGTGGTGAAAATCTAATCTACCCAAGTGCAGAGAGTCACCTAGTCGTTGAGCAGAGACAAGAATATCAAACTCGTAAGGCTGAAGAATTAAAAGCATTTATGATTGACACATATTCCGCTCCTCAACCTGTTTGGACAAACCCAAATACAAATAACACTAGAGATCTAGTTGATGTAACTATCTCATGTGATGGAGGTTCTTGGCAGAGCGAAGTATCTTGGACTTTAACCGATGCTGCAGGAGTTGTTGCCGCTAGTGGTGGTGCACCGCTTGCGCCTACTGTAGTCTCTCTTGAAGAAGGGTCTTATTTATTTCATGGTATGGATTCTTATGGAGATGGATGGAACGGTAATGTGTTTACGGTATCCGTAGCTGATGCTGATGGAGTTTTGACTCCAATATTTACATGGACTTTAGAATCAGGATTAGAGGGTTATGACGACTTCGTTCTTGGTGATGGCATGGAGATGGCTAACTTAGTTCCTTCCAACTTAGTATATGATCAAGCTGGAGATGTGCTTACAGTTGATATGACCAATAGTGGAAATGCGTATGCTACCAATATGGCTTATGGCTGGTATCTGATGTTTCCCGCTACTAGTGATTGTCAAGGTAGTGCCGATGCTACATTTATGTATCCTCCTTTAGCTCCAGGTGAAACTGCTACCTACGGACTTTCTGCAATTGCTCCTTACATGGGTTTTGGTACTCATGATGTGGGGGTTATGGCCGACTGGATGTGTACTGTGGATGAGTCAGATGAAACGGATAATCTTGCAACGGGTACCATTACAATTGTAAATCCAATTGAAAATATCAGGTTTCACGTTTATAGAGCTGGTGCAGATGCTGTCTTTTCTCAGGTTGCAACAGAATTAGAAGATGAAATGTACATGGATATGCCTTTAACAGCTGGAATGTATCATTATTACGTTACTCAGACATATGAGGGCGTAGAAAGTGATACTTCTAACAATGCTATGGTTTCTGTTTATGGTGCAGATGATTTTCCAGCACCAACCGATCTTATGGTGGAAGGAAATGACTACGATGCAATGCTTGAATGGACTGCTCCAGACTTAAGTGCTTGGGAGCCTCCAGCAGTAATGCCGATTCTTCCAAGTAATGTTGAAAAGATTGATGATCCTTCTACTTACATCAATTATAACCCATCAGATTACTCTTCGCCTAGGCAAGGTGGTGATACAGATGTAGATGCAACTGTAATCGATGCGCTTCCGTATCTAATGATGGGTACTACTTTAGGGTATACAGATGACTATGATGAAGAATGTCCTTACACAGGAAGTACTTCACCAGACGTAGTATATAGTTTTACTTCTACTGTAGACACAGCTATTACTGTAAATACATGTGGAGAAGGTAGCTTGTATGATACGAAATTGTATGTTTATGAAGGTGCTATGGGAACTCTAGCAACAACTCTCATAGGTGAGGTTGCTTGTAATGATGATTTCTGTGAAAATACTACTACAAATTATTTGAGTCTCATTGAAGGTGTCATTATCAATGCGAACACCACCTACTATATTGTTGTAGATGGTTACGGTGGTGCAGCAGGTGATTATGAATTGTCTGTTGAAGGTGTAGAACCACCACCACCACCACCAGCTGTTTCTGGATATGTTGTCCATAGAAATGGTGAAGATGTGGCGTTTGTAAGTGGTGCAGAAACTACATCCTACATGGATGAAGATCTTGAAGATCCAGAAAATCCAGGTACTTCAGTAACAGTTTCCTATCAAGTTGCTGCTTTCTATGAAGCATTTGGTATGGAAGGAGCAAAAAGTAATGAAGCTTCTGTTACCTTACCTGTACTTAACTGTTATGCTCCTGGTGGCCTAGCTGCTGTGACTCAGTCAAACAATGTTCATCTCTCCTGGGAACAAGTTCCTGGACAAGGTGGATGGTTTGGCTATCATAACGATGAGGTTGCTACAGGTATAGGAGCTGGTGTTTCGCCATTTGAAGCTGCTGTTTTATTTCCTCCAGCTGAATTAGAAGATATGGATGGGATGGTAATGGATATGGTATCTTTTGTTCCTTTCGGTTTAGCAGAGAGTTTTAAGGTATTTGTCTATGATCCAGTAAGTGGATTGCCAGTAGATTCAACCGAGCTCATCGATGGAGCATCCTTAGTTTTAGGGGAATGGCATGATGTTATGTTGCCTAACCCTGTCCTGATTGATGCATCACAGTCTTTGATGTTCGGTTATCGAGTGATTGGTTTAGATGGAGAATTTCCTGCTGGTGCTGACAGTGGTCCTGCAGTTCAAGGCTTTGGAGACCTAATTAAAGGATTTGGTGTTGATTGGGGAAGTATGGCATATGCCTACGCACTCGATTACAATTGGTCCCTTGAAGGTCACGCTACATTTGGACCTGGAAGAGCGATCTCTGATATGAATCCTGCCCAGGTATCTATTCCAATTGGAAATAGTAGTTCCCTTGCAGCCCGTCAGGCCGTAACTCCTATAGATATAAGTAGACCAGCAGATAGATCCTTGCTTGCATTTAATATCCATAGAGATGACCATCATGTGGGTCAAACAGGACCTGGTGAACTTATGTTCTTAGATGATTGGGTTCCTTGGGGTGAGTACACCTACCACGTAACTGCCCTTTATAATCATGGAATTGAGGGAGCGTGTATCGAATCAGAGCCTTCCTCTGTTGAGGTTAGTTTGATGAATACAGCGCCAGGTCAGGTAATGCTTCAAACTCCTGCAGATGGATCTACTTTTGAAGTAACTGTAGACGAGAATGGTGAGCCGAATAATTTGGATACTGAAGTCCAATTTTTCTGGACTCAGGCAGCTGACCCTGATAATGACGTAGTTCATTACCATGTTCATGCTTTAGGGCATATGGAAGGAGATACCTTGATGGAAGTTGAAGCTCCAGTAATGGCTCAGCCTAATCCTAGTTTTGAAGATGGGCTTGATACATATACTATATCTGCTGGAACAAATTCATCTTTAGAAGAAGAAGGAAATGATATTTATGGTGGAACATCTGGAGTAGATACATTAACTGTTTTTGATGGGGAATATGCATTAAAAGTATGGGGCCAATATTCTGGAACTTATCCAAATGAATCGGTCATATATCAGAGCCATCTACTTGGTGATTTGGGTCTGGAAGCAGGAGATGCTGTTGCTGTTGAAGGACATATGATGTCTCCTGGACCTGACTATGTTGGTCAAGGAAACAATAGTGCCTATCTATTCCTATCTTTCTGGGATGAACAAGGGAATTGGCTGTCTAGTGATCTTTCTGCCCTCATGGATAAAACAATGCCGGCAGATGAATGGCACCAGTTCTTTGCCTTGGGTGTTGCTCCTACTGGTGCTCATTCCATGAACGTAGGTGTAGCCTACTGGCAAGTTTCTGGAGATGATCATGGCGCAGTGTACTTTGATGATGTAAACGCATTTGTTCCTGTTACACAGTCTATCATGCGTGTCAGCTATGAAGACATGGTAATGGAGGCTATGGAAGACAGTGTACATCATATGACAGTTGATTGGAATGTGATGGCCATGGATGTTTGGGATGCAACCCCATCCAGTAATGGTCCTTTCCAGTTTACAATGGACTTATCTTCTGCATTTGAAGAACTTGGTATAGATGGGGATTTAATACCGGATGTGTTTGCATTGCATAATAACTATCCGAACCCATTCAACCCAGTAACGAATATCACGTATGATATTCCTGAAATGGCAAATGTGAGTCTTGAGATCTATAACGTTATGGGTCAAAAAGTTAGAACGTTGGTTGCAGGATCTCATGAACCAGGTCGTTATAGAGTTCTTTGGAACGCTACCAATGATTTTGGTGAAGGTCTTTCTTCAGGTATGTATATCTATAAGATTCAAGCTGGTGACTTTATAAGCGTTAAGAAGCTTATCTTAATGAAATAAATCAGTTTAATCTTACGATTAAGTATAAGGGGCCCGTATTTGCGGGCCCCTTTTTTTATATCATCCATATTCTAGTTTCAATTAAATTAACATTCACCTTTTAAAAAAATTGAGAAAATTATGAAGTATGTTCTTTTTGCTTTTCTTACCTTGATATATGCGGCAGATAATAATGCACCCTCAAATAGAACAAGAGACCGACAGGTTGATGTGGAGCATATCAAGATTGATGTTTCTGTTGATCTTAAAACGCAATCCGTATTTGGACATGTTGTCCATACCTTAAGTCCTCTACAAAGCCAATTGGAATCTTTTTCTTTGGACGCAGAGGATATGGTAATTCGTAGAGTAAGAATAGGAGAAGAAAATGTTGAGTTCCATCATACGGGAGGGAAAGTACATATTTCATTGCCCCGGTCCATAGGATGGTATGACACAATAGATGTTCGTTTAGATTATAGTGCTAATCCAAAATTAGGAACATTTTTCTTTAAGCCTGATAAAACCTATCCCGATCAACCATGGCAGGCATGGACACAAGGAGAAGAAGAGGACAACCATCATTGGGTTCCTCTCTATGATTTCCCCAATGATCGCTCTACCTTTGAAACGATACTAACAGTAGATCAAAAATTTAAGGCTGTTTCCAATGGGGAGCTTGTTTCATTAAAGAAGAATAAGAATGGTACTCATACATGGCACTGGAGAGAGAACTTTCCTATGGTGGCATATTTAATTTCTTTTGTAGTGGGTGAATATGAAAAGGTAGAAGACTCATATAAAGATATTCCTGTTAATTATTGGGTTTATAAAGAAAATAGAGCTGAGACCGACCGCTCTTTCGGTCTTACAAAAGATATGATGAGAGTTTTTAATGAATTAACAGGCATACCCTATCCATATGAAAAGTATGACCAAATCATTGTAGACGAGTTTATGTTCGGAGGTATGGAAAATATAACTCTGACTCACAATACAGATCGTACTATGTATGATGAGAATGCTGCACCAGATGTAAGTAGTGAAGGCCTTGTAGCACATGAGCTTGCGCATCAGTGGTATGGGAATATGCTGACAACGAAAAACTGGGAGAATATCTGGCTTAATGAAGGATTCGCAACTTTTTTATCCAGATTATATCGCCATGAAAAATTTGGTCATGACGAGGGAGAATATATAAGGTATGGAGAGATGAAAAGTTACTTTGGATCCAATAAAAGATGGGAGAGGCCAACTGTTCATGATAAATATTATGTACCTATGGATTTATTTGACGGACACGTTTATGCTAAGGGCAGTCTGATTCTTTCCATGATGCAAGATGTGCTAGGAAAAGATTCTTTTTGGAAAGCGGTACAGCACTACACCAAAGAAAATCAGTATAAATGCGTGGAGACTCAGGATCTTAAAAAATCTATTGAAGATGTAACTGGTCAAAATTTGGACTGGTTTTTTAGACAATGGTTGTATGAAGCTGGATATCCAAAGTATGATGTCAAATGGAATTATACACAAAGAAACAGATCGGTCAAGCTTAAGATTAAGCAAATGCAAGATGGGGGCCTGTTTAAGATGCCCATTAAAATCAGAATTGATGAGCAGGAGCATACAGTTTGGGTTGAGGATAAGGAAGTTGTCTTCGAAATACCAGCTCTAAAAAGACCTGAATTGGTCATTTTTAATGCTGGGTTCATGATTCCCTCTGAATTAACATTTCACAAACCAATTTCGGAATGGGTTCTACAGCTAGAAACAGCTCCTCATGTCCTAGATAGAATAGCGGCCATTAATGTACTTAAAGATAAAAAAGGACGCAGGGTGGTAGAATTAGCATTGCTCAAGTCTGCAGAATCTGATCCATTTTGGGGCGTGAGAAAAGAGGCCGTTTATGCCTTAGCTTCTCATAAATCTAAAAAATATGCCAAAGAATTAATGTCTATTTCAGAAGGTCAGGATAATAGAGTACGGAGAGCGATCTGGTATGCCTTAAGAAACTATAAAGATAACGAGAAAGTGAGCATGTTTCTTCAAGAAATTATTGATAAAGATAAAAAATACTATAGTATTAGCGATGCTTTTAGATCACTTGTTATTGTGGATTCATCTGCTGCAAAGAAAAAAGTAGAAGATTTACTTGGTAAGGACTCTCATACTGATGTAATTCGCAAGGCTGCTATCTCATATTATGGAAGTGTGCTTAGTGACAAAAATTATGAAATTCTAAAAAAGATATCTTCTTATGGAGGAACAACTTGGGATGCTAGACCTGAAGCTATAAATCAATTAGGAAAATATGCTAAGGACAAGCCAGAAACTATAGATTTATTTATTGAATTATTACATGACAATACGAGAAGTGTACGTCGAAATGCTGTTAGGCAAATTGGTAGATATGGAGGTAAAAAACATTTAGATGCACTTGATGAATTACTTGCTAAAGATCCAATTTTGGAAAGAGATATTAGGTCCGCAAAAAAGAGCATTTTAAAACCATTAAATAAATTGAAAAATAATCAAGAAAAAGAAATAGAGGAACTAACAAGTAAATTAGAGAATATTAGAAAACTTGTAAATTAATGGTTTATAATTGGTCCGTATGGCTTCTGCCAAAAGCTAAAGATAATAAAGTATTTGAAAAGTATATCACATTTTACTCTAAGCTATATGGTTCTGATAGGTTTTCCCCGCACGTGACTCTTTTTGGTCGAATGAATATGAATCCTAACTTATTTTATTCATTTTTCAATAAAGTTAAATCAAAGTCTGAAATTAAAAATGTACATACTTTGCAAACTAAAATTGGTGTTCCACCATGGAAGAGGATGTACATACAACTGTCTTTGAATAGAAGTCTTTTAGAATTACAAAAAAAAATAGATAAAAAATTCAAGCAATATCGAACCTACAAATTCAATCCACACGTGAGTTTAGCTTATGGAGATTTTATACCAAATAAAAAAGATATTAGCTTAATTTCTCCTGAAGAATCTATAAGCTTTTCATCTTTAGCGATTGTAAATACACCTAGTAAAGTAAAAAACTGGAACATAATCCAAAAATTTGATTCCGTGTAAAGAAATTTTATGAAAAACCCTTGTTTAGTAATTGTTGATGTGCAGGAAAAACTTTTTCCTGTTATGAATGAAAAACAATCCTTGTTAAGGAATTTGATCATTCTCATAAAAGGTTTTCAGTTATTTAATTTGCCAGTGATAATTACAGAGCAGGTTCCAGAAAAACTAGGTTGTACCATCGAGGAAATAGCTTCTTTATTTGATAAAGTTGATCCGATTGTCAAATCATCTTTCTCTTGTCTTGGTGAGTCCAAATTTTTGGAAAGGCTAGAAACCATAAATGCGGATGAGATTATCCTAGCAGGTATTGAAAGTCATGTATGTATTTATCAAACATCACACGATTTATTAGAACAACAAAAACATGTTGAGGTTGTGGTAGATAGCATCTCATCCAGAAATGTAAACAATCATAATATGGCCATGGATAGGATGAAAATGGAAGGTGTGTCTTTAACTTCGGTAGAAATGCTCCTTTTTTCTTTTCAGAAAAGTGCCAGTGGAGATAATTTTAAAAAATTGGTAAATTTAGTTAAATAAAAGTGCAAGGAATTGATATGAAAAATAAAATATGTACATTAGTAATATTTTTTTCAATTTTTATGATTGGATGCAACAATGCCTCCGAGGAGATGGTAATTAATACTCCAACTATCCAATGTGGGATGTGTCAAAAAATAATTGAAGTTGGTTTGGCAAAGGTTGATGGAGTATCCAATCCAAAAGTTGATTTGAAGACCAAGAAGACAATGCTTTTTCATGACCCTGAAAAAACAAATATAAAATCAATTGAGAAAGTAGTATCAGAATTAGGTTATCAGGCAAATAATCTGAAAGCGAATCCAACCTCTTATGCTGATTTACCAGCTTGTTGCAAAATTGGTGGAATGGATAAGATGTAGAATGATAATATTTGAATAAAAATGCTTTCAAAAATGGTTAAAATGTGTAATTTTTCTTATCACATCTAGAATATGACTTCATGAAATTGTTAAAATTATTAATATTATCTATTTTCTTGACAGGAGGGTTTCCTCTCTCTGATTTATTATCTTTGCATGCTGAATCGTCTGAACAACAGAAGAAAAAGAGGAAAAAGAAAAAAAAGTCGAGTAAGGAATCATCTTCTAAAAAGAAGAAAAAGAAGAAGAAAAAATCATCCTCTAAAAAGAAAAAAAAGAGGAAAAAGAAAAAAACAAGTGAAGAAAATGATTCAGGAGAGAGCAGTTCTAAAGCGGAAGCTATCGAATCTACAAGTTCTTCCAATAAGTCTAAACGTTCGAACTCAGCTGCATATGCAGATGAATTA
>JBJKZY010000001.1:0-59910 GCA_045568995.1 Fidelibacterota bacterium | reverse complement strand
GTTATTACATTGGGTATTAACATTAACCAAGAAACCAAACTAAGGAGGTATCGGCATGGCTGATGTAACTTCAACCGTACAAAATGCAGCATCGGGTGTAGTAGGTGTTATTAAGGCACTTATTGTATTGTTTGTTTTTGTAAACATTATTTATTCCACGGGTTTTGATCCTATTGGCGGCATCGTAGACCTTGTAAACACATTTTTAGATGGTGGGTTTGCGGGTTTGCTTGCTTTATTGGTTTTTCTCTCGTTTTTGGCATAATAACTATGGGTTAAGGTAAGCAGATTGTTTTGTAATCAACCTTTTCCTGAAAACAGGAGGAAACTATGCTAAAAGGCATGCAACAGGTTAATGAATGGCTGAGTCAACTTACTGATCTAGCCAAAACCTTAGTCGTGATCGGCATTATTGTTGGTATTCTTTTTGACGATTACTTTGGAGTTATAGCAGGCTTAGGACGTATAATGTCTCAGTTTGGTGACGCCTGGTTTTGCCGGGATTCTATCATTGGCAATTTTGGTAATGTGGTACGAAAAAAAATAAATTTAATGTGAGATCTCCAATAGCGCCCCAAAAATTAATTTTTGGGGCGCTTTTGTTTTGAGCCTAATTACTAAATTCATAGCTCAAATGAGAGCTAATCATGTTTTTAAAACAAAAATAATATTTCCTAAATGCGATTAGTATTTCTTATAATAACTTTCTATTCATTTTTAGTAGGCGATATACATGTTTTTAATCGCCGTTCTAGTACAGAATCAGAAATAAAAACCATTGAGGTTGGAAAAACTTTATTTATATCAGCAAAGGGTCTGTCTTCCTCTTTATCTTCAAAAATATATGAGAACGCAGAAAGAAGAAAACTTGTTTTATATATTTCTGGTAGTAAGATAAAAATTTCTGGCTATAGTAGTTTCATTATAATAGATGAAAAAATTTTCCAAATGGCCAAGACAGTTAACGTGAAAGACAATGATCTTTATATTCCAGCAAATGATTTTTTTGATATTCTGAAATCTTCAATAATGCCTGGAGTTAACTTTGATCCATTAAGAGAAATATTAGAAATAAATGTTATAAAGTATGATATTACAAACATTGATATTGATGTGAAGTCTAATGGAACAATAATTAGATTGGGAACAAAAAAACCTTTTGCTGAAAATGGAATAAGTTCTTTCATAAATAAACATGGATGGTATTATTTAACTATTTCAGGAGGTGTTGTTGATACTGCAACTATCAATTTAGGGATTACTAGAGGAGCGGTTCGACAAATAGAATCAGATCAAATAGGATCTACTGCTCAAGTTGCTTTTAAACTTGGCTCAAAAGTACTAAGCCATGAATGGTTTCAAAGTTTAAATCCGAACGAGATAATTATTACGTTACGTACACCAATTGCTAAACGTGATAAATACGTTGAACAAGCAAAGGCAAGGTGGCGTTTGGATACTATTGTTTTAGATGCGGGGCATGGAGGAAAGGATCCTGGTGCAATAGGGAAGTTTGGAACAAAAGAAAAAGATGTGGCTCTTGATATTACAATGCGAACGGGAAGCCTATTAGAAAAATCTGGTATAAAAGTTGTTTATACTAGAGATGAAGATGTATTCATACCTCTATTAGATAGAACAAAAATTGCTAATGATGCCAACGGGAAGTTGTTTGTTAGTATTCATGCAAATGCAAATCAAAACAGAAAAATTCAAGGTTTTGAAACTTATCTTCTTCGTCCAGGTAAAAGTGAAGATGCCATTGAAGTTGCATCAAGGGAAAACTCGGTGATTAAGTTAGAAGATGTAACTGATCAGTATGAAAATCTTAGTGGAGAAAATTTAATTATGGCAACGATGGCACAAAGTACGTTTATGAAAGAAAGTGAAGATTTAGCATCAATCATACAAATAGAACTTGATAAAAAACTCGACACTCCTAATCGAGGTGTCAAGCAAGCTGGGTTTTATGTATTAATTGGAGCGTCAATGCCTAATGCTTTAGTAGAAGTAGGCTTTTTATCAAACCCAAACGAAGAAAAAATGCTGAAACAAAGCAGGCACAAACAAAAAATAGCTGAAGCAATCTACTACGCCATAAAAAGTTTTAAGTCATCACAAGAAAAATTACTAGTCAAAGATTGAGAAATGGATAATAGACCAATAGGAGTATTTGATTCGGGAATTGGAGGCCTTACCGTTGTTGACGCTTTATCAAAGAAGTTACCTAATGAAACTATTTATTATTTTGGAGATACTGCAAGAGTACCTTACGGGAATAAAAGTAAAATTCGCATACAGCAATACGCATTGGAAATCGCTAATTGGCTCAATAAAAAAGATTGTAAAATAATTATTGTAGCTTGCAATACAGCATCTGCTTTAGCACTAAAATATTTAAGCTCAATTTTTTCAATTCCTATTATAGGAGTAATTGAATCTGGAGTAATTAGAGGAATTCAAATTAACCAAAACAATAAAGTTGCTGTTCTCGGAACTTCTGCGACAATTCGTTCTAATGAATATGGGAAAAGAATAAAAGCTGCTAAACCTGAAATTTCAATAATTAGTCAAGCATGTCCGTTATTTGTCCCATTGGCTGAGGAAGGATGGGTTGAGGGAAAAGTTCCAATGCAAATTGCAGCAAATTATCTTGCTAATATAAAAAAAGTGGGAGTTGACACCGTTATTCTTGGTTGTACGCATTATCCTTTGTTAAAAAAAACTATTAGTACAATTCTTGGCGGGGAAGTGAATTTAGTAGATTCTGGTGAGGCAGTTGTTAAGGAGGTTATTTCAACTCTTGAAAAAATTAAGGGTTTTTCATCTAGTCAAAATGGAAAAATAAAATGTTATGTCACCGATGATCCATCTTTATTTAATAATGTTGCTAGTAGGTTTTGTTTAAAAAAAACAGATAAAGCAATTCAAATTGACTTATAATATTAAAAATTATTTAAGCTCTCTTTTTTCTCTGCAAAGACGGGGAATAAAGCTTGGACTTGAACACACTAAAAACCTGTTAATGTTTTTTGATAATCCACATGAAAAATTTTTAACAATACATGTGGCGGGTACAAATGGGAAAGGTTCTACCTGCGCATATATTGAAAGAATTTTAAGGTCTAGTGGCTATAAGGTTGGGATTTATACGTCACCTCACTTATTTAATTTTAATGAACGTATTAGGGTAGGTGGACTGCCTATCGCTGATGAGGCAATAGTATCCTTTTTGGATAATGCATCTGAAGAGATAGATAAAATAGGTTCAACATTTTTTGAAGTGACAACGGTAATGGCCTTTGATTATTTTAAACAAAAAAAAGTAGATATTGCGATTATAGAAACAGGTTTGGGGGGGCGCCTGGACGCTACCAATGTTATAAGTCCAGTTATTTCTGTAATTACTTCTATTTCTATTGATCACGCTGAAATTTTAGGTGACAGTATTGAACAAATAGCTTTAGAAAAGGCAGGGATTATTAAAGATAAAACTCCTGTGTTTGTTTATCAGCAAGATAATGAAGTTTTAGATATTTTTAAAAAAAAAGCAATAGCCTGTAATGCAGAAATAAAAATTTCAAAAATTCCAAAAAATATAAATGTCAATTCTATTGGGACTCAATTCACTTTTAATAATCAAGATTATACTATTCCGCTTTTTGGTTCACATCAAGCTCGTAATGCTGGTCTTGCGATTGATGTAATAAACCAATTTGATCCAAATATAAAATATGATATAATTCAAAAGGCATTAAAAAAAGTGTTTTGGCCAGGCAGAATGCAGAAAATTGAGCAAAGGGTTTTTTATGATGTTTCACATAATAAAAAAGGGATGGAAAAAACATTCCAAACGTTAAAGGAGCTACATCCAGAAAAAGATATTCATGGTTTAATGTGCTTAAAAAAAGACAAAGATTTAATATCTTTAAAAAGTTTGATTGTAAAAAATTTAAAAACTCTTATTGTTTCTGAGGATCAAAAGGGGCTTTTATTGAATTCTACTATTTTAGCAAAAGAGTTGGCTAGGCTTAATATTAAATGTAATAAAGTCAATTCTTTAAATGAGGGTATAGTAATTCTTAAAAATCTAGTTAAAAAAGAATCTTCAATTGGGTTAGTATTTGGGTCACATTATATTGCGGAAGAAGTTTTCCAAGTCTTTGAAATATCTTTTGACAACTATTATATTTAATGTAATTTCACAATGACTCGGATTTCCCTCGACGTCTTTTTATAATGTACTCCTTAATTTACTTATAGGTTTTAAATTTATGGATCTTAATGAATTGCAATCCTTAAATATTCGAGAACTATCAAAATTAGCGCAGAAGCTTAGTATTGATGGTGGTATAGCGGGATTAAATAGACAGACTCTAATTATTAAAATTTTAGAAGCTAATGCAAAAAACGATGGCTCTATTTCTGCCAGAGGTGTTTTAGAGGTTATGCAAGATGGATATGGTTTTCTTCGTTCGCCTGATTTTAATTATATGCCTGGTCCGGATGATATTTATGTTAGCCCTTCCCAGATAAAAAGATTTAATCTAAAAACCGGGCACCTAATCTCAGGTCAAATTAGACCCCCTAAATCTAAAGAGCGTTTTTATGCTTTGCTTAAAGTTGAAACAATTAATGAAGAAAAAATTGAAAAACTTAATCAAATAATACTGTTTGATAATTTTACTCCTTTATACCCTGAAGAAAAGTTTAAACTAGAGACAAAAATACAAGATTTATCTATGAGAATTATGGATTTGGTTTCTCCAATTGGTAAAGGCCAGAGAGGTTTAATTGTTGCTCAGCCAAAAACAGGTAAAACAGTTTTAATGCAAAAGTTAGCCAATGCTATTAGTGAAAATCACCCTGAGACAAAAAGAATTGTTCTGCTAATAGATGAAAGACCTGAAGAAGTTACTGACATGAAAAGAAATGTTGATGCAGAAGTAATTAGTTCTACTTTTGACGAACCTCCAGAACGTCATGTTTCTGTTGCTGATATGGTTCTTCAAAAAGCAAAGAGGATGGTTGAATACGGACAAGATGTTGTGATTCTTTTGGATAGCATAACAAGACTAGCTCGTGCGCACAATGCTGTAATTCCTCACAGCGGGAAAATACTTTCAGGTGGAGTAGATTTTAATGCTTTAAAAAAACCAAAACAATTTTTTGGTGCGGCTAGAAATACTGAAGAAGGAGGAAGTTTAACCATAGTATCTACAGCTCTTATTGATACCGGAAGTAGAGCAGATGAAGTAATTTTTGAAGAATTTAAAGGGACCGGAAATATGGAATTGGTTCTTGATCGGAAATTGAGCGATCGTAGAGTTTACCCTGCTTTTGATATTATCAAATCAGGTACTAGAAAAGAAGAATTGCTACTTGGAAGAAAAGAATTAGGAAGAATGTGGATATTGAGAAAATTATTAAATGATATGAAAGTTGATGAAGCTATGTCTTTCATACAAGATAGAATGAAAAGAACTAAAACTAATGCGGAATTTTTAGATACAATGAGCCAATGACCGTCTAAAATATTTATATTTAAAAATGAATGAAATATTCCCGGATATAAAAACTACAGTATTAAGACTAAGCACAGATAAACCAGTTAGAAAAACTCCCTATCAAGTAAAAGGAGTTTTTATAAAAAAGCATGCGAGTGAACTTATTACACCCATGTTGGATGGGACTTATAGAAAAAAATTTTCTTATCCTAGAGTTCAGGTCAAAATTTTAAATGAACAAATTCATATTATTGGTATTAAAGAAGGAGTGGAACCAGTCCTCTCTATTCCTGATAAAATTAAAGAGTTAGATTTTGGTAATATTACTTTTGAAATCAATGATTTTGAAGAGGAGACTGTACAACAACAATTTATTACCTCGGGTAGTATAGTTAAATATAGCTTTTTAACACCTTGGGCTGCTTTAAATCATGTAACAGGTAATAAATATCGATCAACATCTTTTAAGAAAAAAGTTTCATACTTAAATAGATTATTAGGTAATAATTTAAATTTTTTAGCTAAAGAAATGGGTGTTTCAATGGAAAAAGGCATATACACAAAAGTTGAAATTCCTAACTTGCACCCAAAGTCAATTGATGATAATAAATGGAAATCATTTAAAGGAGAGTTTAAAACAAATATTATATTGCCAAATTATATCGGGTTGGGTAATGGAATAACGCGAGGACACGGGACAATAAGTGGATTATTCAATATAGATACGGTTGTTTTTGATAAAGAATTAGATAAGGAAGAAATAAAAGATATGGATCTTGTCCTACCTACTCATTTAAGTAAACAAAAGAAAAAAATAAAAGATAAAAAACCTATGACAAACAGGTTTAAGAAAGGAAAAAATTTTAAAGATACCAAAAAACAGAGTAATAAACGTATTTCAGGATCTAAAAATAATTATTATGAAAAAAATAGAAACCATGCAAAGTCAAAAAGAATATTCTCAGAAGATTTTGATGTTATTGCTGATGGTAATGTTGTTGCCTCAGAAAAGGAGAGCGATATCCAAGACGATCAACGTTTTAACACTGAAAAACATCATAAACAGCAACATAAATTTTGACATACAAATTTTCAAATAGAGTAAACAAGATAAAGCCTTCGTTTACACTGGAAATGGCTACAGTCGCGGCAGAAATGAAATCTAAAGGGATTGACATTGTCAATTTTTCCGTTGGTGAACCAGATTTTAATACCCCTCCACATATAATTAATGCTGGAAAAACAGCTATGGATAAAGGGTTCACTAAGTATACGGCTGGTCCAGGAATGATAGAGTTTAGAGAAGCCATTTGTGACAAGCTTAAAAGAGAGAATGGGCTAAAGTATGACATCGAAAACATTTTAGTTTCAAATGGAGAAAAACAGAGTTTATATACAGCTTGCCAAGCTCTTTTTGATAAGGGTGATGAAGTATTAGTTTGTAAGCCTTATTGGGTTTCTTTCCCTGAGTTTGTCCGATTAGCGGATGCTGAACCTGTTTTTGTTAATACTATACCTGAAAATAATTTTGAATTAGATTTCACTCATCTTGAAAAAATTTCATCAAAAAACATAAAAGGTATTATTATTAATTCACCATCAAATCCAACAGGTGGAGTTTGGAGTAATGAAGCGATAGTAAGATTATTAAAAATTGCAAAAGAAAATAATTGGATAGTTATTTCAGATGAGTGTTATGAAAGGCTCGTTTATAATGAAAAATTCACAAGTATTGAAAAAATTAATAGAGATCAAGCAATTGGTGCTACAGTCATGACATGTATGAGTCTTTCAAAGACCTATGCAATGACAGGATGGAGGATTGGATATACCGCAGGATCAGTAGATGTAATAAAAGCCATGTCAAAATTACAAGGCCAGGCAACTTCTTGCGCAAACTCTATTGGACAATTTGCAGGTATTGAAGCTCTAAATGGAGATCAGAAATGTGTACAAAATATGTTGTTTTTGTTTAAAGAAAGAAGAGATCTCATTGTTAACCTTCTAAACGAATTACCTGGGGTTAGGTGCCTAGTTCCTGCAGGCGCATTTTATGCTTTTCCTGATTTTAGCAAGTTTTTAGGTAAGGAAGTTAATGGTAAGTTATTAAAAGATACTTTTGATATTTCAGAGTATATTCTGCGATCATCAAAGGTTGTAACTGTACCAGGTGATGGGTTTGGTGCTCCTGGGCACATTCGTTTTTCTTATGCAACCAACAAGCAAAACATTGAAAAAGGAATCAAGCGTATTAAGATCGCTTTAGAAAAAATTATTTAATTTTAGGAGTAAATTGTGAAATCAAATGTTCATCCAGATAATTACAGGCTAGTTGTATTTAAAGACACCTCTTGTGATTATACTTTTTTAACTAAATCTACAGTAGAAACAAAAGAAGTTATAACGTGGGATGATGGGAAAGAATATCCATTGTGTAAAATTGAAATTTCAAATAAATCTCATCCATTTTTTACTGGTAAGCAAAACTTAGTTGATACCGCAGGACGTATTGAGAAGTTTAATAAAAAGTACCAAAAGAAATAGGATTGATTTTAATAAACTAAGAAGTTTTTTATAAAAAATTAAATTTCTGAAGTGTCTCTTTTCTTATTAAATAATATCGAGCTTACACGTTGAAAAAAAAGCTTCAAGAGATAATTGACAAATACCATCATTTATCTCAGGAAATGACAAAACAAGCAGTATTAAGTGATCAAAAAAAATTATCATCAATAGCAAAAGAGCATAGTTCTTTAGATAAAGTTGTAAAAGTTGCGACAGAGTACATAGCCGTGCTAGATCAAATTGATGAAGATAAAGAAATGCTTAATGAAGATGATGCAGAATTAATTGAAATAGCTCGTGAAGAACTACCTTCTCTTGAAATAAAAAAGTCTAAATTAGAGGAGGAATTAAAGATCCTGCTTTTGCCAAAAGATCCTAATGATGATAAAAATTTAATTTTAGAAATAAGAGCTGGAACAGGCGGCGATGAAGCGGCTCTTTTTGCTTCGGATTTATATAGAATATATGTAAGGTATGCTGAGAGGAGGAATTGGAAATATAAAATAATGAATTCTTCTGATACGGGTATAGGAGGCATTAAGGAGGCTATAATTTCCATAAATGGGAAAGGTGCCTTTGGAATGTTAAAGTATGAAAGCGGTGTTCACCGAGTACAACGAGTCCCAAAAACCGAAACTAGTGGTCGAGTTCATACTTCTGCAGCAACCGTAGCTGTTCTTCCTGAAGCAGAAGACGTAGATATTGATATCAATGATGGAGATTTAAAAATTGATACCTATCGCGCTAGTGGAGCAGGTGGTCAGCATGTAAATAAGACTGAATCCGCAATAAGAATTACTCATATTCCTACGGGTTTGGTTGTTACGTGCCAAGATGAGTCATCCCAACATAAAAATCGAGCGGCTGCATTAAAAGTTTTAAAAGCAAGGTTGTTAGCTTCTGAACAACAAAAAGTAGCGGCAGAAAGAGCGGCAGAAAGAAAAAGTTTGGTTTCAACTGGAGATCGGTCTGCTAAAATAAGAACTTATAATTTTCCTCAAGGAAGGATTACTGATCATCGAATTAGTTTTACTTCTTATAAGTTACATGAAGTTATGGATGGGGATTTAACCGAACTTATCGAAAAATTAAAAATCGCAGAACAGCAAGAACTTATGTCCGCAAATATTAATTAATATTACTTCAAGTCTTCCACCTATATGTCCAAAATTTGGAGAATAATCGATATCGTCAATTGGGCAGAAAAATATTTTTCTCAAAACCAATTTACTAATCCTAAGCTGGAAATCGAGTGGCTTCTAAGATCTCTTTTAAAATGTAATAAACTAGATATTTATTTACGTTTTGAAGAGCCTTTAGATAAAAAACAACTTTCAATTTTAAAGAGTTGGATAAAAAGACGTGTGAAAAACAATGAGCCTCTTCAGTACATTACAGGCTCTTGTGAATTCTATGGAAGACGATATATTCTTAACTCTAAAGTCCTTATCCCTAGGCAAGAAACCGAAAGATTAATAGATATAGTGATTGATAAAAGCAAGTTGGTAGAATACCCAGATATTATCGATGTGGGTACAGGTTCTGGATGTATTGCTTCAACATTAGCATTAGAAATCTCTAAATCGAATGTTTTAGGTATTGATATTTCTTTGGATGCTCTTGAAATTGCAAAAGAAAATAAATCTAGGCTAAATGTAAAAAATGTTTTTTTTCATGAGATGAATATTTTGATTGATGTTCCTTTTAAAACTTATGATTTTTTGATTTCAAACCCACCTTATGTTTCTCAAAATGAAATGAAATATCTTCCAAAAGAGATAAAAAACTTTGAACCTCATATAGCCTTAACAGATTCTGATGATGGACTAATTTTTTATCATAGGCTTGGAGAGATTGGTAAGGATATCCTAAAACTTAACGGATGGATTATCCTAGAAGTTGGTAGGCAGGAACATTCTAGCAAAGTTTATTCTATTTTTAAAAATTTACATTATAGAAATTTAGAACTAATAAAAGACTTCAATGGTGATAATAGAGTTTTAATTGCTCAAGCGTAATTTTTATTAATTTGTATATTCTTTTAACTTAACCAAGGAATGAAAGATATCTATAATTACTTTTTATTAATTCGACCTTTAAATGTGCTAGTCTCTGGTTTAGCTATGATAATATCAGCTGCAATATTAGACAGTCTGGATCAAAAGTTAATGGTCATATTAATAGCTTTGGTCGTTATGATATATACTGCAGCAGCAAATTCTATTAATGATGTTTTAGATTTGGAAATTGATAAAGTCAATCGCCCTTCGAGGCCAATTCCAAGTAAAAATTTAAAAAAAAATAAAGCTTTAATATTTAGCTTTTTTCTATTTTCAGCAGGTTCAGTTATATCTCTTCAACTACCTTCTAGCGCCTATTTTATAAGTATAGTAGTTTCAATGCCCTTAATGGTTATTTATAGTACACATTTAAAATCAAAACCTTTGATTGGGAATATCACAGTTTCTTCCATTGTTGGTTTATCTTTTATTTTTTGTGGTACTGCTCTAGGTAATGTTTACCCAATGTGGGTTCCTGGATTATTAGCATTCGGTTTAACTTTAATTAGGGAAATAGCTAAAGACATAGCTGACTTTGAAGGTGATCGGATTGCTAAATACAATACATATCCTATTCAATATGGGATCAAAGGTGCCATAAAGCTTATTTCTTTTCTCTCATGTCTTCTCTGTTTAATTGCGTTAGTGCCATACTTTAACAATACTTATAACTACTGGTACTTAATTATTTTAGTTATAGGCGTTGAGATTCCTTTAATTATAGTTGTACTTTTACTTGTGAAATACCCATTGATTTCGTCTGCTATACTAAGCTCTAAAATATTAAAATTCAGTACGATAATGGGACTTTTGGCAATATATGCAGGATCTTTATAATGACATCGGAATTTGTACATTTACATAATCATTCAGACTACAGTTTATTAGATGGCGCTCAAAGGATTGATCAATTAGTCAATACGATTGATGATCTAAACATGGATTCTGTTGCTCTTACAGAGCATGGGAATATGTTTAGTGTTTTACCATACTACAAACAAGCAAAGAAAGCAGGAATAAAACCTATAATTGGTTGTGAGATTTATGTAGCAGTTGGATCTCGATTTGAGAAAAAAGCTCGCTCTGGTGGCGGCTGGGGAAACAACCATTTAATTTTGTTGGCCCAAAATTTCATTGGATATAGGAATCTAATGAAACTGGTTACTGCCGGCTACTTGGAGGGCTTTTATTATAGGCCAAGGATTGATATGGATTTATTGCGTGAATATAGTGAGGGCCTAATTTGTATGTCTGCTTGTCTAAAAGGTGTTGTCCCAGAAAAAATGTTAAAAGGGGATTATGAAGGAGCTAAAAAAGAGGCATTGCTATTTTCTGAAATATTCCCAGATCGATATTATTTAGAAATACAAAACCACGGCATACCTGAAGAAGAGCAGAACCTTAAAAATATGAAAAAGCTTTCTCAAGATCTTAATCTTCCCTTAGTATGCACTAATGATGCTCATTATGCAAAAAAAGAACATTGGGAAGCTCATGATATACACATTTGTCTAGGAACAGGTAAGGAAAGAAGTGATCCAAATCGTTTAAGATATGCCACACCTGAATTTTATTTTAAAACTCAAGATGAAATGCATAAACTTTTTAAAGAATTTCCCGGGGCTATTGAAAACACTAGAAAAATTGCAGATAGTATTGATATTACACTACCAATAGGGGAATCCCATTTACCTAATTTCCCCATACCTAAAGAAGCAAATATTTCTGACCCTGACGAATACCTAAAGTCTATTACAGAGTCAGGTGCACAAAACCTTTATGGTGAAATTACTCCTGAAATTAAAGAACGGATGTGTCACGAGCTTGACGTTATAAAGAATATGGGTTTTGCTGGTTATTTTCTTATTACCGCTGACTTTGTAGAGTACGCAAAAAAAGCTTTGATACCGGTTGGACCTGGCAGAGGGTCAGCAGCGGGGAGTTTGGTCTCCTATGCTCTTGGTATTACAAGCATCGACCCTTTAAAGCACGATTTATTATTTGAACGATTTCTTAACCCTGACCGTATCAGTATGCCAGATATTGATATTGATTTTTGCATTGAAAGAAGGGGGGAAGTAATTGATTATATAAAAGAACAATACGGTGAGAACTCTGTTACACAAATCATTACTTTTGGAAAAATGAAAGCCAAGCAGGTTGTTAGAGATGTTGGTAGAGTTATGGGTTATAGTTTTTCTGAAGTAGATAAAATTGCGAAAGCAATTCCTAATGAATTAAATATAACTCTTGATAAGGCGCTCGAAAAAAGTCCTGAATTAAAAAAGATGTCAGAAGGCGATTTTCAAGAGTTAATTAATCATTCGAAAGTATTAGAAGGTATGCATAGGCACGCATCTATTCATGCTGCAGGAGTTGTAATAGCCCCAAGTGAATTAACTGACTATATACCTCTTTATAAATCTTCAACAAACGATATTACAAGTCAGTACGATATGAAAGGTCTAGAAGAACTAGGTCTATTGAAAATGGACTTTCTAGGGTTGCGGAACCTAACGGTTATTGATAAAGCTGTTGCTTTAATTAATCTAAAAGGAGGGAATGTAGACTTAGAAAAACTTTCATTTGAAGATGGTAAGGTTTATGAATTGTTTGCGAAAGGAAATACAATAGGCGTATTTCAATTCGAGTCATCTGGGATGCGTGAGTTTTTAAAAAAATTAAAGCCCACAGTTTTGGAAGATTTGATAGCTATGAATGCTCTATATCGTCCTGGTCCTATGGAGAATATAGATAGTTTTATTAACCGGAAACATGGAGATAAGGGGATTAATTATCCTCACAAATTATTAGAACCAATTCTTAAAGAAACCTACGGTATAATTGTTTATCAAGAACAAGTAATGCAAATAGCACATGAAGTTGCAGGTTTTACATTAGCTGAAGCAGATATAATGCGTAGGGCTATGGGAAAAAAAATAAAGTCTTTGATGGAAGAACTATCTATAAAGTTTATAGCTGGATCAGAAAAAAATGGAATTAATAAGAAGAAAGCCAAGGAAATTTTCAGCCTTATTGAAAAATTTGCGCAGTATGGATTTAATAAAAGTCATTCTACGGCTTATGCTTATGTAGCTTATCAAACTGCCTGGCTAAAGGTGCATCATTCAGCAGAATTTATGAGCGCTAACTTGACAAGCGAAATGAGGAATATTGACCGGGTTGTTATTTTAATAAATGAATGCAAAAAAATGGCAATTGATGTAAAGGCACCTGATATTAATGTATCCTTTGAGGATTTTAGGCCTATTGATAATAAAAGTATTTCGTATGGATTAAATGCTATAAAAAATGTGGGAGCAAAAGCGCTTGAGATTATAATTGCAGAACGTAAAGAAAATGGACCATACGAAACAATTTTCAATTTATGTTCAAGGGTAGATCAACAAAAAGTAAATAAGAGAGTATTAGAAAGTTTAATAATGTCTGGCAGCCTTGATTCCATTGAAGGTACTCGATCAGAACAGTTTTTATCTGTTGATAATGCGATAAAATATGGTCAGCAAATGCAAAATGAAACAAATCGTAATCAAGTAGATTTGTTTGGGTCTAAAAATGAACAAAGTGATTTAATCAAGGTCCCAGTTTTGCAGCCAGCTCAAGATTGGTCTGAAAAAGAGTCTTTGAAAAAAGAGGCAGAAGTTTTAGGTCTATATGTATCTGGGCATCCATTATTAGAGCATTCAGATGATTTGGAAGACTTCACTACGATATCATTTGAAGAAGGTGATCAGATTTCAAAAAATGATACTATTACCCTAGGAGGGATGATTACTAAAATTGTAAAAAGATTTGACAGAAGAAATAGGCAAATGGCTTTTTTTGAAATGGATTGTCTTGGGGGTCACGCTGAAATAGTAACTTTTAGTGATTGTTTTGCTTCATATGGACATCTTATTGAAGAAGAGAGTGTTGTTTTTGTTAGGGGAAATCCATCTGAAACTTCTGACTTTTCAGATTTAAAAATAATCAGCTCTGAAATAATACCTGTTGATGAAGTACGAAATCGTTTGTCTCAGAAGATTAATATAAAGTTCCCTTCGGGAAAATCTGAACCAAAAGATATTGATGAATTAATGGGAATTTGCAAAAACAACAAAGGGAGTTGTAAGTTGATTTTTCATTTACCAAATGAAGGTACATCAAGACCTCTTAAAGTTTTAGCACATAATATTGCAGTTTCTTCTTCTAGTAGTTTTTTAATTCTTCTCCGATCTAAGTACGGTAAAGATAATGTGTGGATAAGTTAATTTATGATTGCAGTTATTCAAAGGTGCTCATCATCAAGAGTTAGAATTAATAATAAAAAAATTTCAGAAATTGCTTATGGTATTACTGTTCTACTAGGAATCTGTAATGGAGATAAAAAAAAAGATGCTGAATATGTCGTCGGAAAAATTCAGAAACTTAGAATTTTTAATGATGAAAATGGAAAAATGAATCTATCAGTAAATGATATTAACGGTTCTATTTTAGTAGTCAGTCAGTTCACTCTTTGCGCAGACATAAAAAAGGGGTCTCGCCCGAGTTTTATAAACGCTGCACCTCCCTTAATTGGGAAAAAACTTTATGATTATTTTATATCGTATTTAAAAAATACCGATGTGGAAGTTCAAACTGGCGAATTTGGTGCACATATGGATGTGGAGTTAATCAACCAAGGTCCGGCAACATTTATTATTAATAGCGAAGGGTGAAAAAATTAAACTTAGTTTTGAATTAATTATATGCTCGGTTAATTTATATTAATATGGAAAGAAAAATACGTATCATTATGGCAAAACCAGGTCTAGATGGTCATGATCGAGGTATTAAAGTATTGGCCTCTGCATACCGTGACTCTGGTATGGAAGTTATTTATTTAGGATTGAGACAAACTCCAGAAATGATTGTTGGTGCTGCTCTGCAAGAAGATGCAGACGTTATTGCCTTATCTAGTTTAAACAATGCGCACAATACAATTTTTACTGATGTTTTAGAAGTAATGAAAAAAAATAAATTAGAAGATGTTTTATTGGTTGGTGGTGGTATAATTCCAAAAAACGATGTCACAAGATTGGAAAAACTTGGAGTTGGGAAACTTTTTGGACCAGGTACACCTGTCCAAGAAACAATTGATTATATTACGGACTGGGTAAATAAAAATAGAAGATGAAATGGATTTAAATAGCCAAATAGAATTAGAAATATATTTTGCTGATCATTTTGATACAATTCTTTTTCCTGTATTGGCTGATTTGTATCTAAAAAAAAATGAGTTGAATCGAGCTAGAAAAGTATGCGATATTGGGCTAAAGCACCATAAAAATGATCCAGCTGGATTATTTGTTTTAGCATGCATAGAAAAAATTGAAGGGAATCTAAAAGAAGCAGAAAAAATTTTAGAACACGTTCTTTTATATGCTCCAGATCATTTATCAGCAGCGATTCAATTATGTGAAATTCAAACTGTTTTAGGTAGAGCAAAAAGTCGTCTTCTTAAATCATGGAAATATGTTTTGTCTCTAGATTCCTCTCACCAAACAGCTAAAGAATTTATTGAAAAAATTGCGGGAACTGAGAATGCAAAACCAGATATAAAAAAGCCAATAGAAAATCAGAAAAAAATTAAAATACGATCAGTTGAAAAGAAGGGGCCTACTGTAAAAAAAATAGCCCCTCCGTCTGTTACCATTGATGAATATGCTGATCCTTTGAAAGTAAGTCCAAGGCTAGCCACTTTTACATTAGTATCAGTACTTAAAAATCAGGGCTTATTTTCTCAAGCCTTAGATGTGTTAGATGCATTAGCGAAGAAAGGTGAAAGTCTTGATGATATTGCATTAGAAAGAGAAACTATAGAAGAGCTAGTCCGAAAATTAAATAAGGAGTAAGTATTAGTGTCTACGGGAATATATAATAAAAGACAAGAAAACCTTAAACGTGTGTTAGGTGAAAAAGGGTTAGATGGAATTTTAATAACAAATTTAACGAATATAAGGTATATCTCTGGATTTACAGGTTCTGCTGCTTCTTGCTTAGTCACACCTAACGGACAATATTTTATTACGGATGGTCGATATATTGAGCAATCAAAATCTCAGGTAAAATCTTTTGATCGTTTTATTGGAATGGATCCTCATTTAAAACAGATTAAAGAAAATAAGTTGAATCCGGATGGATTAAAAATAGCATTTGAAGCTGATCACATGAGTTATTCTTTATATGAAAAGATGAAGAGCCTTTTCCCTAATACTCATTGGAATGGCACATCTATGATACTTGAAGATCTAGCATCTGTAAAAGATGAGTACGAATTGGATTGTATAAGGGCTGCTGTTGAAGTTACTGACGCGGTATATGAAGAAATTTTACCTATGCTTCGACCTGGCTATACAGAAAAGCAAGTAGCAAATACACTTGTTTCAAAATACCGTGAATATGCAGAAGGAGAAGCGTATTCACCTATTGTAGCCACAGGTCCGAATGGTGCCCTTCCCCATGCAATTCCTACGGATAGAGAATTTCAAAAGGGGGATTTTATCGTTATTGATGCAGCCGCAAAATATGCAGGGTATCATGCAGATATGACAAGGACACCGGTTGTTGGTGAGGCAACAGAAAAACATAAAGAAATATATTCCATTGTAAAAGAAGCTCAAAAAAGAGGATGCGATACTGCAAAAGCAGGGGTACCCTGTAAAACAGTAGATTCAGCAACCAGAGATTATATTACAGATATGGGTTATGGGAAATATTATACTCATGGTACGGGGCATGGGTTAGGCCTAGAAATTCATACCTCTCCTAGGTTTAGTTCACAAAGCGATCAAGTCTTAGAAGCAAACAATGTAATGACAATTGAGCCGGGGATTTATCTAGCAGGTTGGGGCGGTGTAAGGATTGAAGATGATGTTATCATTGTCGATGAAGGCTGTGAAA
The DNA here is from genome assembly GCA_045568995.1 of Fidelibacterota bacterium. Classification (GTDB taxonomy): domain Bacteria; phylum Fidelibacterota; class Marinisomatia; order Marinisomatales; family UBA1611. Next base: position 42,836 of record JBJKZY010000001.1, on the reverse strand, counting down.
TATTAAATAAAACAACAAAGGAATTAGTTGTTTTAAATTAAGTATAAAATTTCCATATATACATATAGTGGATATATACTCCAAACCTCAGTTGTATGATTCTATACATAAAGACTATAAATTAGATCTTACGTTAATTAAAACCTTTGCCAAGCAAAATATGGGCTCAGTTTTAGAACTTGCTTCTGGAACCGGAAGGTTAGCATATCCAATTTTAGAACTAGGACTTGATTATACTGGATTAGATTTAAGTAAAAGCTTTTTGCAAATGGCGGATAAAAAACTTAAAAATAAAGGAAAATTTTTTATTGGAGATATGCGAGATTTTAATTTGAAATCAACTTTTGATTTTATTTTTATTGGTTTTAATTCTTTCTTACATAATCTTAGTATAAAAGATGCAAAAAGCTGTTTAAAATGTGTTTTAAATCATTTAGGTCCCAAAGGAAAATTTTTATTATCTATTTTTATTCCTGATCCAGAATTTTTATACAGAGATGAAAATAAGCTAAATCCTGCTACAGATTTTTTTCAATTTGAAAATTCGCAATGTCGTATTTTGGAAAAAAATGATTATGATCCAGAGACACAAATAAATAAGTTGACTTGGTATATTGAGAAAAATGGGAAAATGGATTCAAAAAAATACAATTATAGTATGAGAATGTTTTACCCGCATGAAATGGATATTTTATTCCAAGAACAAGGATTCATAATAGAGGATAAATTTGGAGACTATGATCTTTCTCCGTTTGATCAAGATAGCGGAATGCAAATCTATTTATGTAGAAAACAGTAATGCTAGATGTTTCTTTGTCCGTTGATTTCCTCTTGAAAAAAGATTCTACGCTTCAAGACCTTTTCTATGACCCCTCAATTGAAAACCTTCAGCCAGAAAGTAATTATTTCCAATCGATAGTGAGATCTATAGTATATCAGCAGTTAAGCGGGAAAGCTGCAAAAAAAATTCATGAACGATTTATTAATATTTTCAAATTAGGTAAATATCCTGATCCAAAAGATGTTTTAAATATATCAAGAGAAAAACTTAGATCAGTAGGGTTATCCTATATGAAAGCAGGCTATATCAAGAATGTGGCTATTTATTTTATAGACAACCCTAAAGTAATATCAACCCTGGATCAAAAAAGCGATCAAGAAATTATTAACCTGATATCATCTATAAAAGGTGTTGGGGTGTGGACAGTACAAATGTTTTTGATGTTTACATTGAATAGGCCAGATATATTTCCAGTTACTGATTTAGCTTTGCAAAAAGGTTATTCTGCTTACTATAAGAAAAAAAATTTAGTAGATCCGAAAAAAATGTTGAATCATTCTAAGGAATGGATTCCGCATAGAACGACAATGAGCCTCTATTTGTGGAGGTATCTGGAGGGACCTTTTGAATGGTAAAAAGATAACGACGATAGTATTTGATATCGGTGGAGTCCTTTTAGATATTCATCCTGAGAAGACATATCAATATATTAGTGATTCAACTGATGTAAATGTCGATGTTGTAAAAAATAGATTTCCTTGGGATGCTCATGATGAGTATGAAAAAGGAAATCTTACTAATAAAGAATGGTTTTTTGCCTTTCGAGATTCGTTGCCTCAGCCATGCTGCTTAAAAGAAACAGATTTTTGGAAGGCGTGGTCTTTACTGCTTGGTAAAGAGAAGAAGACAGTGGCTCTTCTAGGCGTATTATCTCAATTATACTCAACATGGTTATTATCGAACACTAATCCTAAACACATCCAAGATGAAATAGAAAAAAAATATCTTTTCCCGTGTTTAGTTGATGGAGCAATATATTCCTTTGATGTTAGATGCAGAAAACCAGATAGGAGGATTTATGACTTTTTATTAGAAAGTTCACAGGCTGATCCTGGGGAATGCATTTTCATTGATGATTTAATTGAGAATGTTAAAGCGGCTCGTTTGCTTGGTATGCATGCAATTCATTACCGTAATTACAAGTTGTTGTCTAATGAGCTAAAAGATCTAGGAGTGCCCGTTTTATGAAAATAAAAACTTCAATAGCGATTTCCTCCTTTATTTTATGTGCTTTTTTAAATGCTATGGGTACCTGGATATTTAATAATCGTTCACATGGAGAGTTGAAATGGTCGACTATACAAACTGAAAATTTTGATGTTCATTATCATAATGATATTCGTGATATGGCTATAAGAGGTGCGTCGATGGCCGAACAAGTTCGACCTGTTTTGATGAAGCAGATGGGAATTAAAGATTTACCTAGGCTAGATATAGCTTTTACTGCTGAAGATGAAGTTTTAAATGGTTTTGCTGTTCCAGCAAACTATACCATTATTTGGGTAGATCAAAATGATGCCGCATTATGGAATGGTAATGAAAAATGGTTGCGAACTGTATTGGCACATGAGCTTCAACATTTGGTTTTTTTTAACACCGTTAAAGGTCCAAAGTGGCTTCCTGGTGCAATGCACAATTTAGTATCGGGTGTTCCTGCATGGGTTGTTGAGGGTTTAGCAGAATATTATACTGAAAAATGGAGACCGTTTAGATATGACATTTCGCACAAGCTTCATGTAATTAATAATACGGTGCATAAAATTCCTGATCCTCATAATGATGGCTTTTCTAAAAGTTTATATCTTGCAGATCGATTTGGAGACTCTACGATCACAAAAATTTTAAATTATCGAAATAAAGCGGGTTTTTTATTCTTCGGAAATTCTTTTAAAAAACATACTGGAATTAAACTGAAACAATTTAATGAAGACTGGAGAAGGCAGATGAACACCTTTTATTTTGGGCAAAGAGCCCAAAAAGAGAGGCTGAAGGATATTGGGATTGTTCATAAACTCCCTATAAAAAGAGTACTCACTTTTGATTATTCTCCAGATAGTATGGGCATAGCGATGATTGGATTTTTATCCAAAGGTCAGAGGGATTTATCGTTAGTTTATGCAAAAAGAGATACCCTTAAAGAAAAAAAACTTCGTGCAAAAGAATTAAAGACAGCCAATAAAAACAATGTTAAGGCTAAGAAAGTAAAGAAACAATGGAAACTAACTGAGCTTGACTATGGTATCTTTGGTGAAATGGTCCAGAACCTTGATATTTCTCCTGACGGAGGTTCAATTGTTTATCCAAAATTTCGTTATGGTAAAAACCAAAGTATGATTTTTGATATTGTTAAGATAGATATCGAAAAAAAGAAAAAGTCCTTACTTACTTCTTCCATGCGTGCCAACTATCCAAAGTTTTCACCTTCTGGTGAAGAAATTTTATTTGTTGCCCATAAGAACTCTATCACGGATTTATATATAATGGGTGTAGAGGGTCAAAATATTAAAAAATTGACTTCAAATTCTTTTGATACACAAATTATTACTCCTTGTTGGAGTCCGAAGGGGGAAGAAATTGTATTTGCTGAATCGGGTTCTGATGGGAACCTTGATTTATATATGATGCAAATTGGAAGTGGTGAAAAAATCCAAATAACTGATTCTGGGGAAGGTGATTATCTTCCTATCTGGCATCCAAACGGGAACAAAATATCGTTTACAGGTTTATACGATTATACTCCTAACCTTTTCACATATGATATTAGTACTGGTGAAACAATTCAGAACACGGATGTTGGAGATGCAGTGATGGGTATTCAGTGGAATAAAAACACATCAACTATTACTGCAATGACGCTACCTACAATTGATTCTGCAAGAGTAGTATCGATTGATCCTAAAAGATTAGCTATAAAAGCTAAAGTGAATATTAACCCAGCGTATTCTTCGTGGCGTACTAAATCTCCTGATTATACGCTTGAAGGAATTGATCCAAACAAAAACGTAGTGATTAAAAATGAGGAGTCTTATAATTTTTTAAAAAACCTATCTCATCTAGGTAGTATGGTTTTACCAGATTACCAAAGTTTTCTATATAATGGTGTATTTACAGATGCATTAGGAAGGCATAATGCGGGGATCTTATATGCTACGGATTATGATACAATTCAGAGTGCATATCTCGCCTACCAAAATTATTCGGGATTCCCTTTTAATGGTGTTTGGGGATTAAATGTATATAAAGATAGTCAGTTTCAAATTCAGTTTTTAAATAAGGACCAGACATTTATTGAAATTTTCAACGGATTTACACTATGGGGAAAACTACCTTTAAATTTTGGAGAATCTTTAGATGCAAACCATAATTTTGGGTTTGACTTTCAGTTAATAAATCGAAAAACCTACCTTGAAAAAGATTTTCTACCATCATCAATATTTTCAACTCTTTCTGAAGGTGGGGAGGGGAGCATGTCCTTTCAATATTCATTTGTAAAGAAAAGAAATCATAAGAGGAATACGTATTCTCCGAATCAAGGGTATGGATTAGATTTTTCATTAAAAAAAGCATCCTCAAGAATAATGGGAAGGTTTGATTATTCAAAAGTACAATTAGATTCATATAAAAATAGTAAGGTAGGCCCCTTTTCTTTGTTTTCACGATTAAGACTAGAGTCGATAGAAGGAGATTATCCTAATCAAGAGTTATTAGGGATATTTGACATTCCTAATTTTTATATCGCGGGTGTATCTACACCAGGAAGAGAGTATATGTCTCCAAGAGGTTACATAAAAAGCCCCATAACTGGTACAAAAGCAATGATGGCTATTCTAGAACTAAGAACTCCAGCTCTACCTATTAGTATTTTTGAAGCATTAAAAATCTTTAAAATAGGGATGCCTTCTTTGGTTGTCTTTACAGATATTGGAAATGCGTGGACTAATGCTTTTAGAGGGCATGAGTCAATTGTTACCTCAGGAGCTGAAATTCGACTTTCTTTTAATTTATTATCAGAACCACTTTTTATTTTTAGTTATGGTTGGGCGCAAGATGCGGAAAATTGGTTTACAGATAAGCCTCATATACCAGAGCCCTATTTACAACTCTCTTTAGTTAGTCCATTTTAATATTGCCCTAAAATCTCAATAATCTCATAGAAACTGAGAAGTATGTTCCATCCTTATGAAAGACCGGCTCTGCACCTGTCCATACGGCTGGTTCTGTTTCAGTAATTGTTTTCCCTTCATCATCTTCTTCTCCAGTATCCCTTCTCCACTGCCAGGGACCATGGAGAGTTGTATAGATGCGGTTCAATGAAAAAACGATATCCATTTTAGAATTTATCTGGATTGCAAGATTTCCATTAATAGATAGATCAGAAAAAACTGAAGAAACAAAATGGCCTGCATCATCACGTCGGAAAGGGAAAAGGACTGGAAGTGTCAAAGATGTGGAACTTGTAATTCCAAATCTGGAAAAAATTGTATATCTAAGGTCAGAACCAACCCCTATAAAATTATTCATTTTATCACGAGAATCTTGGATCGAGCCAAGTAATATATTAAAACTTCCGGAAAACCGGCTATGAGGTGATATCCAAAACTTCCCACCAAGTTGATATTTTGTATTATCTAAATAAGTGAATTGAATATCGGCAACTTTTGCTGGATACTTTAGCTCATAGGCACGGTGTCCTGTTCGTATTGGTCGCCATTTTCTTACAATCTTAGCTTGACTGGCATCGGGTCCCACTTCAGTTATACGCAACAGCCCTCTTGTTTTTCCTGGTAAACTAATAGTTCTTTCTTTATATTTTTTTGTTCTGTTTTTTGAACTAACTTCAAACATAGCCCCTTTTTTGAGCCCTAAGTTTTTTCCAGAGAGTATGTTTACGTATGCACCGTTTACTTCTATGATTTCGCTAGTAATCATATAGAGTTTTTTTAACCTGGTGCGTGTCTGCCTTGTAATTTCATTTAGGACTTTACTTAATGATTGAGCTCTATTCCCACCGGTGTGGCTTGCGTTTAAATCAAAAGACTTTTCAGATTTACCTGATTCAAGATTAATAATTTTTACACTTCCTCTAAATTCAGTATGTATGTTGTTCTCTAGTTCTAAGATATCTGGTTTTCTTACTTGATCTATGGCCTTAGTTACTACCGTTTTGACTAACCAAGAAAACAAGGTATTATCGTTACCCTCTTCATCGCCTTCTACACTCTCTTTTTCTTTTGGTACCCCCTTTTGATTAAAATGGATAATGTTAAGAATAAGAGCTTCATCTGCGGATGCGAGTTTTCCAATTTCTACAACATTTTCATCATTAACCATCCCAGATAGTTGCAACTTTTGCTCTTCAAGTATTTCATTTATGAGGTTTCGATCAATTATTTCAAATTTTCCTATAGAAGTAGCTTGGGATGAGATAATAGATAATACTTGATCAGCTATATTTTCATTACTATTCAGATCAGAGGGAAGAATAACTAAAGACTTTTTTTCTAGAGTGATATCTTTATCTAATTCTTGTGACTGAAGACAAACAAAAAAAGAAAAAACCGCTATTGTAACATATATTTTAATTTTTAAATAATCCAACTTAGAGGTCCTTTATATGATATTGTTAAAAAGTAAGATGAAGATCTTTTGTTTTTTTGCATTGTCCAAGTCATGCCTACTAACATACTCAGTTTTTTAGAAAAAACCCATTCAAACTCATTTAACAATTCTAACCTTGACAGATTTTTATTATAAAGAACTTCACTAATTTGGTAAAAATAATCAACCTCAACCTTTGTTGATATAGATCTTAAGCTTCTATCAAAGGATAAGGCGGATCTTGCGTATGTTGTCTTCTGTTCCGTATTCAAATAATCTGAATTGTCAAAAGCAACACCTGATTCAATAGTGGTGTTCCCTAGTTTATCCTCATTTACAATTAAACCTAGTCCTTGATTTAGGTGATATCGAAGATTCACTCCTAAAATTGAATTTTTCTCGTAGTATAAAGTATTAAATGAATATAAGGAGCGAAATGAAAGGAATCGTTGACTTGACTTATATCTAAATTTTAATTCTGTATTATTTTTATACAAATGACTAAATATTCTTACGTCTTTAAAAGTAGATTTAGTGATTCTTTTCAATCTTAAGTATCCTGTAATTCCTAACTTTGATTTTTCTGAAATGACCGTTCCGTATCTATAATATTGTTTCCACCTTGGATTCTCTTTAATTGTATCGTGTCCAATTACAAAAGAAGTAAAAAGAAATACTATGAAATAGCTTCTCAATATTTAATTTTTTTCCCGCTCTGCATAAGTAATATTGAAGCTAGTGTAAAGCCAATGGTAAGAACGACTGCCATGACAATACTAATTTCAACTTTGGAATCACTGACTCCAAGTACTGTGTAACGTATACCATTTATCATATAGTAAATAGGATTTATGAAACTTAAGGTTTGTGCCCAATCTGGTAACATTTTTATTGAATAAAAAATCCCTCCAAGGAAACTCAGAGGGGTTAAAAAAAAATTTTGCATCATTGCTAATTGATCCCAACTTTCAGCCAATTGTCCTAAAAGTAATCCCATGCTTGAAAACGCCCAAGACACAAGAAATATAAACATAAGAGTTCCAAACAAATTGTTTACTGGCATGCCAATAAGGAAGACACCAAGAAGTAATACTAATACGCCATTAACCATCCCTCTTACAGCTCCGCCGATAATATAAGCCAAAGCTATTTCTAGACCTGATAGTGGGGCTGTTAAAAGATCAGGTAGTTGCTGTAGTAACTTCATTTGTAGCATTGAGGATGCTGTATTAGATGTAGCATTTGTGAGCGTATTCATCATTATTAACCCTGGAAGAATAAACATAGTATACGGTACACCTTGTATTTCTGAAATACGTTGTTCTAATGTAAATCCAAAAATTGCTATATAAAGTGCTGTTGTAATCAATCCAGGTAGAACAGTTTGACGATAAACTGAAAAAAACCTGCCCACTTCTCTTTTAATTAAAGTATTAAGACCTATCCAATTCATTCATTAATGCCTTTGCCCGTAAGGTTTAAAAATACGTCTTCTAAAGATGATTTAGTTGATTCAATACTTTGGATGTGAAGTCCTGATTTGGATAAAATACGAATAATTTTCGGTAGTTCTTCGTCCGGGTCTTTAACAGAAAAATGTAACCGGTTTTTTTCATTGGTATATTTATATTGGTTTAACTCGTTTTTGTTTAAACTATTAATATTTTCTAATACAACTGATATGCCAGCCTCTCCTAAATCTCTTGTAAGTTGTTTTGGAGAACCTTCTTTTAAAATTTTACCATTATCAATAATAGCCACATTTTCACATAATAATTCTGCTTCTTCAATATAGTGCGTGGTAAGAAGGATGGTTTTACCTAGTGAATGTAAATATTGTAAATATTTCCATAGATCTCTACGAAGCTCTACATCTACTCCTGCAGTTGGCTCATCTAAAATTAGAATTTCTGGATCATGAACCAGTGCTTTGGCAATCTGAAATCTTCTTTTCATTCCCCCCGATAATTGACGAAGCCTGGAATTCCGCTTACCGCTTAACCCTAATCGATCCAGCAGAGAATCAACCATAGGTTTTGCGTCTTTTGGCTTTATTCCATAGTAACCAGCTTGGAAAAAAAGCAATTTTTCGATGGTGAAAAACCAATCAACAGAAAATTCTTGTGCAGCAATTCCAATCTTCGATCGAGTATATCGAAAATCTTTTATTGTGTCTTTTCCAAACACTTTTGTGGATCCATTTTCTCGAAAAACTAAACCTGTTAAAATATTTATAGTTGTTGTCTTTCCAGCACCATTTGGTCCTAGTAAACCAAAAAACTCCCCTTTTTTAATTGAAACATTAACGCCAGTGAGTGCTTTAACCTCCCCGTAGGATTTGGTTAATCCTTTTATGTCAATTGCCGGAATTTCCATTCTATTTAGTTAAAACCAATATGTTGTTCAAATTGAGATGGGAAATCAAAGCCTTCAGCACCAGGGAAATGGGCTATGGAAACGATGAAAGCCCAAGGTGTTAATATTGAGGCTTCTATTTTTTTCATTTGTTTTCATTTTTAAGGTTAGGAACCTGAAACTCTGGATGATGAATCCACATAGCATTCTCATCATACCCTTTTACTTTTACAAAAATTTTGTCTTGGTCAATACCGATTTTTTTTAATGGTTCGTGGTTATCTAAAATTAGCAAAATTAGATCTCCAACAACTTTATCTATTTTCATCATAGTTTTTTTCTTTTAATTTGATATGAATTTATAAATAGCACCCATATAATCTACTACATAGAGTTCTCCAAAGTTGTCTTCACCAAAAGAGGAAATAGTGATTGGAAAACTTTGGCTGTTCTTTTTTAATTCTTTTTTAATATTCTTTAGGGTCGTCTTTCCCTTTTTATTTTTATTTAATGCCCAGATTTGGTTTGAGCAGTAGTCACCAAAAACATAAGATCCATACAAGGTATAGTGCTTATCTCCTCTATATACGTACCCTCCTACTACTGCACATCCAAATGTTTCCTCATTCCCCATATTTATTAATTTTTTTATATATGATACTTTGCTTGGGTACTCATACTTAGGCATAATTAATCCAGCTGTATCGCAAAAGGTTTCTTGATCAAAACAATGGTTCCCCTCCATAAGATTCCAACCAAAGTTTGCATTTTTTGAAACCTCCCAACTATTCCAATTAATTTCTTGCCAAGATTTATGGCTAATGTCTGAAACTAGGAAGTCATTCGTTAATTTATCGAATGAAAACCTTCTAGGACTTTGTAAGCCAAAGCAAAATATTTCAGGCTTTTTATAAAAGTTATCAAAGAAAGGGTTGTCAAGTGGAATAACATAAGGAAAGTCATTGTTAACGTTTATTCTAATTATTTTACCATAAAAATTTGTAAAGTTTAGAGAGTTTCCAGTAGTAGATTGATAATCGGTACTATCTCCAAATGAGATGTATAAAAAACCATCATTTGGTCCAAAAGATAAGTGTCCACTGATGTTATGATTGCTTCCCTTTGGAAACTTCATTATAATTTTTTCTGAATTTTTATTTGCAATTTCGACATTTTCTGTAACGCTAAACCTTGAGACAATAGAGCTATCATTTTTGTTTATATAGCTTAAATAGAAAAAACCGTTCTGTTTATAATTTGGATGAAAAGCGAGACCTAGCAATCCTCCTGGCTTTAGCGACTTATTTACTTTGTTAGAAATATCAAGAAAAGCGTTTTTAAGCGTATTCCCATTTTTTATAATTTGGATAAACCCGCTTTGATTTACAACGTAAAGACGAATTGAATCAGATGGTGGTTGAGTAATGTAGATTGCTTTATGTTCAACTTGAGAAACTTTTTTTAGTCCCAGCTGTTCACCTATTAATGACTTTGTAAAAATAAAGGATATGAAAATAATTATTTTCAAGGTGTTTTAAAGTTATTCGTTTAGATTCAAATTCACAGTTTCTAAAAACTCCTGTTCATTTAAGATTTCAATATTTAGTTTTTTAGCTTTTTCTAGCTTTGCTCCTGCTCCAACCCCTGCAACTAAAAAATCTGTTTTTTTACTTATCGAGTTAGTGATTGTTCCTCCATATTTGTTTATTATTTCCTTTCCTTCTTTTCTATTAATTGTGTTTAAAGTTCCAGTGAAGACGAAAGTTTTATTTGTTAAAAATTGAACTTCTACAACTTCTTTCTTTTCAATGATTACACCTTGGATAATACATTCTTTTACCATGTTTCTGTTTTCTATCTGGGACCAAAAATCAATTACTTCTTTTGCTACTATTGGTCCTACACCTTCAATGGATTCTAATTCTTCAAAAGATGAGTTCATGAAATTACCAAGGTCACTCAGAAAATATTTTTCAAACAACTTTGATATGTGCTCGCCAACACTCTTTATTCCTAAGCCATAAACAAACTTGGAAAATGAAGTCACCTTAGAGTTTTGGATTGCTAAAATCAAGTTTTCAGCTGATTTATTACCAAAGCCTTCTAATGTTTTTAATTTTGTTTTGTCTAATAAAAATATATCCGAAATTGATTTTAAATAACTATGATCTACTAAAAGATTTGTTATTTTTTTCCCTAACCCATCAATATCTAAGGCTAGTTTTGATGAAAAATGTTCTATTCTACCTTTTATTTGCTCTGGGCAGGATAAATTCTGGCATCGCAATATGGCTTCATCCTTAGATTTATAGACGCTCTTTTTGCAAGCAGGGCAAATTTTAGGTATTACAAAAGGAGAAGACCCATGATAGCGCTTATCTAAAACTACCTTTACAACTTTTGGTATGACGTCTCCAGCTCTTTCAATCAATACTGTATCCCCTATTCTTATATCCTTACGATTAATCTCATCTTGATTATGCAGTGTAGCGTTGCTTACGGTAACCCCTGAAACGAAAACGGGTTCTAGTTTTGCAACAGGAGTAAGGGCACCAGTTCTCCCTACTTGAATTTCTATATCTCGTACAATAGTTGTTGCTTGTTGTGCCTTAAATTTTCCTGCAATTGCCCATTTAGGTGATCGACTTCTATAGCCTAGAATTTCACGATGCCTATAATCATTAATTTTAAAAACAGTTCCATCAATTTCATATGGTAGATCATTTCTAATTTTTTCAAGATCTTCTTGGTATTTTTCTAATCCTTTATAATCTTTAACAGTTTTAATAAGAGCGTTTACAGGTAGGCCCCATACTTTTAATGTTTTCAATAGAGAGTTATGGTTTCTAAATAGTTCCCCTTTAATTAATCCCGCTTCATAGCAAAAAATAGACAGCGGTCTTGTAGCTGTAATCTTTGGATCTAATTGGCGAAGACTACCTGCTGCTGCATTTCGTGGGTTGGCAAATATCTGTTTATCTTTTTTGTGTTGTAATTTGTTTAGTTTAATAAAATTCTTTTTTTCAATAAAAACCTCTCCGCGAATTTCTATATAGACAGGAACTTTTCTTCCGACATTTCTTAATGTTAAAGGAATAGATCTTATCGTTTTTAGGTTGTGTGTAATATCTTCACCATTAAAACCATCACCTCTTGTAGCTCCATGGATTAGTGATCCGTTAGAATAAGTAAGCGTAACTCCCAAGCCATCTAATTTAGGTTCAGCAATATAGGTGATTGATTTTTTACCGAGGTTTTTTTTAGTTCGATTATGAAAGTCAAATAATTCGCTAGAGTTCATTGCATTCGATAACGATAGCATAGGTTCTTTATGTTCAATTGTGTTGAATTTTTTGATAGGAGAAGAACCTATCCTTTGGGTTGGAGAGTGTGACTTTTTATATTGAGGAAATTTGTTTTCTAAATTTTCTAGCTCTCTAAAGAGAATATCATATTCTCCATCTGAAATGATAGGATCATTAAGAACATAATATTTATAATTATGATCATTGATTATTTCAATTAAGTCAACAATCCTTTTCTCTTGTTTCATTTGTTGAGTCGGGATTGTTGTTTGTAATACTGAATAGGGTCTATTAAAAGTTTGTTTACTGGGGCAAGTTTTCCATTATCACCAACCGGAGCGGCATGAACTCCAGTTACTGTCTTCATTACAAAATAATATTCCAAATGTGTACCAGGGAATATCTCAGGGTCATATGTAAATCGGAACAACCCATGCTTGTTTTTTATAACAAACTCTCTATGGTAAGCCATAAAATTTGTTTTAAAAAATAAAGATCCAGATATAATTGAATCTTGTGGTATGCTTGTTACAAAGTCTAAGTTGTGTTTTCTGTCTTTGAATAGCGGTTTAGGTGGAGAGTGAAAAAGACGTTGGTTTTTAAAAAGGCCCGGATTTTTATCTCTAACTTGATTTTCAATTTGTGCAAATAGCATGGATGAGTTGAAAAGAATTAGATAAAGAATAAATGACTTTATCTTGATGCAATATATAATTATAAAGCAAAAAGGATGAGATTTTGTATAAATGGAACACATTTTTAAAACAACTCTATTAAATTGGAATTATTGTTTTTGTATGGATAGGCAATTTTTTCTCCATTGGATTTCATTTTGAGTTTTTTTGATAAAAAACTTTCTAGAACAATCTAATTCTGCTTTTGCTATGACTGGGAGGTTATTAGGTTCAAAATGAAAAATAACAACGGCTTGCGTGAAATTAGTTTTTGCTATATTAGATAGTTTGTTTATAATCGAGAAAGCATCAAGCATAGAAGAATTGAATTCATCAATATTTGTTTGGACTTCAATCTGAAAAACTGTGTTTTCATTATTAGTAAAAATATAGTTTCCCAATAATTTAGATGTCGGATAAATTTCGTAATAATGATTCAACATCAGAACAATTTGTTTATCGCCATAATTTTGTCCTTTACACAAAGAAATATTTAAAATAATTATAAAAATTGTGTAGCTAGTTTTCATTTTAAATATTTATTATTATATTTTCTGATCACCTTAAAATCTACGACTGATACTGCTTAATCAAATTATATTTTGGGGAGTTGCATAAAGCTATACAAAATTGGTACTTTTACAGTGTAAAGATAGAGTACAATGTATAAATATGTATTAAAATTCTTGGTTTTACTTGCTATGCTGTTTGCTGCAAATTCTCCTAGCTCATCTGTTGTCCGTACAGGAGAAGGCTTCATTGACTATAGTAATAGGGTTATTGTTTCGAGAGGAACAGCATCTATTGTTCAGAATGAAGAGTCTCGAAATGGATTCAAAATGATTGAAAAAAATCTAAAAATTTCAAAAGGTGAAGCTAAGTCTCAAGCAAGACAAAATATGATAGGGTTAATAAAAATAGTGAATTTTGACGGACGAACAGTTGGCGAGATAATGTATAACGATCCTTTGACACAGCGTAGAATTGAGACATTAGTTGGCAGCGCGTATCAGCAAGGGGAGATTGAATACTTAGAGAGGCAAGAAGTTGCAATCGCTCTAGCGGTTAAGATGTCCGGTCTTGCTGAAATTCTTGTTGATGCAGGTGGACATTTAAATGAAAATATTTCTCAGTCTACTTTTTTGATGACTCGAAACTCTACACCAAAATCTGAAAGGGTGTCTGGGGTAATTATAGACGCTAGAAATATTTATCATATTCCTGCAATGGTTCCTAAAATATTTAATGAAGAAGATAAATTGGTTTATGGACCTCGCCACTACACTAGGTCTAGGTCAATTAACCGTGGTCCGATGGGATATGCTCACAACATTGACGATGGTAATGTGAGGCGGAGAGTCGGGCAAAACCCAATAATTATCGAAGCTATGAGCAGTGAAGATAATACTAATTTGACTATTTCTAATCTTGACTCTGAAAGGGTTAGGGATGTTGAAAAAAGATTTGGTTTACTTACAAACTGTAAAGTTCTTGTCCTGCTTAAATAGTTTCTTATCTTTGATATGTATTCAAAGATACAGTGTTAATTTTTTTGATTTATTTGCTAATTGAACCTTCCTTTTTTAATAGCTGTTTGTTTTACAATAAATCTTTACTTTAATAGATATCGATAGAAGATGAAAAAAGCAAAACTGATGCTTGAAGATGGGCACAGCTTTGAAGGGGAACTAATTGGTTGTGAAGGAGAAACTGCGGGGGAAGTTTGTTTCAATACTGGTATCACAGGATATCAGGAAATCCTAACAGATCCATCATATTGCCAACAGATCGTAACTATGGCTGCACCTCATATTGGTAATTACGGAATTAATTATGAAGATGTAGAATCTGACAAAATTCAAGTTTCGGGGTTTATAATAAAAGATGAAACTCTATATCCGTCTAATTGGAGGTCTCAAAGTTCCATTGGGGACTATCTAGTTGAAAACAATATTACGGGAATAAAGAATGTAGATACTAGGGCAATTGTTTCTCGTATTCGAGATAAAGGTGCAATGAATGGGGTTATATCTAGCTTTGATTATAATAAAGCCTCTCTCATAAAAAAGATTCAAAATTTACCTTCAATGTTGGGTTTGGATTTAGCTAAAAAGGTTACATGCTCTAAAAAATATCTGTATAGCACAAATAAAACGAAAAAGTACAATGTAGCTGTTATCGATTTTGGAATTAAAAGGAATATTCTTCGTTTGCTGAGTGATCTTGACTGTAGGCTTTTTGTCTTTCCTGCCGATGTTACAAAAGAAGAAATTATTAGCGAAAAACCTGATGGGATCTTTTTATCAAATGGTCCAGGTGATCCTGCAGCAGTGAATTATGCAATTAGCACAGTAAAATCTTTATTAGGATATGCCCCAATGTTTGGGATATGTCTAGGGCATCAAATTTTAGCACTTGCTTTAGGAGCATCAACATTTAAGCTAAAATTTGGCCATCGAGGGATTAATCATCCTGTAAAAAATATTGGCAATGGAAAAATAGAAATCACAAGCCAAAATCATGGTTTTGCAGTAGATATGCACTCCTTGCCAAATAATATCAATCCCACTCATATGAATTTAAATGATAATACTTTAGCTGGATTTGAATGTACAAATTATGGTGTATTTTCTGTACAATATCATCCAGAGTCTAGCCCTGGTCCTCATGATAGCAGATACTTATTTGATCAATTTATTCAATTAATGAAAAATGCCAAAAAGAACTGATATTGAATCAATTCTTATTATTGGTGCCGGTCCAATTATAATAGGGCAGGCTTGTGAATTTGATTATTCTGGAACCCAAGCTATAAGTTCGTTAAAAGAAGAAGGTTATAGAGTCATATTAGTGAACTCTAATCCTGCAACTATAATGACAGACCCAGATCTTGCAGATGCGACTTACATAGAGCCCCTAACTAGAGAATATTTAGAGTTAATTATTAAGAAAGAGAAGCCTGATGCTATTTTACCAACAGTAGGGGGGCAGACTGGACTAAACTTAGCATTGGAATTAAACAATACTGGATTTTTAGAAAAAAATAAAGTCAACCTTATTGGAGCACAGGCGGACGCGATAGAAAAAGCTGAAGATAGAGAAAAATTTAAATTTGAAATGAACAAGGTCGGAATTGATACAGCAAAAGGTAGATTTGTAAACAATTTTCAAGATGCTAAAAAGTTGTTAGATACGATTAATTTTCCAATCATAATTAGACCTTCCTTTACTATGGGTGGTACAGGAGGATCAATCGCTTACAACAAAGAAGAATATAAGAGTTTAGTAGAAAAGGGGTTGTCTTCTAGTCCAATAAAAGAGGTTTTGATAGAAGAATCTTTAATAGGTTGGAAAGAGTTTGAACTTGAAGTAATCCGAGATAAGGCGGATAATGTTATTATTGTCTGTTCTATTGAAAATATTGACCCTATGGGAGTTCATACAGGTGACTCAGTTACAGTAGCTCCTGCAATTACGTTATCAGACAAAGAATATCAGCGGATGAGGGACTGGAGCAAGCTTTGTTTACGTACAATCGGCGTTGAAACAGGAGGATCCAATGTGCAATTTGCAGTCAACCCTGATACAGGGCGTTGTATCATCATTGAAATGAATCCTAGAGTTAGTCGATCGTCTGCTCTAGCGTCAAAAGCTACAGGCTTTCCTATAGCTAAAGTTGCAGCTAAATTAGCAGTTGGGTTTACTCTTGATGAAATTTCTAACGATATTACAGGGAAAACCCTAGCCGCTTTTGAGCCAACAATTGATTATGTTGTCACGAAGGTTCCTAGATTTAATTTTGAAAAATTTCCGTCCGCATCTGGTCGTCTTGGTGTCCAAATGCAGAGTGTAGGCGAAGTAATGTCAATAGGAAGAACTTTCAGGGAGTCAATACAAAAAGCATTTAGAAGTTTGGAAGTTGATCTTGATGGTCTAGAGCCTAAAGCATTTAAGGATATCGATCCCAGTGTAAAGCGAGCAAGACCTTTAGATTTAAAATCTTTACGCTTTCCAACAAGCTATAGATTATTGAAAATTAAAGAAGCATTTACAAAAGGGGAAACTGTAGAAAGATTATATGATTTAACAAAAATTGATCGATGGTTTCTAAATCAAATTAAGATAATTTCATCATTTAATAAAACACATTCACTAAAACAATTAAAGTCCAATGGTTTTTCTGATGCCCAAATTGGTAAAATGATGAAAAAACCAACGGCTGAAATACGATCCACGAGAATACGTAAATCCATAAAACCTGTATTTAAATTAGTAGATACTTGTTCGGCTGAATTTATTGCAAGAACTCCGTATTGTTACTCAACTTATGAGCAATACAACGATATAAAACCACTAAGAGGAAAAAAAGTGGTTATTTTAGGTGGAGGCCCCAATCGTATTGGACAGGGGATAGAATTTGATTATTGTTGCGTTCAAGCTGTTTCTGGGTTAAAAGATCAAGGATATAAAGTTATTATGATAAACTGTAATCCTGAAACTGTGAGCACTGATTTTGATTTAGTAGATAGATTATATTTTGAGCCAGTTACTTTGGAAGATGTTCTTAATATAATAGAGTTCGAAAAACCAGAGGGTGTTTTAGTACAGTTTGGAGGGCAAACCCCCTTAAAAATAGCTAAGGCTCTAAAAGAAAATGAGGTGAACATATTTGGGACATCGCCTGAAAGCATTGATCTGGCTGAAGATAGGGTAAAGTTTGGAGATATTCTTCATAAACTATCCATCAGGTGTCCAAAATATGGAGCTGGTGTCACGATTGAAGAGGTCGTATCTGTAGCTGAAGATATTGGTTACCCTGTTCTTGCAAGACCTAGTTATGTTTTGGGAGGAAGAGCAATGGAAATTGTTTACTCTGAAAAACAATTAATCGATTATTTATCTCGTTCTGCTGAAGTAACAGATTGTCATCCTATTTTTATTGATCAGTTTCTTGAAGATGCATTTGAATTTGATGTGGATGCTGTAAGCGATGGGAAGACTGTTCATATTGGAGCGGTAATGCAACATATTGAAGAGGCTGGAATTCATTCTGGTGATTCTGCTTGCGTTTTACCACCTTATAAAATTACTTCTTCGGCTCTAGAACAAATAAATATCATTACAAAACAGTTAGCTCTTAAGTTAAATGTAATTGGACTTATTAATATACAATTTGCATACAAAGATGGGAAAATCTACACTCTTGAAGTGAATCCAAGAGCGAGTAGGACGATTCCGTTTGTAAGCAAAGCAACGAATACCCCTCTTGCAAGAATAGCTGCACAAGTATCGGTTGGTGCAACTTTAGATCAATTTCAATTAAAGCCCTGGGATGATAATCCAAATGTAGCTGTTAAAGAAGCAGTTTTACCATTCAACAAATTTCCTAATGAATCAATCTTCCTTGGTCCTGAAATGAAGTCAACTGGTGAGGTAATGGGGATTTCTAAAAATTTGGGTGAGGCATTTAGGAAAGCTTGTATAGGTGCAGGAAATATGCTTCCCAGAATTGGTAATGTATTTATTTCAGTCAACGACGCGGACAAATTGAATATTATTTCTATAGCTAGAGACTTTGTTGAATTAGGCTTTAAATTGGTTGGAACAGAAAACACTGCTAATGTTCTCAACAAAAACGGTTTATCAACTCAACATGTATTTAAAGTAGGAGAGGGTAGACCAAGCATAGATGATGAAATTAAAAATAAAAATATTAATTTAGTAATAAATACCCCCATGGGATCACGTTCTAGATATGATGAAGAAGCAATAGGTAGGGCTTGTATAAGACATGGTATTTTAGTTGTGACTACTTTATCTGGTGCTAATGCTGTTCTAAGGGCAATTAGATCTATAACTATTGGCACAAAAGTAACATCTTTGCAAGAATATCATCCTTAAAGATCTTAATTGCTTATTGTGAAATAATTATATAGAATTTTTACCTTATTCATACAATATTATTTATATAGAAAATTATTTATAGTGAAAAATAAAAATCAAATAGAGGCATTAGGTCAACAGGAAGTTTCGGAAGTTGAATTAAACAAGGTCATTGGCGCTAATAAAGATCTTTATGATAAATTAAATGAATTACCTGAAATGGAGGCTTTGGATTCTATTTTGGAAGAGGAAGAGATAAAAAAGGGTAATAATAAAAAATCTAAATTTTCAATAGATTACATAAATAAAATAAAATCATTTTACTATGAAAATGAACTAGTTAGATATGCTAGTTGGGCGCTTGTTCTTATCTTTTTATCTACAACTGCATTAACGATTCTTGAATATGAGATGTTTTATAATGACATGGTTAGCGATGTTGAAGGTAGTTTTACATTTGGTAGTGATCTGCCTAATTGGTTAGATACTTTTTTCCATACCTTTTGGTGGGCTATTGTTACCTTTACGACTGTTGGATATGGAGATGTCAGCCCAATTACTCATTTGGGTAAGTTTTTAACTATTGTTATTATGTTATTAAATTTTGGCGTAGTAACCTTGTTAGGTGGTGCTGTTGCCTCAGTTTTGGTTGCACAAAGATTAAAAGGAGATGATGACTTGGATGAAAATAAATTTGATGGTCATTTAGTTATAGCCGGATGGAATAAAACTGTCCCTTCTATTTTGAACCTTATAGATGCTAATAAGGATGCTAATTCGGTTATAATTTTAATTAATGAAATGGATAAAGAAATTATTCAAAGAGCAATAGTCTCTTTCGAAAGATTAGAGATTTCACATATTCCTGAGAATTTTACTAATGAATCTGTTCTAAAAAAAGCATTTTTAGATAAGGCAAAAACATTTATGATCTTGCCTGATGCTTCGGGCCTTCTTCCGCATGAGGATCCTGATGAAGATAAGACCGTTTTAACGTGTCTTACCGCCAAATCGATAGCTGAGTCTTGTAATGTGGTTGCTCATGTGCTAGATGTAGAAAATGTTTCTCATTTACAAAGAGCAAATGCAAATGAAATTGTTATTCCAGATGAACATGTGCCTCATCTACTGGCAAAACATGTAACCGATCCAGGTGTACCTCAGTTTTTTGATGATCTTATATTAAAAGAAGAAGAAGACAAGGGCTTGCAAGAAGTTAAAATTCCCAAAACTTTAAATGGGCAAACTCATAATAAAATATCGGCATTTTATAAATTTAAATATGGATGGCTATTAGTAGGTTATGCTATTCGAAAAGCTGGCTTTAGTTTAGATGAACAAATGGGTGAAGGTGGTAGCCCTTTAATTAGAAATATGATCAAAGAACAATTAGATGGAGCAGGGATTAGTCTCAGCAGTGACGAACATGTTGTTGTTGAAATAAATCCGAAAGATGATTACACTATAGATGAAAAACATAGTGCACTTGTACTTAGGTAAAATATGAATCCAACGGCAGAACAAATACAAAAAATAAATCATTTTTCTAAAGTAACATTAGAATTGTGTGAGAAAATTGCTAATGCTGTAAAAGTTATTGAATGTGGTCCAAAAGAAAAGCTTTTGAATGAAGGAGACACAGGAGATACAATGGTATTAGTATTTCAAGGTCAGGTAGAAGTCAGCAAGGACATGATGGTAAAAACACCTAGCGGATTTACAACATCAAGAAAACCGATTATTCGCCTTGAAACTACTGATCCGAGGCCGAAATCTAAGCCTGTTACTGAGCCAACGGTTTTTGTTGTGGAAGCTCCAGCATTTGGCATAGGAGAGTTTTCTCTTGTATTAGATAATGCTATTCGAACTGCCCATGTACATTCTACAACCTCTTTAAAATATGGTATTCTAAGTCTTGATGACTTTACTAACATTGTGAAAGAAAATCCTGAAATTGGCGGAGCTGTGTACTTTGAGGTAGCAAAATCTGCTGTGAACAACTTAGCTACAGCTAGTGGTGATATATCAAACCTAACTCAAGCTTTCTTTTTTGCTCTTACAAGGTAATATTAATTTTTTAGTTTGAGCTTTTTTCCAGATTTTGGTTTGTTCACTTTAAAGTTTAGGTCCCATTTTTCAATCGCTTGATTTATAAGGATGATTTCATTCTCATGAATAAAGTCATCTGCGTTAGCGATATCTACATAGCACTTTATGAGTTGACTTAAACTATTATCGTCCAAGTTCTCTCTAATATTTATTAAAGATTTTTCAAATTGCTTTTGTCTCAATTCTTCAGTTTTCAGGTCGATAAATTTTGAAGTAGTAAGTCCAAAATCATTGTTGAAAAGTTCATTGTTTAATTCAGGAACAAATATTTTATAACTATCATAAATCATATTTTTTTCTGATTCATCAATTTCTTCATCAGCGAAAAATGCAATACAAAGTAGCGAATATAAAATATCATTATTTTTTGTCCAAGGAATCGAAATATTTTCTTCATTATTAGACCTAGCTGCAATTTTTCTCTGAAAATCTTCCATCTGTTCTTTATCAGCATCATTTAGATATCCGTCTTGCCGTTGTCGCTTTTGCATAAGCTTGTCTACTTCTAGAGATAAAAATTTCACATCTCTTTGTAAAGCTTTAAGCTTTTTATCCATTAGACTGAATAATAGTTCTTTAAATGGTTCAATTTGATCTTTTTCAGGAGCAAAATAAATATTTAAAGTCCCTCTGTCAGTGTCTTCCCAGAATTGAGGGCCAAAGATAGATAGTAAAAAACACTGTGTATTTGCGTTTGACTTAAAAGTTTTCTCATCAAAATAAGCTAAATCATCTAGGTAGTCTTCTGCCATAGCTTTTGCAAACTCAATCTTATCAACGGATAAGTAAAATAAGGCAAGCCCAATTTGTATTCTTCTAGTTCCATTATTACCTCCAAGTATTCCTTTATCAACATCATCCTTTGAGTATCCAGGAGGTTTGTCAAGTTGTAAGATCATTTTTAATAAATCTAATTGGTCTTCATCTTTCCATTGTTTATCATGAATTAATACTTGACATTTTTTTAATTCAAAAGTGAGAGTGTCAACAACAAAATAAAGACCGGGATTTGACTCTGCATTTTTATATATATCGTTTGCATAAAATTTGAATTTATCATAGCAATATTTAGCCATATCTACGCGATCGGCCTTTATATATTCCTGAATCATATTTGCATAATGAAAGGCAAGGTTGTATAAATTTCTTGGCTCATTATTTTTGTAGGCATGTTTTATTGCAAATCTAAAGAGGGTATTAAATCGAATGTTTACATGTCCAAGAGCTATGTCGTCTTTCACTTCTAAGCATGTTTTGCCGATGTCCACCATTTCTGCAGGTATTAATGAAGCAATGTCGAACCTGTCATTTGCAATCATTTTGATATATGCGCTTCCTAACAATCGAAATGTCTTTACTTCGTAAAAAGTCTTTGAATCGGCCATTTCTTTGTATTGAATCTCCGTATAGGTGCGAAAGGTAGCATTAGACTTTATGGTATCAGTTAAAAGGAAAAATGTTTCATCAAATCTGTTTTTTTTCCTTATGTAAATTTGAATTATCTGACTTATTTCACGTATGATTTCCGTCTGAGTTTCTTTGAACTCTGTAAATGCTAAAAGATCATCTAATTGATCTAGAGAACCCATGATTTCTTTCTGATATTCACTGACAATAGATTTATCATTTTTCATAGCAGATTGAATCATTGGTTTTTTAATGTTGTTAATAAAGGTTTTTATAATTGAAGAAATAGTTGAAACAACATTACTTGTTTTTGAATACAGTAAAATATAAAAAATATAAGGAAGGGTGAACAATGAAGCTAAAAATAAGTAGACATAAGTGTTTAAAACTGAACTTGAAGCCCTATCAAGCGGAGCAACATAAAACATTATTAACACGGCATGAAGTGAGGCAATTATTAGGAACCAGACATATATTAGACTAAGCCAATCTTTAACAAACAAATCCATTAGTTTAGGAGAAGACTCAGCTGCAATAGCAATTACAATAATCAATGTCCCTAGAACCATTGCTAAAACACCTCCCCATATTTCTGGAGCGAATGTTAAATCAATTGCATCGGGGTTTGATAGATCAATGTTAAAGTTTTTGAAGAAAAAGTTCGATACAATTTCAAAGTTACGATAGAAAATGATATCTAAAAGAATCATTGTAATCAATACAATGATAAAAGAGATAATTGTTCTATACCTAAATTGTAGACTATTTAATCTTACAAGAGTTTGATATATTTTTTCCATTATTGATTATAGAAAGTTATAATTATATGACTACGTTAACATCTAAAATTATAATAACAAAAATAGATTCTAAATCGTATTAGAAAAAGAAAAGTATATTTCTGAGAAATCTTGACCTTGAATCTTACAAATTATAATTTATAATGTTATTTAGCTATTATATGGTAATCATTTGTAATATTTAGCTGTAATAATATATACATTAATTAAAAAACAAAAAATATAAGGTGAGATTATGGCAAACTGGAGTCAAAATCATGATTTAGTTTATGCTTTCGTATGTGTTTCATTTTTAGCAGATGGGGAAGTAGACGAGTCAGAAAAAGAAGCTATGCGTGGCAATGTTAAGGTTATGTTGCCAAATGTGTCAGATGATGAATATAATCAGATGGAAGCAGAGGTTATTGATAAATTCATTGATTTAGGGGATGAAGATGCTAGGATGAATCAATATGGGGATTCATTAGAAGCATTGAAAGATGTATTTACCTCTGATGAAGATCGTTATAAAGTAGTAAAAAACTTAGCGTATATTGCTCGTGCAGATGACTTCATTCATGAGAACGAAATGGCAATGGTTGAAAAAGCGGTCAGTTCGTTAGATATGGTAGATAAGGTTAATTTGGTTAAAACCGATTCTACCCTATTTGTTGATCCGACATTTTAAAATTAAAATCAAAGTTAATTGCAGCCCCAGAATACTTTTTCTGGGGTTTTCTTTTATATCATACTGAATAAGGAATTTTAATGGAAGAACATAGAGAAAAAGGATCCTCAAGAAGATCTTCAGATAGGCGAGAAGATTATCGAAGATCAGAACATCGCCGAAAATCTAATATTGATGTTGATAACGAAAGAAGAAAACATGTAGATCAAAGAAAAGGTTATCAAAGAAAAGAAAATCGCCGTACTGGAGAAGAACGAAGGTCTTGATAATAATAGAATTAAAAAAAGGGCAGTTTTGACTGCCCTTTTTTGTCATCTTTTATAAAATAAATATTTTTAACAATAAACTCTTTCCATACCTGTTAAAAAATTGTTGAGCGCTCCTAACGCAAGTTCAACAGAATTAGTTATTTCATCTTGTTTAGATTTTGAGTCTGCAACTTTTTTAATAAGATTGCGAACAACTTTTCTATGCCATTTGTCAGCATGCATATGAACAGTAAAGAATTTTAAGGTATCTTCATCAACAATATTATAAAACGTCTGCAACCCATCTTTTTTTGTTTCTGATATTTCTGGTTGCATGGATTCATAACAATATAAAGCGGCAAGTCCGATATGGTATTTTTCAGATTTAGACAAATTTTTAAATGTTTTTACTAATTCTTCAGTTTCTTTGATTGGAATCGTCTTTTTTACATCTTTTCTATTGTTTCCCATCCCTTCAGCAAAACGCATCCATAATTCTGGATGATTTTCATTTCCTTTTTCTTCCTCATTTAAGTTTTCTAGAAGGAGCTGTCTTATTTTGATTTCATCGCAATTTGAGTGAATAGCAGATAAATAGCGAGGGAACAAAGAGACATGTTGAAAATATTGTGCTGCATATTCGCGAATAGTTTCTTTCGGCAGCTCCCCTGCATTCCATGCCCTATAAAATGAGTGGCGGAGTAGATGCTTTTTTTCTATCATCTGATCAATTTTATCAATAAAATTTTTTTCCATAATTTTTTATTTCCTATTTTATTAAAACATTATTATCTCTTATAATTAAATATTATAAAGAAATATTGTATTAATTTTGTTGAAAGTAATAATTATTTACAAGCTGTTTCTATTAACATTGCGCATACTTTATAAGGGTCCATGTTTGCAGCTGGTCTTCTATCCTCTAAATAGCCATAACCATCATTCGCAGTTTGCATAGGTATTCGGATTGATGCGCCTCGGTCACTAACACCATAGCGAAATTCTTTAATACTACAAGTTTCATGTAAACCAGTAAGCCTTTCTTCATTATGCGCACCATAAATTTGAATATGTGAATCATGTTTTAAAGCTAATTTTTCGCAAGCACTTTCAATCACCTTTATGCCACCTTCTCTCCTCATTTTTTTTGTACTAAAATTAGTGTGTGCTCCAGCACCATTCCAGTCGCCTTTTACTGGTTTTGGATGTAGGGTTGCGCTTACACCATAGTCCTCCGAAATTCTATACAATAGCCAGCGAGACAACCAAATTTGATCTGCAGATTCTAATGGGCCTAGTGGTCCTATTTGGTACTCCCATTGTCCAGGCATTACCTCTGCATTAATACCCGAAATTTCAAGACCTGCTTCTAAACATAGATCTAAATGCTCCTCAACAATATCTCTACCGTAAACTTCGTCTGCTCCAACTCCACAATAAAAAGGTCCTTGGGGTGCTGGGTATCCACCTTCAGGCCATCCAAGGGGATTACGACCTTCAAATAATGTATATTCTTGTTCTATACCAAACCAAGCTTCTTCATCTTTAAAGAGTTCTGCTATCTTAACTAAATGTGCTCTTGAATTTGTCTTGTGAGGTGTACCGCCAGGATTAAGAACTTCGCACATTACCAAAAGATTATTTCCTCCTCGAATTGGATCTAGTATTTTATATACAGGTTTTAACATACAATCACTATCGTTTCCTTGGGCTTGGTTAGTGCTTGATCCATCAAATCCCCATAATGGTAAATCTTCTAGGTTTTTAATAGATATGTCTAACACTTTTGTTTTAGATCTCAATTTTTGGGTAGGAGAATGCCCATCCATCCAAATATATTCTGCTACTATTTTGTTCATGTTTCCCTCAATATTTTTTATTAAACTGGAATTTTAATTCCATCTTTATAGGACGATAATATAATTTGTGTTTCGGTTCTGATAACCCCAGGCCAACTTTGAATTTTTCTTAGTAGCTCTTCAAGAGTATAAGAGTTTTTTGTATTTATTAATAAAGTATGAGAACCATTTCCAGTTGTGCTAAAACACTGCACAACTTCAGGAGTCTTTTCGGCGGCTAGAGTAACTTCTTTATAATATTGAGAAGACCCAGAAATAATTGTGATAATAGCAGCAACATCTAATCCAATTGCAACTGGATCAATAATTGCTTGAAACCCAATAATTACACCAGCCTCTTGAAGTCTCTTAATTCTTTCAGTTATAGTTGGTACTGAAACATTAATTTTTTCGGCAATGTGGCTTGCTGACTTTCTTCCAAATTGTTGCAATTCACTTAATATTTTATGATCAACAGAGTCAAGTTTCATAGAGTATGTGTTTTTTTAATATTAATATTATTACTATTAAATTTTAAAATTAATAAAAGTTTTAAGCAAATATAAAATTTAGTTAAAAAATTAAGTATTTTTAATAAGTGTGCCTTATATATTATATGTTTATTTTTAATATTCATGGCTGAAAATTTTAAAATAAAATAATTAATATTGCTTAATATATTTTATACGATTTTATAAATAATGGGAACACCAACAAAAAAAGTAGCATTTTATACGCTAGGTTGTAAACTCAACTTTTCAGAGACATCAACAATAGCACGTGATTTTGTAAAGCATGGATTTGAAAAAGTTAAATTTGACTGTGCAGCAGATTTTTATGTTATAAACACATGTTCTGTTACTGAAAATGCGGATAAAGAGGCTAAAAAACTAATTAGGAGAGCAAAGCGAATTAGTCCGCATTCCAAAATTGCGGTTATTGGTTGTTTTGCACAGCTTCAGCCAAATAGTATTGCAGAAATAAATGGAGTAGATGTTGTTTTAGGCGCTAAAGATAAATTTGATCTTTTAAAGTATTTGAGTGAAACAAATATTGCAACACCCACTAAGGTTATTAGATCAGGTATTGATGAGGTTAATTCTTTCAAACCATCTTTTTCTATGGAGGAGAGAACAAGGGCTTATCTAAAGGTTCAAGACGGTTGCGATTATACATGTTCATTTTGTACAATACCGTTGGCTAGAGGTAAGAGCAGAAGTGGATCAATCTCGGCTACAATAAAAGCTGCAAAAGAGATTGTGAAGTCTGGTAATAAGGAAATTGTCCTAACAGGCGTAAACATTGGTGATTTTGGAAAAAGGCATGATGAATCTTTTATAGATTTGATAAAGGAATTAGATAGTATAAATGAAATAAGTCGGATAAGAATTTCTTCCATAGAACCCAATCTTTTAACGGATGAAATAATTGAGTTTAGTAATTTTTCAAAAAAACTTATGCCTCATTTTCATATCCCTCTTCAATCAGGCTCAGATAAAATACTTAAAGCTATGAGGCGTAGATATGATAAGAAAGTTTATCAAAATAGAATAAAAAAAATAAAGGATACAAATGGAGATAGTTGTATCGGTGTGGATGTAATCGTTGGTTTCCCTGGAGAATCAGATGAAGACTTTTTAGAAACATATAACTTTCTAATAGAACTTGATATTACTTACCTGCATGTTTTTTCTTACTCGGAAAGAGCAGATACAAATGCAATAAAATTAGATAAGAAAGTCTCCAAAAGTGATAAATCTAAAAGAAGCAAGATGCTTCATATTTTATCTGAAAAAAAGAAGCATAGTTTTTATAATAACTTTATAAATAAAAAAAGACCCATCCTCTTTGAAGGGTTAAAAAACGGATTCTTAGTAGGGCATACAGATAATTACATAAAGACGTTAGTTAAAATCCCTGTAAGCTATAATAATAAAATAGTTGATATTAATCTCATGGAAAATAAAGGGAATCATATGGTGGGTTATATTTGATTCGACTGATATTTAACAACTTTTAAATATACTAAGATGATATTCATTGATAATCTTTCTAAATCCTACAATGGTAATTATTTATTCTCTAACGTAACCGTTGGTATTAAAAGAGGGATGAGGATAGGTCTTGTTGGGGCAAATGGAGCAGGAAAAACAACTTTACTTCGTATTTTAATAGGTGAAGAAGACTTTGATTCAGGCAATGTCCAAAGTGATAAAAAAACTAGTATCGGATATCTCCCACAAGAATTAATTACTGGATCAGACTCAACAATACTTGAAGAGGTTCAAAAGTCCATTCCTACATTAAAAAAGATAGAAGAAGAATTAAGTTCTTTAAATGACGTAATCAGAAAGGACCCAAACAACACAAGTATTGTAAAAAAAATTGGTCAGTTACAACATGAGTATGAGGTCTTGGGGGGATGGTCGATTGAAGGCAAGGCGAAAAAAATATTAAGCGGACTAGGGTTTAGTAAAAATCAATTCAATAAAAAAATTATAACTTTATCCGGTGGGTGGAGAATGCGTGTTGTGCTAGCATCTATTTTACTTAAAAGCCCCGATGTAATTATTTTAGATGAGCCAACAAATCACTTGGACTTAGATGCGACAATATGGCTAGAAAACTTTTTATCGGAGTGGAGCGGAAGCTTGGTATTAATTAGTCATGATAGGACTTTTTTAGATAAATCAATAAATCACGTTTTAGAGATTGAATTAAAAAAAGTATTTCTATTCAAAGGTAACTATTCTGACTATTTAATCCAGAAGTCAATTAGAATGGAACAACATAAAAGTTCTTATAAAAATCAGCAAAAAAAAATTAAGGAAACAGAAAGGTTTATAGAAAGATTTAGATATAAAAATACCAAATCATCTCAGGTTCAAAGCAGGGTAAAAAGTTTAGAAAAATTAGAAAAGATAGAAGAGCCAGAACAAATAAATAAACAATTAAGCCTTATAATACCCAATAAAGGTAGGTCTCCATTAAAAATTATTTCATTGAATAATGTTGGTAAGAGTTATGACAAAAACATAGTATTTAAACATCTGAAATTTGAAGTAGAGAGAAATCAAAAAATAGGACTAGTAGGGCACAATGGAGCAGGGAAATCAACTTTGTTGAAGTTGTTAGCTGAGGAAATAGAACCAACTATGGGAGAAATAGTAAAGGGCCCAAATGTAGATTCAGCTTATTATGCGCAATATCAGCTGGAGATATTAAAAAAAGATGATGACATATATAGTTCAGTAGCATCAGTGGGAGAAGGGTTAGGTGAAACAGAAATTAGAACTTTTTTAGGAAGCTTTTTATTTTCAGGAGAAGAAATAAAAAAAAGCATAGGGGTATTGTCTGGTGGAGAGAAAGCAAGAGTTGCATTGGCAAGAATGCTTATCTCTCCAGTGGATATTTTATTATTGGATGAGCCTACAAATCATTTAGATATTAAAGCCCGGGCAGTGTTAGAAAAAGCATTAAAAGAATATAAAGGATCTATTGTTTGTATTTCACACGACCGTCATTTTTTAAATAAAGTAACGAACATAACATGTGAAGTTGGGCATAAGGGGCTAAAAGTTTTCAATGGAAATTATGATTACTATTATTGGAAAAAAAATCAGAGATTAAACAAAGATATTGATAAGAAGAATAAAGAAAATCAATCATTTGATAAAGCTATTAGCTATAAAATAAAGAAAAAAGTAAAAAATAGAAAAACAGCAATCGGGCGAAGAATAAAGGCTATTGAGACAGAAATTGATAAGGCCCGGGCTTTGGTTCAAAATAAAAAAAACCAAGATAATTATCAGCTATTATTGAAAGAAACAGAAAAAATAGATAAGCTAGAAATAGAGTACTTAGAATTACTTGAAGAAAAAGAGTCTCTTTTTGAAAAAATTTAAATGATATAATTTTATATATATATCTTACTTATTATTTTATTTTTTATATATGTAAAAAATATTACAATTCATTATAAGGCTATATAAATACGTCATTACCAAAATTATAAAATATATTTTTTTCTTAATTTACCTTGTTGAAACAGGTCTTCTTTTTCATTTATAAA
This sequence comes from Fidelibacterota bacterium, assembly GCA_045568995.1. GTDB lineage: Bacteria > Fidelibacterota > Marinisomatia > Marinisomatales > UBA1611. Next base: position 13,039 of record JBJKZY010000001.1, on the reverse strand, counting down.
TATTGTCCTAAATAAAATACATGATAAGTAAGTTTTTTATAATATACCGGATAATCTGTAAAAAAAAATACAGATCAAAACTTAAATTTTATATACAATTGTAATAAAATATTTACCTTCTTTCTTACTGTCCAAATTTTAACTTTAAAATATTTTATTTCAATATTGTAATTACAATCATTTCTTGTAATCAACACATCTTATGCAATAAATTCAGTTAATTACTTTTTCCGAGGTAATACATGATGCGGTATCAAAATATATCAGTGGGTTTCCCACCATATCTACCTCTAGCTTATTTGCTAGTAGATAATTCTTTATCAGGATTGCTATAACATGCCTTCAACTATTAAAGATAAGAAGGTCGTTCACGATTCTAGAGCCATTAAAATTCTTCAAAAAGATATTACCAAGAAGATTTTAGATTGTTTTAACCAAGAACCCAAAACTGCCTCACAAATCGCAAATTCGATTTCTTTTCCAAAAGATAAAATTTATTATCACATTAAAAATCTTATTTCATTTGATATACTTTTTATTGCTAATAAAACCATTGTTAAAGGTATAGAACAAAAAAGTTTTTTTCCAACCGCTAAGGAATTTCTTACGAATAGTCTTGACGCTAGAATAGACTCTCATAAAATTAAAGATCAGTCTTTAATTAACATATCAACTAAGGAAACCAACAAAGGAATTAAATCTTATAGCTCTAATAAAAAAAGGAATTCCCGTAAAATTAATGAGCGAAGGAGAAATCTTGATCGGAGGATCTTAGCTAGGCGATCTCTTAATCATAAGCGGCGAGTAAAAATTACCAATAATTTTCTTAATGATATGCGTAGTGGTATTGAACGTAGAGTTAATTCCGAAACTCGAACTTTTGAAAATCGTAGAACATTAATAGACCGCAGGATCCTACTGAACTCTTTTCAATCCTCAAAATTAAAAACGTCTGGATCTTCATCTGCAAAAAGAATGAAAACTCGGTCAAAAGAGTTTACAAACACATTGTTAAAAACTTAATGGAGTCCCAAGATTCTATGACTTTTGTTCAATCCGGAGATCATATAACATTTCTACACTGTACCTTAAAATATCATGGTTTTCATATTAATAGATCTAACACTTATGAATTACCAATAAGAGTAAAAGGTAGTGTTATAAATACTTTACCCGAATTGATTATTAATCTTTTTTATCAAATTTTCCAAGATAAGGATAAAAAAAGAATTTATCTTGCGATTCATTCTGATTCCTATCAATGTGAAATGACTTATCTAAATATATCCGGTAAGAGTCAGAAAACTCTTTGAGAAAAATCTAAGCAGTACCCTTAGCAAAGTCTATAGCTCCCCAAAAAAAGATATCATCTTTGACTATGAAAGGGATATGGATAATACTAAAAATGCAACGGTTTCTTTTTCATCATCAAAAAATAAGATTGATAATGACTTTAGGTCATTAAGGAAATCAGGTTTGCAAGTTCGTTACATCACAACAATTCCTAAAATTTTACAGAATATCTATCAGTATTATAAAATTGAAAATGAGAGTGATTTATCACTCCTTATATATATAGGACGTTTGAAAACCGATGTTGTTTTTTGTGCAGGTGGTGAAATTTTAGACTCTCTAGATTTTCCTAAAGGGCTTAATTTTTTTCTGAATAGCATCCAGGACTTGGATAATTCTAATGTAAAAAAAGAAGAAAAGATAAGGGAGGCCATACACTTTTTATCTTACTATGGTTTTGAAGAACCTAGCCATGATCCCAATAGTAATAATATTTTATATAAAGATGCTAAACCAATATTGGAACATGTTTTAGAAGGCTTTAGCACTGAGATTAAAAATTCTATTTTTCGTTTTGAAAATTCTTTTACTCAAAAACAAAACTCAAAACCGATAATACAAAAAATGTATATATCAGGACCAGGTAGTCATGTAAAAGGTATTGATCTAGCTATAAGTAATAAAGTAAAAATTGAAACCAAAAAACTATCGGAGATTATAGAATCACATTTGATCAATGATAGAGCATCTAAAAATATTAAAAGAAATTTCTTTCAAAAAAATAATTTATCAATAAAAAGAGAAAATTCTAAAGTGCGGTTAACCAATCTTAAAGAGAAGATAATTAGTTTAGAACAAGAAATTGAATCCAATCAGAGCCCAGAAAGCGCAAAATATAGTATTGCGAGACTAGATATTGAGAAGAATAGAAAAATCAAATCTGTTCAATCTGCAAATAAGAAGCTTATCAGTACTTCTAAAGATTTTAAATTTTTAAAAAAAGAATTTGAAAAAAATCAGAAAAAATTGCATTCCAATCTAGACGCAACTAAATCAAAACTAGATACTCATAGTGAGGTTCTTTTCAATCAGTACAAAGAACATGAAGAAATTAATTTACGAATCTCTGAATTAGATTTTGAATCTGATAAGCAAAAACAGAAAAAAGGTGATAGAAAAATTGCTGAAAAAATTAATAAAGGGAAAAATATTAAATCTGCGGCTCATCAGAGAGCCTTGTTGAATGACAAAAAAGAAAATTTTGCAATAGAAATAGATGACCTTGAATCCGAATTAATAAAATTTCTTGAATTTCTTAAGAAGTATGGCTTGCAACTTTCTCATGATTATGAAGAGGTAGAAGAATTGCAGTATCTACACGATTCGTTAAAAAGTATTTCAGGAGTATTTAAGCAATCATTTCTGGATAAAATGAAGTCAGTAGAAAATATTGCAAAAGAAGATATTCTTACTTTAGAGCAGGCTGGATATTTAATAACTAAAAATACAAAACGAATTGATCAAATTAGAGATTCATTTAAAGCTGCAATAGATAATAATAGTCGCAACATAGAAAACAAGTTTATTGATGAAGACCTGGGGCTAGAGGTAAAAGAGAAACTAATTAAAATATTAGATTTAATAATTAAAGCTCCTGAAAACCTGATTCATCTTAAAAATCGATCTAATGTTATTTTAAAAATCAATAATGATATACATAAAATAAGATTAGAAAGAGATAGAATGCGTGATGAGATTAACAAATCAAAAATTAAAAAACGGGAAAAACAGCAAGCAATATCAGCTGTGAAAAATAATATCGATGTCCAAGAAGAAGATTTAAAAGAAAAAGAGAGTCTACGTTTAGAAAATCTCCGCTTATTGAATTATGTTCGTGATTCTATGGAAATGAATGATGAGCTAGAACATCACAAAAATATTTTAAAAGAATTAAAGCCAAGAAAACAGCTTAAGAAAAAAACTCTGAAAGAGGTTTCTTTAAAAATTAATAATTTAGAAAAGGCGATTGAAAAAAATGACCAGTTTTCTGAAAATAAAAACCAACTAACCAATCAGGTTGCCATTCTAGAACAAGAAGAAAATGATATTCTAAAACATATTTCAAATGCAGAGATATACATCAATCAACTGGAAAAAAAATGTATTTCTAAAAAAGAACAGGGCGATAAGATTAAGCATGAACTAGCTCCAGTAATTACAGATAGTAAAAAAAGAAAAGAAAAAATATTAAACGATTTTGATAAAAGGTTAAGGTATCTAGATGCAGAAGAAGGATTGAAACTTGCAAAGGTAAAGAAAACGAAAAATATAACAATTAAAACTTTTTTTAAAAAAGAAGAAGACAACCTAAAAAAAGAGCTATCAATACATAAAAAACATTTTCAAAATGTAAAAAGTAAAAAAGAAAAAATTATCAGAGAAAGAAAATCTGCTCGTAAGTCTTTAGAACAGAATAAGAAAGATAAGCTACCCAAAATTATAAATATTAAAAAACAGATAAGCTTATTAGAAAAGGATTTGAAATCTGGTCGGAGACTCCAAGACAGATTAGAGAATCTTGAGAATAAAAAGAAGGAATGGGATTTACAATTTGGATCTGAGGAATCAAGCAGGGACCGTTCTGTATCAGTATTGCAGAAAACTATAATAAGAAAAAACTCAGAAGAATATCATTCATTTTTAAAAACTGGATTAGATCGTTTTGATAATGATGGTAATACAGAAAAAATAGCAACTAATATGGTGAAAGAAAGTGTTGCTTTAGATGTAGATGAAATTGAAAAGATCGATAAAGTTTTTATGCGTTTTAAAAAAAGATATGATCTTTTTATGGTTCGATACAAAAAGAATAGTAAAGAGATATTGATCAAGCTTAGACCTTATGGCGGGAAGAAAAAAAATATATTAAAAAAAATTGGATCTCTTACATCTAAAATGAACTATGAAGAGTCGATTATTCAAAAATGGGTGGAAAAATTAAATAAAAAAAATGAAGCATTAATTCAAATTGAAGATGAGTTTTCTGTAATAAAAATGGAAACGGAAAACAAAATAAAAGATCTCAACTTTCAAATACAAAGTATACCCGATAAAAAAACCCGAGCAATAGATGATGCCGATAGAGATCTGATACAAATCCCAAAGAAAATCGCAAAAGAGAAAGCATCAGTGGTGTTAGAAAAAGAAGAGGCTTTGCATGGGTTTGATGTAGAGTTGGCTAATCATGAGCTGACATCAACCCTAAATCAGGTCGAAGATAAAATTTTATTTTACATTGGTGAAATTGATCAAAGCAATAGTCAAATTAAAAATCATAAAAATTCTCTAAAAAAGATAAATGTATCTAAATCGGAATTGGAATCAAAAGTAGATAAAATTTCAAGGGATATTGAAAAAATAAAATTAGCTCATGGAGCTTTTGAAGAAAGCATTAATAAAAAAGAGATAGAAGACAAGCAAAGAAAGAATTCTAGTAGAAAAGAACATATAGAATTAAAAAAGAAATTAAAAAATCTTAAAAAAATAGAATTGGAGATAGAAGAGGATCTAAAAAAAATTGAGAAAGAATATATTACTTCTAATAAATACCAAAAAGATCTTCAAAGTCAAATTTCAGATCAATTAAAAATTCTTAAGCTCCATAACAGCAAGCAATCTACAAATATCCAAATTAATGAAAGACGAAAAGCCTTATTTCAGTTCGAAAAAGATTTAAAAATAAATCTACAAAAATTAGAACAGATTATTTTTGAAATGAGTCGATTTATTGATTCTTTGCAAAATGATCAATCAGAATTAGAGAGTGAAATTAATCTTATAGATAATGATAATGAATTATTTGAAAGAGACTTAATGAGATATGAAAGGTTACTATCCGATAATAAAAATCATTTAAAAAGATTATCAACAGATTATCATGTGACTTTAAATATATTTTTAAAAATAAAAAGTCTCTATCCCACTTTTAAGATAATGATTAATGAGCGAATAGCGAATCTTTACTCTAGTATAGATATTAAAATTAAAGAAAAAGATTCAATAGAAATTCAATTAGAAAGTGCGAATCAAACTTTAAAAGATAGAAGAATAGAAATGGCAATGCTTGATAAAGAGATCTCAAAAATTCATAATGAAATGAAAAACTCCCTTGAAAATTCAATTTATGACAATGAAATAGAAGACCAAAGTAATGAATGGAGATGGGAAATCAGTAATAGTAAAATGAAAAGCTATATGGATGTGGCCCAATTGAAACTAAGGGCTAAAGAATTATTTGATGAAATAATTGAGACCGAGCAATTAATTGCAAAAATGAAAAATGATATATCATCAATGGAAAATGTACTATCTGAATCAGAGAAGATTAATTTAAAAAAAATAAAGAGCATGGAAGAAAAGTGTACCAAGCTAGAAATACAAATTTCTCAAGAAAAGAGAGAAATAGATGATATAAAAAAACAAGTATATAATCTAGAACAAATCCCTCTTAACCAAGCCGATAAAGTAGATACCCTTAAAGAGGAGCTAAATAGATTTAAAGAGCAGGAATCCGAGTACGAATTAGTATTACGTGATTTGGATCGTTCTATGCAATCTATAAAAGAAAAATCCCAACAAATACTAAACACCTACAGCAATGTCAACGCAAATTCTTTGTCATTAGACTATGTTGCAAACCTCGGTTTACTAATGGATCCAGAGTCCAAATTAAATCTTTTACCAAAAGAACAAAAAATAGATTTACAATATTTTAGAGCAAATCAAATTTTGCAAAAAGCATTATTAGGCATAGTAATGGTTTTGTCTTTAGGAGCATTCGCAAACAGGTTAGAAATAAAACCTTTAAAAGATCAGTTTCCTATCAAAAAATCTGAATTAAGCCTTATGACAATGCGTAAACAAATGGAGTCCGATGTAGAAAATAAAAATTCAGTAGTAGATAGATTTAAAAAATATATAGATAACGATAAGTATGTCTCTAAAAGTATTGTAAGCCTACTGCAATATATAAGTGAAAAGATACCTGGAGATTTTCATGTGACTGATCTGAAAATGATTAACGGTGAATTAAATATTCCTGATCAGTCTCTTGATTTAAGACAAACAAATATCAATATTAAAGTAATTGGATTTTATGAGGAAAATTTAGATAGGTCTTTAAAAAAAGCAGGGCAGTTACAAAAAAAATTGGAGACCACAGGCAAATTCAAAAATGTTTTTATAGATAAAGGGAAAAAAATCAAGAATTCAGAAACTCAATTTTCAATTAGACTGATTTACTAATGATGGAAAGTCAAAAAACTAAATTTTTCATATTTTGGGCAATAACTATTTTATTGTTTTTTCTCTATTTGTTAGATCGATCTCAAGTGAAAAATAGAATAAATAAATACAAGTTAGATATAGCTTTAATAGAAAAAGAATTAATAGATAATGAGGTATTGATCGACAAAATTAATGATTCAAGAAATCAATATGAATCGATAATGGACACTATAAAATCGTATAATATTTCAGGTGGGCAATTAATGAGTGAAATTAGTCGTATCAAGTTAATGGCTAGCAAATTAAATATCCAACTTTACAAAGTAGAAATAGATCCAAAAAACACATTTCCTGAAGAATTAGGTCAGAATTCAACAATCAATCTTGAACTTGAAAGACAAACTTTGAAATTTAACTTAAGGGGAAACTTTCTTGATCTGGGGAAATTTTTAGAAAATTATGAAAAAATAAATTCTCCTTTAAGGATTCAATCCTGTATGATTTCATTAGATAGCCTAGATCCTAAAGGGGTCATAGCTCAATTACATTTTGCAACCTATACTGGTTTAGAATCATGAAAAGGGAGAAAACAATATTATTTATAGTTTTTATTATTTTTTCTCTTGTGACGGTAGAAACAATTTTCATTTTTTTCCCAAAGCTTAAAACTAGTAACTCTGAAATAATTCGTAGTTCTGATTTAAAATCAGAAATTGGTAATGAAAACACAACAAAAAGACACCCACCTTCTTTGAGTTCTTCAGGATGGAGGAATGATATTTTTTACGACCGAAGTAATATCTATGATGATTGGTTTAGTCTGACAGGAATTATTCAGTTTGAAGATGGGAAAAAAGCAATCATTAATGATGAAATATTGCGAGTAGGAGAGCGAGTAAAAGGATTCACCGTAAAAAAGATTTTGGATAATCAAGTAGTGTTAATAAGAAATGAATACCAAGTAAACCTTAACCTGGAAAGATAAATGAAAAATATTTCAATAATTGTCAAAATATATTTATATGCTTTTTTATTTTCAGTTTTAATTGGCCAGTCAAGTTCCTCTAGATATAATTTTTTCCCAGAGACCCCAGAATTAGAGAGGATATACATAACGGAAGAAGAAGATGTTTTCTCTCTTACCTTGGAGTTCTCAAGTGCCAATTTTGATTATGTGACAAATGAAACGTTTGCTCCACCAAGTTTAAGTTTATTATTTAAAAATGTAAAATGGGGAAAAGGAAATTTTTCAAAAAAAGGGAATCAGAGTCCTTTGTATCAATATTCTTTGCAAATTCCAAGAAATGTTAATCAAAAAGAAGTAAAAGAAAAAATAAAAATTAAGTTGGACTTTACTCGAGTACCAGACTACAAAATAAAAATGATACCCGCAAAAGGTAAAAAGAAAAAACATACTCTTAAAATTACCTGGGGGAAAAATAGTGCAAAGAAAAAAGCATCAAAAAACCAAAACCTTGCTCGAAGATTACCTCCATCTCGAGTCAGTATAAACTTTCAGGATGCAAAATTAGTTAATGCAGTACGAATGCTTGTTTCACAAGATAATTTGAATTTAATAATGGGTGATAATATTAAGGGACGAGTTACAGTTAATCTTGAGGATGTTAGTTTAGAGACTGCTTTGGATGCTATTTTATATGTTAATAATTATGAATGGTTTGTTCAGGATAACATTATAATCATACAACCTATGACATCAAAAAAGACTCTAAGCGGAGAATTATTAACAAGGATGTTTAGACTGAACTATATAAATGGCGATATGGCCTCAGAGGCTATTAGTGAAGTATTATCTCCAAGAGGAAAAATAAGAGCAATATCTTCAACTGCAACAACAAATCTCGAACCCGGAGAAAAGGATATAATATTAGTAACAGATTTACCTAACAATTTTCCTCTTATAGATGGTGTGCTACAATCTCTTGACATTGAAAGTGATCAAATAAATATAGCAGTAAAATTCATTGAAACATCATTAAAGCATGATGAAGTCATAGGTATTAATTGGGATTTAAGAGAGCAGATGAGCATTGTAAAAAGCCTGGATACAGATACTTCTTCTACATTTGATCTTGGTTATCTCACCTTAGGAGATCAAACTATGAATTTTGCAACGCTAAGTCGTCCCATAGTTTCTGCAATATTATCTTTACTTGCAAATGACGGAAGTACAAAACTATTACAGGAGCCTCAAATAACTACTGCAAATAATTCACCTGCGAATATCCTTGTTGGGACTAGTATCCCAGTTCTTGTGCCGCAAGGAGAAGGAAGCGTGTTTGGTACAAACCCTTATACATATGAAAATCAACAGGTAAATATCTCTTTAGACGTTTTACCTAGAGTTAATAATGAAAATGTAATCAGTATGAAAATTGATGCAGTAGTACAAGATATTATTGGTTTTGTAGGTCATGACCAAAGACCAATGGTTTCCACCAGATCAACAAATACGAATGTAAGAGTTAATAACGGAGAGACATTACTTATTGGTGGATTGATATTTGATTCTGCAGATGAAAGGAACTCAAAAGTTCCACTTTTAGGAGATTTGCCATTGATTAGACGATTCTTCAACTATGGGAGCAAGGATAAAGAGCAGCGTGAGTTACTTATCTTTATAACTCCTACTATTATAAAAAGCGATAAATAGGAGGAAACATGAACTATAAAAAAAACATTTTGCCTTTCCTCCTTTTAGGAATTTTATTGAAGGGGCTTATTTATAGTCAAGGTGATTTATTTATTTCAGGTAATAGTGGCCCAGTTGCTAATGCAGGAAGGGATATAAAAACGCTTTCTAAAGGTTCTATATTTTTAGATGGATCTCAGTCATATGTAACTGATGGCTCAATAATAAAATATCATTGGGAATTTTCTCCGGGGCTTGTTTTGAATAGTGATAACGATTTTTCACAAGAAATATCTACAGATTCCTTTGGAGAGACATATCTAAAAAGTGTGATAACATTTAAAGATGTACTAGATGTAAAACTAGCAGAAAACAATCCAGGGACAAAATTAGAAGTGGTTTTGAAAATTAAAGATCGAATTGGTTTTGAAGATAGAGATACATTAATTGTAGAATATTTCGATCCAACAATTCCAGAAGAAGAATTATTAGATACTACGATAGTGTTTAGTGATTCCTTGTTTTCTACGGTTACAGATACTAATACTGTCGTTGTTAAAAACTTTGGAAAAGGAATTTTAATTCAAAGTTATGCTGAAGATGAAATCCCTCAAGTGGATATTGAGATTATCAATAGCATAATTTTCAATCAGATACAAGAAGTTGGGTTTAACGAAAAGGTGTATATAAATAAAGATTTAAAAAAGCTTACTCTTAGTGAAAATTACAATTTTTTTTGTAAAGATGATGAATGTGTATCTAAGAATGCGAGCCTTTTAAATGCTAAATATGTTTTAGTCTGGGAGTTCGCTGAATCAGAAGATTTGTTTTATATCAGAGTCTTTGATTCTATGAATTATAATAATTGGATAGCTAACGATATTTTATCTGATCCGTATAAGGTGCTAAGCGAATCTGGGATTTATGGATTGGATCCTTTAGTTCGAACTTCTGTTACAAAAGTTATGAGTGCGAAAAATTTTAAAAATGAAATTTCTGTTCTTAATCGATTTAAAATGAAGAATGAAGTCCTAGTTGAATGGGGCAAATATCCAATTTGGGCAGGAATAACTTACTTAATTTTAGATAAGGTCTTCGCTCCAGATAGTAAAGAACCTTTGCCTACTCAGCCACCAGGATTTCCACATGATTAACAAAAAACTTAGAATATTAAAAACACATTTATGTTTTCAACATAGGAGATTACCATGAAGAGATTCATAATTATTCTCACATTATCTTTATCTATAGTTTTTACTCAAAGTACGAAAAAAAAGAAAAGGGGTAAAAACAAGGTTATAAAAAATGAGATAAGTTCAATCATTCAAGATGCGTCTGAGTCTGTGCCAAGGCGTATATCGTACCAAGGCCTGATAACAAAAGCCGATGGTAGTCCAACAGAAGATGGGAGCTATGAAATACTTTTCAAACTTTACGGCTCTGTTGATGGTGGTGATCCAGTCTGGTCTGAAAATTTAGAGGTTACAGTAAGCAACGGTATTATTAGTACAATGCTGGGAAATGTTAATCCTTTTACTGCTATCCCAAATGAAGCTTTCTTGGAATTAACAGTTGATGGCTCAACGTTATCACCTAGGCAGTCTATGACTTCTGTTTTTTACTCTGTCTTGTCAGACACTTCTAATTATGCACGCACTGCCGATTATGATGAGTTAATAAACCTCCCTAATTTAGATGTATATGTATTGAAAGACTCTTTAGAGAGTTACACTACAAGTGATGCATTATTTGATACGCTTTCTAGTTATCAAAAGCTAGACTCTAATTTAACTGATCTTGTGGAGGATGGCATCCTTTCAGCGAGCAAGGTAGAATTTGGGATTACATCGGAAGGGACTAGTGGTCAATCTTGGGTTTCGGATGGAGAAGGATCTGGAGAGTGGGGTATCCCTTCAGCAATTGAAGCGGATGATATCATAGCTGGTGACTCAAATATTAATATTCAAACAACTTCGGGGGGTATCAATATTGATCCTGAGGATGGATCATCCATTTTATTAGACAGTACGATTGTGATAAGTAGTGGATCAATTGGGACTATAGAAGATAGTGATCTTATTGAATTATCTATAGATACACTTAAAGTGCAGGGAACAGTTGTTGCCAATTCTGTAAGTGGTTCTGCGGTCCTTGATGAAGACAACATGGCTTCAGATTCTGATATAAAATTGGCATCGCAACAATCTATTAAGGCTTATGTTGATGATAAGTTAAATACAGGATCAAGTTTAGAAACAATCTCTGATTTAGAATTAGCAGATGGGAACTTTATTGTTGCTGATGGTGAATCTTGGACTGTAGAAAGTGAAGCAACAGCAAGAACTTCTTTAGGACTAGGAAACATTGCAACTCAGAATCTTGAGAATATTAATATTGATGGCGGGAATATTGATGGTGCTGAAATTGGATTAAATAACCCTGCTACCGGCAATTTTAGCAATATTGATGTTGAAGAGGCGGCTTCGATTGCAAACTTAAATATTTCTAATGGTGAAATAGCTATTGAGGATGAAAGTGGAACAATATCTTTTGGGGATGAAAATTTAGTGACAACTGGAACTGCAACGGTAGGAAGTGGATCAACAATTGGGAACCTTGTACTTGAAGATGGGTCTATTACTGACTCGGGGGGTAATATATCTTTTGGTGATGAGAATTTATCTACAACGGGAACACTTACAGCTGGGATTTCTAGTTTTTCATCTGCAACAACTGTAGGTGATTTAACTTTATCAGATGGTTCGATTACGGATGAAAGTGGCAATATATCTTTTGGAAATGAGAATTTATCTACAACGGGTACATTAAACGCAGGTGTATCTGCGTTTGAATCCGGTTCTGAAGTTGGAGATGTAACAATCGCAAATGGATCCATTACATCAGGATCTGATGCAATTTCATTTGGTAATGACGCTCTTTCTACAACAGGTACATTAAGTGCTGGTGTTAGTTCCCTTTCATCGGGTTCTAATGTTGGGAACTTAACTTTATCCAATGGATCGATTACTGATTCAGATGGTAGTATATCTTTTGGGGATGAGAATTTATCTACAACGGGTACATTAAGTGCCGGTGTTAGTTCCCTTTCATCGGGTTCTAATATTGGGGACTTAACTTTATCCAATGGATCGATAACTGATTCAGACGGTAGTATATCTTTTGGGGATGAGAATTTATCTACAACGGGTACATTAAGTGCCGGTGTTAGTTCCCTTTCATCGGGTTCTAATATTGGGGACTTAACTTTATCCAATGGGTCGATAACTGATTCAGATGGCAGTATATCTTTTGGGGATGAAAACCTTTCAACTACAGGTTCCATTACAGCTTCTTCATTTAGTGGAGATGGATCAAATATTACAGGTGTTCAAGCAACTTCTACTGGTGTATTAACAGGAACGTCTCCAATTATATTGGAGGGTGAGACGGACAATGATTTTGAGACAACTATATCTTTAGATGATCCTACAGCTGATCGTACGATAACTTTTCCGAATGTAACGGGAACAGTTATCACCACTGCAAACGATAATGAAATAGATGCGGTAGGAACAGTTACGTCTGGTATCTGGCAAGGTACAGAAGTTGTGGATGCATATGTTGCTGATGATTTGACTATAGTATCTACAGGCACTGTATTAGCAGAGCAGTTAACTACAACAGACGATTTAACGGTTGAAGATGAAGCATCGATTGATGGTACTATGACGCTTTCTACTGGCAGTATAACAGATTTGAGTGGTAGTATATCTTTTGGCGATGAGAATCTTTCAACGAGTGGTACGT